>CAYUVU010000324.1:0-5308 GCA_964448205.1 uncultured Acidobacteriota bacterium
CGGCTTGTGGTACGCCTCGGCCACGTAGGTGGCGCGCGCCTCCATGCCGAAACCGGGGGGCTTGCCGATGAAGTCCACCCCGCCGTCGGGGTAGAACGCCGGAATCCCCACCTTCGCGAACTCGAAGTGGTCGGAGCGGTAGTAGAAGCCCTTCTCCGGCTCGGGGTCCGGCGTCAGAACGCGGCCGCTCTCGGCGGCGACCGCTGCGGCGATGTCATCCAGTTCCGACTGCCCGAGGCCGACCACGGTGATGTCGTTGGTGCGGCCCCAGACGTTCATGCCGTCCATGTTGAGCGCCGCCACCGTCTCCGCCGACGGATAGAGCGGGTTCTGCGCGTAGTGACGCGAGCCGAGCAGCCCGGTTTCCTCCGCCGTCACCGCGAGGAACAGGACGCTGCGGCGCGGCGCGCCCTCGGCGGCGAAGGCCCGCGCCAGCGCCAGCAGGCCGGTGGTGCCGGTGGCGTTGTCGAAGGCGCCGTTGTAGATGTTGTCGCCCTCCATCCCGAGCACGGTGCCGAGGTGGTCCCAGTGCGCGGTGTAAATGACCGTCTCCCCCGGCGCCTCCGATCCGGGGATGCGGGCCACCACGTTGTTCGAGTCGATCTCGCGGTGCGAGGTCTCGAGCGCGAAGCTCGCGTTGATCTCGAGGGGGATCGGGGTGAAGTCCGGGTAGGTGGCCGCCCGGCGCGCCACCTCGAAGTCCAGACCCGCGGCGCCGAAGAGCGACACCGCCTGTTCCCGGGAGATCCAGCCCTCGACCTCCAGCCGGTCCAGGTTGCCGCCGGGCGTCCGCAGGTCGAACTGTTCGCCCGTCCAGGATCCGCTCACCACTTCCCAGGGATATCCCGCGGGACCGGTCTCGTGCACGATCAGCGCGCCGAGCGCCCCCATCGCGGCCGCTTTCTCGAACTTGTAGGTCCAGCGGCCGTAGTAGGTCATCGCGTCGCCGCCGAAGTGGTGCTCGCCCGGCGGGTCGTTCACCAGCACCACCAGGATCTTGCCGGCGAGGTCGGTGTCCCCGAAGTCGTCCCACCGGTATTCCGGCGCCTGGACGCCATAGCCGACGAAGAGCAGTTGCCCGGAGGCGCTGACCTGCGGCACCACCCGCTTCGTCCAGGCTACGAAGTCCACCCCCGGCTCCCAGTCGCCGCCGGGGTCGGACGAAGCCTGCATCGTGATCGCGGTGGACCCCACGAGGGGCACCGCCTGGACCCAGGTCCCATCCGGGTTGCCGGGTTCGAGTCCGAGTTCTTCGTAGATGCCGGTCAGGTAGGCGACGGTCATCTCTTCTCCCGGGGACGCGGGCGCCCGCCCGCCGAACTCGTCCGAAGACAGCGTGGCGATGTGCGCGAGGAGACGGTCCTCGTCGAAGCGCGCGCCGCCGCAGCCGGCGAGGGGCAGAGCTGCGATCAGGACGGCCGCGGAAGCCGCCGGGGTCAGGGGGCGAAGCATCGATGTTTCTCCTTGGGAAGGGAACAAAGTCTGCCAGAATCCCGTCTCTTTTCGAGACCCGCTCACCCTGGCGGATGCCACTCGGTCCGGAGGTTGCTCCGGAAACAGGAGCCCCTTCGATGCCGTCTTCGTTTTCCTCCGCCTGGGCGCTCGTCCGCACCCCGGTCCTGATCACCCTCGCGGTCACCGCGCTCCGCCTGCTCGGGGCGCTCGGCGGGTTGCCGGACGTCCTCGTGAACCGCGAGGCCGGGGGCGCCGGCGCCATCATCGGGATCGTCTGGCTGTCGCCCATCTTCGCGGTCTGGTTCGGCAGGCGGCACGCGAGCGCCGGGGACACCGGTTTCGTCAGCGCGCTGCGGACGAACTTCGTCTACGGGCTCGGAGCCCGGATCCCGGTCATCCTGATCATGCTGTTCGCCACGCTGGGCGACTGGGGCACGCACTACGACGCCTATCCGCCGGACATGGAGGCGACCATGGGCCTCGTGGGCCAGTGGTTTTGGGGCGGGTTCGTCCCGCAGGTCCTCTTCTGGCTCGTGTTCTGGACCACCCTGCTCGGCGGCCTCATCACCTGGCTGACGGCGAAGTTCAGCGCCCGGAGCGCCTGAGCCGATGGCCTCCGAGAGTCCGGACCTCCGCTTCCCGATCGGCAGATTCGCCGACCCGGGGGCCATCACCGAGGATCACGTCAAGACCTGGCTCGAGGACCTCGCCGCCCTGCCGGGGGACCTGCGGCGCGTCGTGACCCCGCTCACCGACGCGCAACTGGACACTCCCTACCGCCCCGGGGGCTGGTCCGTCCGGCAGGTGGTCCATCACCTCCCCGACAGCCACCTGAACGGCTTCCTGCGCTTCCGCTGGGCGCTCACCGAGGACCGGCCCGTCATCAAGCCGTACGACGAAGCAGCAGTCGCGGAGCTACCGGACTACCGGTCAGCGCCGGTCGGCCATTCGCTCGACCTGCTCGACACCCTGCACGCGCGCTGGGTCGACCTGATCCGGAGCCTCGGTTGGGACCAGCTCCAGCGGACGTTCGTGAACCCCGAGTCAGGCGAAGGATCGCTGGCCCGCACCGTTGGGGTCTACGCCTGGCACGGCCGGCACCATCTCGCCCACATCGAACAGGCGCTGGAACGCGGGAACCGGGCCTGATCGCCGCCCGGCGGCCCGTCAGTAGGCCACGGAGAGCCGGAAGCGCGCGCCCGCCCGGGCCGCCGCCGAGAGGACGGCTTCCAGTTCGGTGAGTTCGTTGACCAGCGTGTCCTCGCCCGGAAAGGCCTCGGGGCCCTCCGCAACGGTCCCGAGCAGGGTCTGGACCAGGCGGAGCCCGTCGCGCGGGTCGAACCATCCCGCCGGGGTGACCGCATCCACGTCGGAGTCGAAGTTGAGGTCGCCGGCGAGGATCTCGGACTCCTCCGGGCTCATGCTGACGAACTCGTCGAGCGGCGGCAGGCCGGCTTCCTCGGCGGCTTCCGAGAGTTCCCAACGCGCCTGATTGAGCGCGAACCCCTCGAACTTCTCGGGGACGACCCCGGCGACCTCACGGTCGAGGGCCACCGAGATGCCTACGCCCAAGGGGTGTCAGTCGGTGTTCGCGGAAGTGCGGTGGTATGCCAGCTCGCCGGCTTCGACGCGGATGGGCAGCCGGTTCTGCGACGGGGGCGTGGGACAGGTGGTGAAGGCGTTGAAGCCGCACGGCGGATTCACGGCCCGGTTGAAGTCCACCACGGCGTGTCCGTCCTCGGGCGCCGGCGCGGTCAGGAAACGCGCCGCGCGATAGGTCTCCGCTCCGCTCGTGTGGTCCGACATGACGAAGAACAGGTTGCCGTTCGCACGGGTGAAGGCCAGCATCCGGACCTCCTGCCCCTCCCAGTCGAAGACGAACTCCCCGTCGGAGACGTACTCCTCGATGTCCCCGCGGATGTTGATCGCCTCCACGTGGCGCCGCTCCGGGAAGCGCTCGAAGGCGCCGGCCACCCGGAAGCGGGGATCGAGCGGAAACCACTTCCGGCCGGTGAAGTCCGTGCGCAGCGGGTTGTCGAGGTCGCGCAGCCGGAGGGCCCGGCGCTCACCGCTGGAGTGAAGCCAGAACCAGAGGCGGTCGTCGAGGTGGAGTGCGCCGTCCTCGCCCAGCACGAGTTCGCCCTCGGTGAACGGCTCGCCTCCCACGGTCGCGGTCACTCCCTCGGCCACACGGGCGATCGCCTTGCCCTCCGCCGTCCAGGAAACCGTCACCGCCACCTCGGGGAACCGGCCGGGCAGGCGCAGGTCGGCGTCTTCTCCGCTGCCGACCACGTGATCGCGGACGGTGAGGAAGTGCAGATCGGCCACCGTCAACCAGCTCCGGTCCGCCGTCAGTTCCTCCTCGACGCGCTGGCGGTAGCCCTCCTCCCCTTCGAGCCAGGCCGCTTCGTCGAACGCCGGCGGCCCGCTCGTACAGGCGGTTCCGGCGAGCAGCAGGGTGGCAAGCAGGGAACCGGAACGGAGGAAAGTACGCATGGAGAGATTGTAGTTTCGAGCGCCGCTACGTTGCGAAACCCGCGCCCTACCCGGTGGAGCGCGCCGCCATCGTCAGGCCGGCCTTGATGAAGCCGTCGAGGTCGCCGTTCATCACCCGGTCCACGTCCCCCACCTGGTGGTTCGTGCGGTGGTCCTTCACCATGCGGTAGGGCTGGAACACGTAGGACCGGATCTGATTGCCCCAGGTGTTGTCCCCCAGGCTCTCCTTCTCCGCTTCCTCCCGGGCCTTCCGCTCGCGCACCGCCCGGTCGTAGAGACGCGCCCGGAGGACCTTCATGGCGCTGTCCCGGTTGCGGTGCTGGGAGCGCTCGTTCTGGCAGGAGACCACGATCCCGGTCGGCAGGTGGGTGATGCGGACGGCGGAGTCGGTGACGTTCACGTGCTGGCCGCCCTTCCCGCTCGCCCGGAAGGTGTCGATGCGCAGATCGCCCTCCTCGACCTCGATCTCGATCTTGTCGTCGAGGTCCGGAAAGGCGGCCACCGAGGCGAAGGACGTGTGGCGGCGGTGCTGGGTATCGAAGGGGGACATCCGGACGAGGCGGTGGACTCCCGACTCGACGCGCAGGCGGCCGTACGCATGGTCGCCCTTGACCTCGAACGTGGCGCCCTTGATGCCCGCCTCCTCCGCGGGCTGGCGGTCGAGGAGTTCGATCTCGAACCCCCGGCCCCTGGCCCAGCGGATGTACATGCCGAGGAGCATCTCGGCCCAGTCCTGGGCGTCGGTCCCGCCGGCGCCGGGGTTGATGGTGACGATCGCGTCCTCGGCGTCGTGTTCGCCGGCGAACAGCCGCCCGAGTTCGAACTCGTCGAGCTGGCTCTCGAGACGGTCGAGGTGCTCGCGGAAGTCCTCCGCGACGTCTTCACCCTCCCGGATCCATTCGGCCAGCGTCTCGACCTCGTCCACCGACCGCTCGAAGGTGGAGCTCCGCTCCAGCTCGGCGAGCACGCTCGCCCGGCGCCGGGACAGCGCCTCGCCGTCGCCGGAGGCCGACCACACCGCCGGATCGCTCAGGCGCTCGTCGAGCCGGGCGATCTCCTCGCTCAGGCGATCCCGGTCAAAGAAACCCCCGGGCGACGACGGCGCGACCGCACAGATCCTGGTAACGGTCGAGCAGTTCCTGACTCATGAGGTGGTCCTCCGGCGGCGGGGAGGCTCGAATTCTAGTGCGGTGTCCGGGGACACCCTCCGGTACGCGACTGGCAGTGGTCTGCGGCTGAACCGCGGATGGAGGCCTCCGCGCCCTTGCGAATCAACTGCGCCGCGAAGCCAGTTGGCGTCGCGCCGTGCGCGGCGCCAACTGGCTTCGCGGCGCAGTTGATTCGCAAGGGCGCGGAG
>CAYUVU010000325.1:0-4084 GCA_964448205.1 uncultured Acidobacteriota bacterium
GCGCTTGACCTTGAACGTCGCCCACAGGGTGAGGGCGATGGCCGGGGCCAGCATGATGAAGTAGAGGGGATCGAAGAAGAACATGGACGGTTGATCGGGCTCCGCGAGAGAATGAACGTCGTATGGATATAACAGTAGACCGCGACGAGAAGTTTCCCAACCCGGAGAACGCTGGCGAAGCAGCGCTCGCAATCAACGCCGGGCGCCTCCGCGATTCCCTCATCGCGCTTTCCCGCTTCGGCGCGCATCCCGGCGGCGGCGCCCACCGATTCGCCTTCTCGAAGGAAGAACTCGCGGCCCGCGCCTGGATCACCGGCGAGATGGAAGGCGCCGGACTCAGTGTGCGCACCGATCCCGCCGGCAACCTCTTCGGCCGGCGCGAGGGCAAGGAGCCCCTGCCCGCCATCCTCTTCGGGTCCCACCTCGACACCGTCCCGCAGGGCGGCCACTACGACGGAACCCTCGGCGTGCTGGGGGCGCTCGAGGTGCTGCGGGCGCTCGGCGAGCAACGGGTCGAGACCCGCCACCCGCTGGAAATGGTCGTCTGGTGCGACGAGGAGGGCGCCCACTTCGGGAACGGCCTCTTCGGCAGCCGGGCGGCGACGGGGGCCGTCCACGACGGCGAGCTGGACCGGTTGGGCGAAGACGGGCTCAGCCTCCACGAGTGGATCGAGCGCTACGGGCTCGACCCAAGGGCGCTGGAACGCGCCGTCCTCGACCCCCGGAAGGTGCGGGCCGTCTTCGAACTCCACATCGAGCAGGGCGGGAACCTGGAGCGGGAGGGCTGCCGGATCGCGGTCGTGGAAGGCATCGTCGGGATCCACCGTTTCGAGGTGAACGTCGGCGGGTTCCAGAACCACGCCGGGACCACCCCGATGGCCGAACGGAAGGACGCGATGCTCAGCGCCGCGCACCTGATCGTCGCCGTCCACGAGGAGATCCGGGCGCTCCCGGGCGACCAGGTCGGAAACGTCGGCCAGCTCGCGGTCTCGCCGGACGCGGCCAACGTGGTGCCGGGCGCCGTCCGGTTCCCGATCGAACTGCGCGACCTGAAGGACGAAGTGGTGGACGACATCATCGAGCGCATCGGCGCGCGGGGCGACCGGCTGGCCGGGGAGACGGGCTGCACCGTCGCAATCCACCGGACGCTCCGCGAGCCGCCCGCCGACATGGATCCCGGCCTCAGGGCGCTCCTCTACAAGGTGGCGCGGGAGGCGGGGCACGAGCCGCTCTCGCTCCCGAGCCGCGCCGGCCACGACGCCCAGAACACCGCCCGCCACGGCATTCCCACGGCGATGATCTTCGTCCCCAGCCGGGCCGGGATCAGCCACTCGCCCGAGGAGTGGACGTCGTGGGAGGACTGCGCCCGGGGCGTGGACCTGCTGCGGCGCGCCGTGCTGGCGGTGGACGCCGCGTAAGGCGGGAGCGCCGGCCGGAGGCCGCGATCTCGAGTCCGCGCGCCATCGGGCAGATTCGCCATACGCCTCCGCCCGCCTCCGGCGGGCTGTGCCGGCTGAAGCCGGCGTTCCAAGCCGGCGCGCCATCTCGGCGGGCGGCGTTCGCTAAGTCCTCAGGAACACCTCGCGGCCGCGCGCGGAGGACTCCTGGATCGCCTTCACGACCCGCAGCGAGCGGAGGGCTTCCTCCCCGGTGAGGACCGGATCCCGGCCCTCCCGCACCGCGTCGGCCATGTCCTGAAGCTGTACCCGGTGCCGCGTCTGCGGGTAGGCCCAGGGGTCGTCGGTATCCACCCAGTCGGGCGTCTCCGGCAACCCTTCCGGCCCCGGCACGCCTTCCACGTCCCAGACCAGGAACTGGTCGTACTGCGCGTTCGCCACCACCGTACCCCGCTCCCCGTGGATCTCGAGCCGCGAGCGGAGGGCCGGACGGATCGCGGTGGTGCTCTCCACCACCCCCATGGCCCCGTTCTCGAAGCGCAGCAGCGCGGTCGCGAGATCCTCCACTTCGATGTTGTGCCGCCGGGTGGCGGTGCGCCCGATCACCGAGGCCACCGGTCCCACGAGGTGCTGCAGCAGATCGATGATGTGGATGGACTGGGTCATCAGGCAGCCGCCGCCCTCGAGCGCGGCGGTGCCGCGCCACGCCGCCCGCCGGTAGTAGGCCGGGGACCGGCTGGCCTTGTCGAAGGCGTCCGCCAACCAGATCTCGCCCAGCCCGCCGCTGCCCAGCAGTTCCCGGAGCCGGTCGGCGACCCGGCCGAAGCGCATCTGGAAGATGACCCCGAGGCGCACGCCCCGGTTCCGGCAGTGCTCGACCATCCGCTCGCCCGCCTCCACCGTCGCTTCGAGCGGCTTTTCGACCAGCACGTGCTTCCCCGCATCCGCCGCCGCGAGGGTCATCCCGGCGTGGAGGCCGGTCGGCGTCGTGATGATCACCACCTCCACCTCCGGATCGGCGATCAGCTCCCGGTAATCCGTGTAGGCGCGCGGGTTCCCGTGCCCGGCGGCGAACGCACGCACCCGCTCCGGGTCGCGCGAGCAGACCGCCGCCAGAAACCCGCCCTCGACGAACGCCAGTTCGCGGGCGCCGAAGCCGCCCGCCATCCCGGTCCCGATCAGGCCGAACCCGACCGGCTTCCGTTCCATGACGCCTCGCGACTCAGCGCTGGAGCTCGAGGACGATGACCTCCATGGGATCGTCGCCCCGGTTCACGTCGCCGTGCAGCTCGCCGGGCGGATCGGCGTCCAGCCAGTAGGCCTTCCCGCTCTCCCAGTGCATGGCCTTCTCGTCGCCCGCCTCGGTCACCACGTGCAGGGTACCGCCGCGGATGGCGACAATGGCCCGGCCGTTCTCGTGCCGGTGCATGGAGAGCGGCTGGTCCGGGTAGATGTAGGTCTTCCAGACCTTCAGGTGCTCGTTCTCGAACTGCGGCTCGCGGCGGGTCCGCGCCTCCTGGCCGCCCGCGAACCGGGAACCGGAAACGAAGCCGACCAACAGGCCGAGGGAAAGGACGAGAAGAAGACGCAGCATGGGAGTTCCTCCGTAGTCAACTAGGCTAATTGCATCATGGTCACGGCTCCAAAGAACTTACCCTTCGGGATCCCGGCGGCGGCCGCGATCCTCCTCGGCCTGGCGGGGTGCGGCGGAACCAGCGACATCACGCTGCCCTCGGCCGAGCCGCGCACGCCCTACCGGCTCGCGACCTACCGGGCGTCCGACGCCGGTGACGGCGCGCCCCGGCCGGCCATCGTCATCGGAGAGACGATCCTGGACCTGGCCGCGGCCGACGCCCTCTTCGCCACCGAGATCAGCGCCCAGCCCTACGGTTTTCCCGCGGACCTGATCGCGGTCATCGCCGCCGGCGACCGGGCGCAGAACCGGTTGAACCAGCTCGCGAACCACTTCGCGGGCCGCGAGGACGGGTTCCGGTTCCGCATCGAGCCCCATCGCCTGACCGCGCCGCTCCTCTACCCCGCGCACCTGCTGGCGGCGGCCGCCAACTACCGCTCCCACGCCGCCGAGATGAACGTGGAACAGGAGGTGGACCCCGACCGCGACGCGCCCTACCTCTTCGCCAAGTCCCCCCGCTCCGGCATCATCGGGCCGGGGGAGCCCTACCGGATCCCGCCGGGACGCGACCGGATCGACTGGGAGGGCGAACTCGGGGTGGTCATCGGGAAGACAGCGACGCGGGTTCCGCTCGAGGAAGCCCTCGACCACGTGTTCGGCTACACGGTGGTGTTCGACGTGAGCGACCGCGGCGGCCGATTCCGCGAGAACCCCATGTTGCCCGGGCCCGACTGGTTCTCCGGGAAGAGCGGCGACCGCGCCGCTCCGATGGGACCCTACGTCACGCCGGCCGCCTTCCTGCCCGACCCGCAGGCGCTTCGTCTCACCACCCGGATCGACGACCGGGTGGTCCAGGACGACACCACGGCCAGCATGATCTATTCGGTCGCGCACCTCGTCGCCTACGCCAGTGAGATCGTGACCCTCCACCCGGGAGACGTGATCGCCACCGGCACCCCGGACGGGGTCGGCTCGGCGCGCGAGCCGCCCGAGTTCCTGAGCCCCGGCCAGACCGTCCACATCGAGATCGAGGGGATCGGGACGCTCTCCACAC
>CAYUVU010000326.1:0-4485 GCA_964448205.1 uncultured Acidobacteriota bacterium
CCGTCGAAGACCGGCTCGGGGAACCCCTGCCCCCACGGGGCGGCGTCGCGGATCGAGCGCGCGAGATCGAGGTCGAGGTCGGACGCGGGAACCTCGCCGTCGGTGAGCACCACCGCCTGACGCGCCTCGGCCGGGATCAGGCGGTCCGCCTCGGCCGCGAACGCGGCCCGGAACCGCTCGAACCTCCCGCGCCGGATGGTCAGCCCCGGGACCATCGAACGCTTCGGCGGCCACGCGATGGCGGCGGGGCTGCGGGTGGCGACGGTGTCCAGCAGGTCGCGCACGTGGACCCCCGGAATCGACCGCACCGAACCCTTGAGGTGCTCGCCGTCCGCATCCGGGGCGAACGCCGCCACCGGTCGGTGCAGGCGGTCCTTCACCCTCGAGGCGAGGATGCCGACCACACCGGGGTGCCAGTCCTCGCGAAACAGCGCGACCGCAGCGTCGGGGACTGCATCGTCGACGGCGTCGAGCAGCGCGGCCGCCTGGCGCTGCATCCCGGCCTCGATCTCGCGCCGGTCGGCGTTCAGGGAATCGAGCTCCGCGGCGATGCGTATCGCCTCACCCTCGTCCGCGCTCAGCAGGCATTCGATGCCGCGGCGCATGTCGGTCAGCCGGCCGGCCGCGTTGAGCCTGGGGCCGGCGGCGAAGCCGAGGTCCGCCGCGACCACATGCCCGATGTCGCGCCCCGCCACCCGGAGCAGCGAAGTCACTCCGGGCGATGCCCGTCCGGCCCGGATCCGCCGCAGCCCCTGCTCCACGAGGATGCGGTTGTTGTGGTCGAGGGGCACCACGTCGGCGACCGTGCCTAGGGCGACGAGGTCGAGGAGCGAAGCGAGGTTCGGTCCGGCGGCGCCGCCCGCGCGTTCCCGCCGCCGGGCGCGCAGCGCGCCGAGCACGTAGAACATCACCCCGACCCCGGCGAGGCATTTGCTCGGGAAGCCGTCGCCGGGGCGGTTCGGATTGACCATGGCGTCGGCGGCCGGCAACTGCGCACCGGGCAGGTGATGGTCGGTGATCAGGACGCCGATGCCGAGCTCCTTCGCACGGGCAACCCCCTCCACGCTCGAGACGCCGTTGTCAACGGTGACGATGAGGCGGGGCCGCTGCTCCCGTGCGACCTCCACGAGCGCCGGGGTCAGTCCGTAGCCGTGGCGCCTGCGGTCCGGCACCACGAATCGCACGTCCGAGGCCCCGAGCATGCGCAGGCCCCGCACCGCGACCGCGCATCCGGTCGCCCCGTCCGCATCGTAGTCCCCGGCCACCACGATGCGCGATGCGGATTCGATGGCGTCGTCGAGCAGCGCGGCGGCGCGGTCGAGGTCGAGGAGCCCGTCCGGCGGAGCCAGGCGTGCGAGCGAATGCTCAAGGTCGCCCTCGCATTCGACGGCGCGCGCGGCGAGCACCCGGCGAAGCACGGGATGGCGGTGCGGCAGGAACGCCGAATCGAGGTCCGGCGCGGCGCGTCGCTGAATGCGCCTCACGCGGTCCCCCGGACGCACCGCCCGGCCCCCCCGCGCGGGCGTCCCGCAGTACTTCGCTCAATTGTCACGATGATGGCGCCTCAACGAACCCGGCCGCTCTGTGCAGCGATTCTCGCTGCGAGTCCGTCGCGGCGCCACAACCGGAAGCGTCCCCGGCGGGTGGCGGTGAACCGATTGCCGCGCTCGTCGCGAATCATGACCCGAACGACGGCGCCGCTGGCCAGCGCGCTGAGCAGCGGCTGCGCCCACGAGCGGCTGAGGCGTGCGATTCCGGCGGACCAGGCCTCGATGTCGGCGCGGCGTGAACCGTACCGGGATTCCCGGAGGCTCCAAACCTTGAGAGACTGGAGCCATGAAACATTCAAGCAGATACTCCCCGGAGCTGCGGGAACGGGCAGTGCGGTTGGTCCTGGACCCCCAGGGCGGGCACGAGACGCAATGGGCGGCGCGGCGCCGGGCGACCACGACGGCGGAGGTGGACCGCCCGGGCACGCGATGAGGGGGCATGTAGGGTCGGCGCTTGAAAACTGTCCGCAAAACCCCTATGTTTTCGGACAAGGAGAAACCCAGCAATGTCCGTCGCCCAGACCATCCGCACCGAACTCCGCAACCTGCCGAGAGGCCGGCCCTTCGCGACCTCGCGCTTCGCCGGGCACGGTCCGCGTGGCGCCGTTGACCGGGCGCTTTCGCGCATCGTGGAAGAGGGTGGGATCGAGCGCCTCGCCCGGGGTGTCTTCGTCCGCCCCAGGAAGAGCCGCTTCGTGGGCAGCGTCGCTCCGGGCGTCGCCGAGGTGGTCCGTGTCATCGCCCGGGACAACGGCGAGACCGTCCAGGTGCACGGCGCCGAGGCCGCCCGGCGCCTCGGCCTCAGCACCCAGGCCCCGACGACGCCGGTGTACCACACCAGCGCGTCCAGCCGCACGATCCGCATCGGCAACGCAACGGTCCGGATGGTCCACACCTCGAACCGCCGTCGGCTTCAGTTCGCCGGCGAGCCCGCCGGCCTCGCGCTGGCGGCGCTCTGGTATCTCGGCAGGGGCAATGCGACGCTGGAAGCGGTTGCCAGGATCGAGTCCGCGATCGGTCCGGATGCGTTCGCCAGGCTCCGCTCGGCCGCCATGCCGGCCTGGATGGCTGACGCGCTCGACGCGGGGGCGGCCGCCCGTGGCTGACGCCTTCCTCACGATCCCGGCCGCGGACCGTCGGGACGTCCTCCAGACCGCCGCCGCACGGTCCGGTCGGCCAGCGTACATCCTGGAGAAGGACGTCTGGATCTTCCGGGTCCTCCAGGTCCTCTTCTCGATCCCGGATCGGCACCCGATGGCCTTCAAGGGTGGCACCTCGCTCTCCAAGGTCTACGGCGTCATCGACCGCTTCTCCGAGGACGTCGACATCACCTTCGATTACCGCGCCTTCGCCGAGGGATTCGATCCCTTCGCGCCGGGCGTCAGCCGGTCCGCTATCCGCCGGTTCGGCGACCGCCTCAAGTCACACGTGGAGAGTTACACCCGCGATGTCGCCGGTCCCGCTCTCGAGGCCGCGGCCGACGGGCTCCCAGCGTCGGTCCGGTCCGCCGTCCGCATCGACGAAGGAGGCGAGCGCGTCCGCTTCGCCTATCCCTCGGCCATCGAGAACTCCCTCGACTATCTCGCGAGCGAGGTCCTGCTGGAGTTCGGCGGCCGCAACGTCGTCGATCCGAACGAGCGCCACGAGATCGTGCCCGACATCGCCGCCATGACTGACGGGCTCGACTACCCCACCGCAACGGTAACGGTGCTCTCCCCGGCGCGCACCTTTTGGGAGAAGGCCACGCTGGTCCATGTCGAGTGTCACCGGCGCCGGCTCGCCGCCAGCCCGGAACGGCTCTCCCGCCACTGGTTCGACCTCGCTTGCCTCGCCCGGCACGACGCCGGCCATGCAGCGCTCGCCGACCGCACCCTGCTGGAGGACGTCGTCCGCCACAAGACCGTCTTCTTCAACGCGAGCTACGCCAACTACGGCGACTGCCTGGACGGCCGGCTCCGGCTCGTTCCCGACGAGGATCAGCTTGGCGGCCTCCGGTCCGACTACGACGCCATGCGCCGCGCCGGAATCGTCGGCGCCGACGCGCCATCGTTCGATGCCCTGATCGAACGACTCCTGATTCTCGAAGCCGAGGCCAACCGGCCGTCCTGACTGCGTCCTGACGGCCCGCGTCCGCCTTATGCCGCAGGTCCGGCTCACCCTGTCCAGGACTGTCAAGACATACCATTCACCGGACAACCGGTGGCAGTTTCGACCGTTCGATCCGGCATCACACCCGCGAAACAGACTTCGAATCCAGTGCCGGGAGCAACCCATTGCCTTCCCCCAACTCCTCCTTGCCCCGAATGTGACTCTGTCGCACGTCGCCAGTCGAAGCCGCAACCGGCGAGCCCGGACCTGTACACGATCGGGACTTGTAGGCAATCCCAGCTGCGTGCCATGCAGGAGCATTTTGCGGAGGCGCTGGTCACCGGATGCGAACCGTTGATCGGGACGCTCGAACTTCCGGATGCTGACGGTCGCCACGTCCTGGCGGGGGCAATCCGCTGCGGCGCGCGCAACATCGTCACCGACAATCTGGCCGACTTTCCGGCTGAGATCCTCGGACGCTTTGGCATCGAGGCGGTCGACACCGATGGGTTTCCTTCCCGAACATTCGATCTCTATCCCTCCGAAGCGATGGACGTGCTGAGGGCCCTTCGGGAGGCTTACAACAATCCGTCCTTCACGCCGCCGGAGTTCATTCGCGACTTGACGGCGAAGGGGCTTCCCCGGCTGGCTGTCCGGGCGGCAGAGCGCCGAAATGAATTGTAGGGGAAAGCGTCGCGCCGCAGACAATCCTCCTGTCTTCACTTTTGCATGCCGCCTTCCGCGGCCGGGAGAATGTCGCGACTTTCGACGGGACCGAGTGTCCCTCCCCGGCCGGGGGCTGGAGCCCGGCTGGTGGACTGTCAATCTCGCTACGTTTCCTACCGGC
>CAYUVU010000327.1:0-31264 GCA_964448205.1 uncultured Acidobacteriota bacterium
CAACTGGCAGGGCCTGTTGGGTCATCCCGTGACGTTCTCCGACGAGAGTCACCTCGGATTCGACGCCGTGACGCTGAAGCGCGTCGAGAACGGCGAGTTCGTCGCCATCACCGGCTGGCTCTCGGAATAACCGCACCCGCGCGGGCCGGTCAGCGGGAGTTGGCCGGCCGCGCCGAAGACCGGCTACCTAACCGGTCCCCGGCGATCCGGCGCCTGCCGTTCGTCCGAGGTACGCCTGGCGCACCTCGGGATCGTCGAGCAGTTCCTCTCCGCTTCCCTGGCGGACGATCCTGCCGCCTTCGAGGACGTAGGCGCGTTCCGCGATCTCGAGCGCGCGCACCACGTTCTGCTCGACGAGCAGCACCGCCACCCCGTCCTTGCGGATCTCCTGGATGGTGTCGAACACGGTGTCCACCACCCGGGGCGACAGCCCCAGTGACGGTTCATCCATGAGCAGGAGCTTCGGCGAGGCCATGAGCGCCCGGCCGATCGCGGCCATTTGGCGTTCTCCTCCGGAAAGCGTGCCCGCCAGCTGTCCGGCGCGCTCGGCAAGCCGCGGCAGAAGCTTGAAGACGGCGTCCAGTCGCTCGGACGGGGAGCCCCTGCGGCGGACGGCATAAGCGCCCAGCCTCAGGTTCTCGGCCACCGTCATCTCGGGCCAGATCCGGCTCCCCTCGGGTACGTGGGCGATGCCGGCCTCGACGACCCGCGTCGAGGAGGCGCCCACGATCGAGCGTCCGTCGAACCGGATCTCACCCGATTCCGGTCTGGACAGGTCGCTGATGGCGCGCAGCGTCGTCGTCTTGCCGGCGCCGTTGGCCCCCAGCAGGGCCACCACTTCCCGCCGATCCACGTCGAAGGTGACGCCGCGGAGCGCGGGCACTCCGCCGCGCCGGACCTTCAGGTCGCGAACCTCGAGGAGACTCATGGGCGCAACGTCCTCACGATCCGGCGGACCTGCCCAGATACGCCTCGATCACCGCGGGATCCCGGGTCACCTCCCCGGGGGTGCCGATGGCGATCGTGGCGCCGTGGTCGAGCACATGGACCCGGTGCGAGATGTCCATGACCGCTTCCATGACGTGCTCGACATAGATGATGCCTATGCCACTCGCGTGAACCTCCCTGAGGATCCCGACCGTTTCACGCACTTCCGTGGGATTGAGCCCGGCGGCGACCTCGTCGACCAGCAGGACCCGGGGGCGCGTGGCGAGCGCGCGGGCGAGGTCCAGCCGCTTCCGTTCGGCCAGATTCAGCGAATGCACCGGCGCGTTGCGGCGGGGCTCGAGCCTGGTGAGGGCCACGCACCGCTCGGCCGTGCCGGAAGCGGAAGTCCCGGGAACCCGCCGGCCGAACTGGGCGCCCACCAGGACGCTTTCGAACGCCGTCATGGCCAGGAAGGGGCGCGGAACCTGAAAGGTGCGGGCGAGCCCCAGCCGGCAGATCCGGTGAGAGGGAAGATGGTGGATTGCGCGCCCCTCCAGCAGGATCTCCCCGGAATCGGGTGCCAACTGGCCGCTGAGGAGATTGAAGAGCGTGGTCTTGCCGGCGCCGTTCGGGCCGATGAGACCGAGAATCTCTCCTTCCCGAAGCGTCAGATCGAGGCGATGCACCGCCGTGAGGCCGCCGAAGCGCTTGACGACTCCGCGTGCTTCGACCAGGGCCGATCCAGCCGCCGGCCCGTTCATCCGACCCTCCTTCGTATCAGCCTCACGAACTGGGCGACGCGCGGCGCCGCCCCCCGCGGCTCGAGCAGAATGATGAAGATCAGCAGCGCCCCGAAGGCCGCGAGGTGAATGTCCGCGAGGCTGGCGAGCACGAACTGCTCGAGGAAAAGGTAGATCCCCGCACCCAGGACCGGCCCCATCACCGTGCCGATCCCGCCGACCAGCACCATCAGCACGAGACTGATCGAAAGGTCGAAACCGAACACCTTCTCCGGGACGACGTAGAGAGTGAACACCGCGTAGTAGCCGCCCGCGAGTCCGGTGAGGGCGGCGGCAATGGCGAAGACCGTGACCTGCTGCCGGGCGACGTTGACGCCGGAAGCGGCGGCGGCCTGCGCGTCCTCGCGGAGCGCGATCAGTCCGAGGCCGAGACGCGAACGCCGCACCGTGGCGCTGACGAGTACCGCGGCCACGGCGAGGACGGCGCCGAGCGCATAGAGCAGGACGGGCCCCAGGTCCTGCTCGAGCGGCAGCGTGAGACCCGACGCGCCGCCGGCGGCCTCAATGTGGTTCGCGACGATCCGCGTCGCTTCCGCAACTCCGATCGTGGCGATGGCGAAATAGGGCCCGCGGAGCCGGAGGCAGGGCCATCCCCAGATCACGCCGTAGAGGGCCGCGAGAGAGGCCGCCGCCGGCATCGTGAGAAAGGGATGAAAGCCGGCCAGCCACAGCATGGAGGTGGCGTAGGCGCCGACTCCGAAGAGCGATGCATTGCCGAACGAGATCTGCCCGGCGAAACCTCCCACCAGGTTCCAGGCGCTGGCCAGCAGGACGTTCAGGAACAGGAGCTGAGCGAGCCGCGAGCTGTAGGGATTGGCGAGCAGCAGGGGAGCGATCAGCGCCAGTCCCGCCAGCGCCCCCATGCAGAGGAGGAGGTTGCGGCGGGCGAAAGAGGACATCGCGATCAGTCCGAGTCGGCCCTTCGCATCACGAGCGCCGCGGTCAGGACCAGGAAGCTCACGACGTCCCGGTAGCCCGTGTGGACGTAGAAGGCGGTCAGGTCTTCGGCGATGCCCAGCCCGATGCCGGCGACCAGGATGCCGCCGATGTTGGTGAGCCCGCCCAGTACGACGACGCAGAAACTCTTGAGAAGGAAGCGGGCGCCGAACTCGGGGGTGACCGAGTAGAACAGCGACATCAGGCTTCCCGCGGACATCGCCAGCGCGGAACCGATGCCGAAGGCGACGGCCCACACCCGGTTCACCGGCACTCCGGACAAGGCTGCCGCCTCGCGGTCCTGGGCCACGGCGCGGAGCGCGAGACCCGACCAGGTCCGCTTCAGCATGAGCGCCAGCACCACGAAGCCGAGCAGCGAGAAGGCGGACACGATCAGCCGCGGGATGCTCAGCGTCAATGGTCCGACCGCCAGGGACTCGAGCGAGTAGGACGTGAGGAGCGACCGGTCGGCTCCGCCGAAAATGAGATAGAGCGCGTTGCGGACGATGAGCCACACGCCGAACAGCAGGAGCAGGGTGGTGACCGGCGGGCTGTCCCGAAGACGGAACACCAGGGTCCGCTCCACGGTGGCCCCCAGCGCGAAGCCGAGGGGAACGGTGATCAGGATGGATACCAGCGGATCCATTCCGAACGTGGTGTTGAGCCACCAGGTCACGTACACGCCGAGGGTCAGGAAGGCCCCGTGAGCGAGGTTGACGACCCGGAGGACGCCGTAGATCAGGCCGAGCCCGTACGCCATGTAGGCGTAGACGGTGCCCACCAGGATCCCGGACGCCAGGACGGAGAGAAGGTCAACCACGGTGCGGGTTCGTCAGTCGGGATGCCTCTTGCCATCGAGCCGCCGCCGCCGGGAGGCCGTCGCAGCGACGCTCCGTCGCAGTCCGACCTGGAGCGCCACGCGGAGCGCCTATCCCTGCTTCGAGGTGTCTTGCATCGGGCGAAAGGACGTCGCCGTCTCAGCTTCCGAGGTAGGCGGGTCCCTCTGCCGCTTCCGGCGGGAAGACGATGCGGACTCCTCCCTCCGGCTGGTTCTGAACGATGACGCACCGGTTCTCGATCTGGAGGCGGCTCTCCTCCGGGAAGTAGAGCCGGCCCCCCGGAAGCAGGGAGTCTTCCATCTCCAGGGTCTTGAGGGCATCCCGGATCGCTTCCGCCTCCGTCGAGTTCGCGTTTCCGATGGCGGTGATCAGCGCCCTGGCCGCCTCGTAGGCGACCGCCGGGTAGTACTCGGTGACCGGTCCCCCGAACTGCGCCTCGTACCGTTCGACGAAGTGCCGTGACCGCTCGTAGGGCAGCGCGCGGGTCCACCACTGCGCTGAAACCAGGTGGGAAACCGCTTCGCCAAGGCCCTCGCGGACCGAACGCTCCGGGCCACGCGCTCCGTAGCTCACCGCGACGTGCCCGAGTCCCTGTTCCACGTAGGCGCGGTGCTGCAGCAGGAAATCGGGCTCGTGGGCGTCCGACAGGAACACGTCGGCCTCGACCGAACGCACCTTCACGATCAGCGAGGTGTGGTCGCTCGAGAGGTGTTCGAAGGACTCGTCGAGGACGAGTTCGAACCGGTCCGTACGCCCTTCGATGACATCGTGAACGCCGGTCCGGTACTCCCGGCCGTGGTCGGTGTTCTGCCACACCATCGCCACCCGGAGCGGTCTCGGAAGGCGCTCCTGGTCCTGTTCCCACATCAGCCACTCGAGCGTCGTGCTCGCGAGCGACTCCACGGGGCTGAGCGCCCCGAAGACCCACTGGTTTCCTTCGCGGAAGATCGATTTCGACGCTCCACCCGCATTCATGAAGGGAATCCCGCGGCGCATGGGCACGATGACCTGGGCCTGGACCAGCGGGGTGGAATACCCCGACAGGAGGGCGACGGCGCCGTCCACGGCGATCAGCCGCTCCAGGAGGCTCGGGGAGATGGAGGCGTCGCTCTTGTCGTCGTAGACGCGCAGCTCGATCGGGCGCCGGACCCCGTCGATCTCCACGCCGCCCGCCGCGTTCGCTTCCTCGACGGCGAGTTGGTAACCGTCCCGGAAGAACCCGCCGACGTTCGCGTGCTTGCCGCTCAGCGGGAGCGCGGCTCCGATCCGGATCGTGTCGTCACCGCCGCCCGAGCAGGCCGGGAGACCCACGCCGAGGGCAAGACCGAGAACGGGAAACCAGCGAGCGCGGGAGTTGGGAGACATGGCGGGGAACCGGACGGGGGAACCAGAAATTCTACCAATACCAGCGTCTTCGGACGCAGGGACTTTTCGCCTCCTTCCGGATGCCGCCCACCGGCCGGGGGACCGGCCGCCGGAACCCGGCTCCTACAATCACGGTCCCGATGCCAGGCCGCGCCAATCCACGCCGCGAGGCCGGGATTCCGGCGATGGAGGTCCTGCGGATCCGGGACATCCGGCTGCACGAGGAAGTGGACCTCGCCCGGGTCGCGGCGCTGATCGAACGGCTGAGCGCCGACGGGATCCTTCGGAATCCTCCCATCGTCGCGCGCCTCGACGACGGCCGCCGGCTGCTCCTCGACGGAGCGAACCGGATCGAAGCCCTGAGGCGCATGGGAATGCAGCATGCCCTCGTGCAGACCGAGACCTTTGGGGACGAAGCCCTGGGTCTGACTCACTGGAACCACGTGATCCGCAGCCGCGAGGCCGCCGGGATCCTCGAGGACCCGCCCGCCGCCACCGGGTTCCGGTGCCCGGAGGAGTCGCGCGGGTCGGAGGGCGAGCCCCTTTGCCGCCTCTGGTCGCCTGCCGGCGAGGCGACGCTGCTCGTCGGCCCTCCCGGTCCGGCGGAGCGGGCGGCGGCGCTCCGCGAGCTCTGCACGCGCTACACGCATCCCCGGGCCCGGCTCGCCCGTATCGCGCATCGGGACCTCGACGAGGTCCGCTCCGCCTACCCGGAGTTCGGCGGCCTGCTGGAGTACGCCGACATCTCGAAGGCGCAGGTGCTCGCCACGACCGAGGCCGGCGAACGGTTGCCGTCGGGGATCACCCGGTTCCTGGTCCCCCGGCGCGTCCTGGGTTTCAATCTTCCCCTGTCGTTCCTGGAAACGAACCTCCCGCTGGACGAAAAGCGCCGCCGCCTCGAGGACCTGGTGGCCGACCGCTTCGAAACCGGGCGCGTCCGCTACTACGCGGAGCCGGCCTTCGTCTTCGACGACTAGCCGCCTCGGGGGCGCCGGGGTGACCGCCCCGGCTTGGGGTACGATTTTTTCCACCGCACGCCGCCGGAAACACCAGGAGAAACCACTCGTTGTCGGGACACAGCAAATGGCACTCGATCCGCCACAAGAAGGCGATCGTGGACGCGAAGCGCGGCAAGGCGTTCACCCGGCTGCTCAAGGAGGTCACCATGGCCGCCCGCATCGGCGGCGGCGACCAGCAGTTCAACCCGCGGTTGCGGCTGGCGGTCGAGAAGGCGAAGGCCGGGAACGTCCCCCGTGACAACATTGACCGCGCCGTCAAGAAGGGCACGGGGGACCTTCCCGGTTTTCGGCTGGAAGACGCCAGCTACGAGGGGTATGCGGCGGGTGGGGTAGCCGTCTTCGTCCAGGCGGCGACCGACAACCGGAACCGCACGGTCAGCGATGTCCGCCACCTCTTCTCCAAGTACGGCGGGAACCTCGGGGAGAGCGGATCCGTCAACTGGATGTTCGAGAAGGCCGGCCAGTTCCTGGTGCCGAAGGACCAGGCCTCCGAGGACGACCTGATCGAACTGGTCCTGTCGAGCGGCGGCAGCGACGTGCTCGAGGACGGCGAGCACTGGGACCTGCGTTGCCCGCCCGAGGCCTTCGGGGCGGTCAGGGACGCGCTCGGGTCGAGCGGGATCCAGTGCGACAGCGAGGAGATCGCCATGCTCGCGACCCAGCACGCGCGGGTCGCCGGTGGTGAGGCCCAGCGGGTGCTCAAGCTCATGGAGGCGCTCGAAGACCACGAGGACGTCACCGGCGTGTGGGCGAACTTCGACATGGACGACGAAGAGCTGGACGTCGCGTCCTGACCGAGCAGCCCCTCTTGGATCCGTCGCAGGCCGCCGGTGACTCCGGGATTCGTCCCGGGATCCGGGTCGTCGGCCTCGACCCCGGTTCTCGGATCGCCGGCTGGGGAGCGGTGGACGAAACGGAGGGCCGGCTGCGCGTCGTGGACTTCGGGGTGGTCCGGTGTCCGCCCCGTGACCCGCTCGTCCTGCGCCTTCAGCGGCTTCACCGGGAGATTGGCGAAGTCATCCAGCGGCTCCATCCCGATGAGGTTGCGGTGGAGTCGGTCTTCAGCGCGGCCAGCGCCGGCGCCGCCCTCACGCTCGGGCACGCCCGTGGCGCGGTGCTGGTGGCCGCGGCGGACCTTCCCGTCGCCGAGTACAGCCCGCGGAGCGTCAAGCAGGCGCTCACCGGGTACGGGGCGGCCGGGAAGGGCGCGGTCGCCGGGATGGTGGCGAGACGCCTCGGGATGGCCGAGCCGCCGGACGCGGAGGACGCGGCCGACGCGCTCGCCGTCGCGATCTGCCACCTGGACGCCCGGCGGGCCGAGGCCCGCCTGGCCCGCGCCGCAGTCGGAAGACCGCCGCGATGATCGAGCGGCTCGCCGGCCGGCTCCTGGAAACGGGCGACGGAGACGTGCTGATCGACGTGGGCGGCATCGGCTTCCGGCTCCAGGTGTCCTCCGGCACCGCGTCACGGCTTCCGGCGCCCGGAGACGAGGTCCGCCTCACCGTGCGCATGCTGCTGCACCGCGAGGAGGCCGTGCAGCTCTTTGGATTCGGCAGCCGTGAGGAGGCGCGTCTCTTCGATCAGCTCCGGGGGGTCAATGGCGTCGGTCCCTCGGTGGCCCTGAATCTCCTGTCGCTCTCCGTTTCCCGGCTTCGCCAGGCGATCCGTGACAAGGAAGTGAAGTTCCTCCAGAGGGCGCCCGGAGTCGGCGCGAAGCTGGCGCGCCGCCTCATCACGGAGCTCGCGGAAGCGCTTCCCGACGACGAGAGCGCCGCGCTGCCGGCGGCGCCGCGCGACCCGGTCCACGAACAACTGGTCACCGCCTTCACGAACCTGCAGTTCACCGACCGGCGCCGCATCGAAGAGGTCGTGCAGTCCGTCCGCGCCGAGAAACCGGACGCCGCGCTGCAGGAGGTCTTCAAGGCAGCGCTCAGCCGTCTCACTTCCCGAGGCTCCGGATGACCGCGCCTTCGCCCTCGCCCGCCGACGCCAACGAGTTCTGGGGCCGGGCCAACGAGCGGCTCACGGAAGCGTCCGGCCTGCTCACCCGGGTCCGCCGCATCTCGACGGCGCGCCTGGCAGTGGTCGTCGTGGCGCTGGCCCTGGCGCTCGGCGCCGGCGAGGTCGGGTTCTGGTCCCCGTGGTGGGTCGTCGTCCCGGTCACGCTGTTCGTCTGGCTCGCCTTCGTGCACGAGCGTCTCCTGAGCCGGGCGCGCGGCGTCCACCACGTCGCCCAGCTCTACCACCGGGCCGCGGTCCGGGTCGATCGGGACACCGAGGGAGAGCCGGGCAGCCCCGGCACGCCGGCGGCCGCGATCCGGCGCGGCGGGACGCCCGCCCATCGCAACACGGCGGACGAGGACCACCGTCTCGCGGACCGGCGCCACCGGGTCTCGGAACTCGGGGAGAGTCACCTCGGGGACCACCTGGATCTCTTCGGATCGGGAGGGCTCTTCGATCGGCTCGCGGACTGGCGGACCGACACGGGTGGAGAGACGCTGGCCGGATGGCTGCTGCAGTCCGCGCCGCCGGACGAGATCGCCGGCCGCCAGCTTGCCGTTCGGGAACTCGGCGCCCGCATCGAGGTCCAGGAGACGCTCGCGGCGACGGGCGCTCTCGAGCCGTGGCCGGGCACCCGATCGTCGGTGGTGCTCGACTGGCTGGGACCTGACGGCGGGACCGGCGACGGGTCCGGCCCGCCCGCGGCCCCGCAGGAGGACGCGCCGGCCACACCTGCGGGCCGCAGGTCCGAAGTGCTGCCCGGCGTGCTGGCCGTCCTGCTGAGCGCGACCATGCTGGGGGGGCTCCTGCACTGGATGACCGCGGGGGAGGCGTCCTTCTTTCTGGCCGCGGTGTCCCTCTCCGCGGCCTGGGGCCTTTGGCTCCGCTCGCAGGTACGGGAACAGGAAACCGTCCTGCGGCTGATGGAATCGGAGATCGCCGGCATCCGGCAGATTGCGCTCTGCGTCACGTCCGAAGGATTCGAGTCGCCCCTGCTGCGCGGACTCAAGGACCGCCTCGCGCGCGCCGAGGTGGCGCTCGGGAGGCTGGAGCGGCTGCAGGTCCGCCTGGCCGCCCGGCGCAACCTGCTCTTTGCGCCCATCGCCGCGATGTTGTTCTGGGGCACGCATCACCGGTGGGCCATCGAGCGCTGGCGCCGCCGTCACCAGCGGGAGGCGCGGGAGTGGGTCCGGGCCGCCGGGGAGTTCGACGCGCTGCTGGCGCTCGCGCAGTACTGCATCGAGCGCCCCGGACACGTATTCCCCGAGCTCGACGACGAGCCGGGTCTCGAGGCGCGGGGCCTCGGTCATCCGCTGATCCCGGAAGCGCGCCTCCAGCGGAACGACGTCCGCCTCGGCCGCGGGGACGCCGACATGCTCATCGTCACCGGCTCCAACATGTCGGGGAAGAGCACCCTGCTGCGGGCGATCGGCGTCAACTTCGTCCTCGCCCGGATGGGCGCGCCGACCGCCGCGACGACGTTTCGCCTCGGGCCGCTGGCCCTGGGAGCCTCGATCGCCGTTCACGACTCGCTCCAGGACGGCGTCTCCCGCTTCCTCGCGGAACTGCTGGCGCTCAAGGCGGTGCTGAATACCGGCTCGAAGGAGGAGCCGCTGCTCTTCCTGCTGGACGAGGTGCTGCAGGGGACGAACTCGGACGACCGCCGCGCCGCGGTCGCCGCGCTCCTCCGCGAGCTGGGCCGGCGGTCCGCCGTCGGCGTGATGACGACCCACGACCTGTCGCTCACGGAACTGGCTCACGAACTGCCGGGCCGCGTCCGTAACATGCACTTCACGGAGCGGGTGGTGGACGGCGCCATGGAGTTCGACTATCAGCTTCGGGAAGGAGTCCTCGCCCGCGGCAACGCGCTCGATCTCATGCGGATCCTCGACCTGCCGGCGCCCCGGGGGGAGGTGGCGGACTTCACCTCGCTGCCGGCCCCCGGACCGGGACGGGAAAACTGACGGAGCGCGGCGTGGGTGCGCGAGAGCCTCCGCCCGGCCGCCGGGACGAGGAGTTCCACCAGACCCTCCGCCCGCGGGACTTTGGGGAGTACGTCGGCCAGACCGCCGTCCTCGAACAGCTCGAGATCAGCGTCGGCGCCGCGCGGGCGAGGGGAGAAGCCCTCGACCACGTGCTCCTCCACGGACCGCCCGGCCTCGGCAAGACCTCGCTCGCCGCGGTGCTCGCCCGGGAACTCGACGTTCCCATGCACACCTCCGCGGGGCCGCTCGTGCCGCGCACCGGCGACATGGTGGCGCTGCTGAACGCGCTGTCCCCGAACGAGATCCTGTTCATCGACGAGATCCACCGCCTCGCTCCCGCCGTCGCGGAGGTCCTCTATCCGGCCATGGAGGACCACTACGTGGACATCATGGTCGGCGAGAAACTCGGCGCCCACAGTCTCCGCATCGACCTGCCGCCCTTCACGCTGGTGGGGGCGACCACCCGCGCCGACCTGCTGACCGGCCCGCTGCGGGACCGGTTCCCGCTCGTCCACCAGCTCGAGTTCTATTCGGTCGAGGAGATCGAGCGGGTCCTTTCGCGCGCGGCGCGGGTGCTGGGGGTGCACCTCGAGCCGGACGCCGGCCGGGAGATCGCCGCGCGGGCCCGGGGAACGCCGCGGGTCGCCAACAACCTGCTGCGGCGGGTGCGCGACTACGCCGAGGTGCGCAGCGACGGGGTCATTCGCCGGGACACGGCGCTCGCGCTGCTCGAGATCGCGCAGGTCGACGAACAGGGGCTCGACCGCTTCGACCGCAAGATCCTCGAAAGCCTGCTGGACAACTTTGCCGGCGGGCCGGTGGGGGTGGCCAACCTGGCCGCCACGCTGGGAATGGACAACCGCACGCTCGAGGAGGTCCATGAGCCGTATCTCATCTACCGCGGCTTCCTGCGGCGGACGGCGAAGGGACGCATGATCACCGACCGGGGCGCCCGGCACCTGGGGCGCGCGGCCTCGGGGACGCTGTTTCCGGACACGCCGGGCGCCAAGGCCTGATCCCGGCGCCGGAGACGGTCGATTCGAAGGTTGCGGACTACCGACTTCGCGTACGAACTGCCCGCGGAACTCATCGCGCAGGCGCCGCCGGCGGCGCGGAGCGACGCGCGCCTGCTCCACCTCGGGTCCGGCGGCCGGACGGCGCACCTGGGGTTTGCCGATCTCCCGTCGCTGCTCCGGCCGGACGATCTGCTGGTCCGCAACGTCACCCGGGTGATCCCCGCCCGCGTGCCGGCCAGGAAGGAGGCAGGAGGCGGACGCGTCGAGGTGTTCCTCCTCCCGGGGGACGAGGGACCGGGCGGGCTCTTCCGGGCCCTCACCCGGCCGGCGCTGCGGCCGGGCGTCCGCCTGCTCGCCGGCGAGGAGGACCGGGTCCGTCTGGAGGTCGGCACGGATCTCGGGGGCGGGCAGCGCCAGATCCGGATCCTCTCCGGCGCGGCGGGGATTCTCGACCTCGCCGAGCAGGCCGGTCGGACGCCCCTGCCGCCCTACATCCGCCGCGATCCCGCGGCGCCGGAAGGGCCCGACGCCGTGGACCAGGAGCGCTATCAGACCGTGTACGCGCGTTTCCCCGGTTCGGTGGCGGCTCCGACCGCGGGCCTCCACTTCGAACCCGGGATGTTCGGCCGGCTGCGCGAGCGCGGCATCCGGATCGTGGACCTGGTCCTGCACGTCGGCTACGGGACCTTCGCCCCGGTCCGGGTCGAGGACCCCCGCGACCACGAACTGGCGGCCGAGAGGTTCTTCCTTCCCGATGCGACCCGGCGGGCGGTCCTCGCCCAGTTGGCCGAGGGCCGCCGGGTGGTGGCGGTCGGTACGACCACCGTCCGGGTGCTCGAGACCCCCGGGGTGCTGGACAGCGACGGCATCGCCGGATCGACCTCGCTGCTGATCCTCCCGGGCCATCGCTTCCGCGTGGTCTCCGCCATGCTGACCAACTTCCATCTGCCCGGGAGTTCGCTCCTCATGCTGGTCGCGGCCCTCGGCGGCACGGACGCGGTGCTCGCCGCCTATCGCGAAGCGGTGCGGCGGCGGTATCGCTTCTACTCCTACGGAGACGCCATGTTCGTGGAGAAGCGCGGCGAAGCTGCGCCGTGATGGTCCCACCGGCCTGGAACGCCGGCTTCAGCCGGCACAGCAGCGCGCAGCGCTGCGGGCGGTTCATTGCTACTGGCTCGCGAGGGGCGGGGACGGGGGGGCCGGCCGCACCGGGCTCCTACAATCCGCCACCCATGAAACGCCGACACGTCGGAAGCGGAGTCGCCTGGGAAAGCGAATTCGGCTACTCCCGGGCCACCCGGATCGGCGATCGCATCCTGGTGTCCGGGACCACCGCGACCGGGCCCGACGGACCGGTGGCGGTCGGCGACCCGGCCGAACAGACCCGCTATGCCATCGGCAAGATCCGGACCGCGATCGAGTCCCTCGGCGGCGCCCTGGACGACGTCGTCCGCACCCGCATCCACGTAAAGCCCGGGACCGACTGGGAACCCGTGGCCAGGGTGCACGGTGAGTTCTTCGGCGCCGTCCGGCCCGCCTGCACCCTGACCTACGCGGATCTCATCGGCGAGGAATACCTTGTCGAGATCGAGGTCGAAGCCGTCGTCGGCGTCGGCGCTCCGGAGGGCGCGTGAAGATCGCCGGGTCGCTCGCGGGCACGTTGCTCCTGCTCGCGGCCGCGGCGCAGGGACCGGTCCGGCGGGCGGCGGTTCCCGACGGATTCGAGGTGCCCGCGCAGGTTCTCGGGGACATCGACTTCCGGATGGTGGGACCGGCGCGCGGCGGGCGGGTGACCACGGTGACCGGCATACCCGACCAGCCGCACGTCTTCTACATGGGTTCGACCGGGGGCGGCGTCTGGAAGACCGAGAACGCCGGGGTCTCGTGGACCAACCTGTCCGACAAGGAATTCGCCGTCGGCTCCATCGGCGCGGTGGCGGTTGCCCCCTCGGATCCGAACGTCGTCTACGTGGGTACCGGTTCCGCCTGCCCGCGCGGCAACATCTCCGTCGGCAACGGCGTCTACCGCAGCACCGACGCCGGGCGGTCCTGGACCCATGTGGGTCTGGAAGCGGCCGGCCTCATCGGCCGGATCGTGGTGGATCCGGGCGACCCCGACCGCGCCTTCGTCGCGGCGCTCGGTCAGATCTTCGGCCGCTCGTCCGAACGGGGCGTCTACCTGACGGAGGACGGCGGGAAGACCTGGACGGCGTCGCTCCAGATCTCCGACGCGACCGGCGCCGTGGAGCTCGCGATGAATCCGTCGAACTCCCGGGAGGTCTTCGCCGCGATGTGGCAGGCCGAGCGGAAGCCCTGGACCCTCATCGACGGCGGCGCCGAGGGGGGGCTCTACCGCACCCGGGACGGGGGCGAGTCGTGGGAGCGGCTCGGGGGCGGGTTGCCCGAAGCCTCCGAGGAGAACCCGGTCGGCCGCATCGGCGTATCCATCGCCGCGTCGGACCCGCACCGGGTCTACGCGCTCGTCACCGCCGCCGAGGAGCGCGGCGGTCTCTACCGGAGCGAGGACGGCGGAGATACCTGGACGCGGGTGAACGGAGACCGCCGCCTGCGGGGCCGCGGCTGGTACTACAGCCACGTGGTCGCCGACCCGACCGACCCGGACACCGTCTACGTCCTGAACGCCCCCTTCCTGAAGTCGGTGGACGCCGGCAAGTCCTTCCGGACGGCGCGCGTGCCCCACGGGGACAACCACGACCTGTGGATCAACCCGAACGACTCCCGGATCATGGTGGAGGCGAACGACGGGGGAGCCACCGTGACCCTCGATGGGGGCGAGAACTGGTCCTCCATCCACAACCAGCCGACCGCGGAGTTCTACCGGCTCACCGTGGACGACGAGTTCCCCCGGCGGCTCTACGGCGCGCAGCAGGACAACTCGACGATCAGCGTGCCGTCCTGGACCGACAGCGGCCTCTCGGCCGAAGCCCACTGGTGGGACGTCGCCGGTGGCGAGAGCGGGCACATCGCCGTGACCCCGGGCCGGCCCGAACTCACCTACGCGGGCAACTACATCGGCCAGATCGACCGGCAGGACCGCGACGAGGCCGGCGCGCGCAACGTGATCGTCTATCCCGAACTCGCTGACGGAACGGCCCCGCGCGACCTCCAGTACCGGTTTCAGTGGAATGCCCCGATCGTCGTTTCCGGGCACGACCCGGAGGTCGTCTTCCACACCTCCAACTACGTCCATCGAACCACCGACGGCGGCCTCTCGTGGACGACCATCTCGCCCGACCTGACGGTGGGCGATTCCGAGAAGGGCGCCCTGCCGGGCAACCCGGTGCAGCACGACCACACCGGCGTCGAGGTCTACGGGACGATCTTCGCCCTCGGCGAGTCGCCCCACGCGTCCGGCGTCATCTGGGTCGGCACCGACGACGGCCTGGTCCACCTGACGCGGGACGGCGGCGACTCCTGGACCGAAGTCACCCCGCCGGGGATGCCTGCGGGCGGCACCGTGAACAGCCTGGACGTCTCCGCGCGCCACGACGGCGGGGTCGTCCTCGCCGTGCAGCGGTACCGCGAGAACGACTTCGAACCCTATGTCTTTCGCACCACGGACTTCGGCGCGACGTGGACGCGTCTCGGGAGCGACGGGGGAATACCGCCGGGTCACCCCGTGCGCGTGATCCGGGAGGACCCGGGGGCCGAGAACGTCCTGTATCTGGGGACCGAGTTCGGGCTCTTCCTGAGTCTGGACGGCGGCGAGCGCTTCGTTCCCTTCGGGGACCTGCCGGCCACTCCGATCACCGATCTGCAGGTGGCGGGCGACGAGCTGCTGGTCGCCACCCAGGGCCGTTCCTTCTGGGTGCTCGACGACCTCACGCCGGTGCGGGCGCTGGCGGGCCGTTCGTGGGATGCGCCGGCGCTCCTGCCGGCGGGAACGGCGGTGCGGCTGGCCACCGGCGGCGGCCGGCCCTTCCGGGGTCCGGGCGCGCCGGAGAACCGTCCGGCGGGCGCGCTCCTCCACTACTTCCTGCCCGAGGATCTTGAGGAGGGTGACGAACTCCGCCTCACGGTCACGGACGCGAACGGTGAGGTGATCCGGGAGTTCGAGCGGAAGCCGGCGCCCGGCGCCGAGCGCGAGGAGTCCGGGGAGGATCCGCCGAATCCCGACGCCGTGCTGGAGACGGAAGCCGGGCTCCAGCGAATCGCCTGGGACCTCAAGTACAAGCGTCCGGAACTCCTGAAGGGCGCCGTCATGTCCATCTCCTATACCGGCGGTGCGTTCGTGATGCCGGGGTCCTACGCCGCCTCGCTGGCCTTCCGGAAGGACGGTGGCGAGGAAGTCCGGGGCGATCCCGTCCGGTTCGAGGTGATGAAGGACCCGCGGACGGCCGTCACCGAGGACGACCTCCGCCAGCAGCACGATCTGGTGCGGCAGTCGCAGGCGCTGCTCGAGCGGGTACACGGGCGGATCGGCGCGCTCCGGGAAGCCCGCGATCAGTTGGAGGCGGTCGAAAAACGCGCCCGGCAGGCGGATCGCTGGACCGACGAACTGGAGGAGGCGTCAGAAACCCTCCGGAAGGCCCTGACCGAGGTCGAGGATGAACTCATCCAGACGAAGAACGAGGCCGGCCAGGATCCCGTCAATTTCACGCCCCGGCTGGACAACCAGATCGCTTATCTCTACGGCCACGTCGCCCAGAACTACGGTCGTCCCACCGGCGGCTCCTTCGAACGCTTCCGCGACCTGGACGCGGAGGCGAAGCCGATCCTCGAACGGCTCGCCACCCTCCTCGGCGCCAGCATCGCGGACCTGAACCGCGCGCTCCAGGAAGCAGGAGTCACCGGCGCCGTCCTCGTCGGACAGCCCTAACGGCGGAAACGGCTGGGACCGCCGGTCTTCAGACCGGCACGCGCGGCGTTCCGCGCCGCGCACGTCGTAACGCCCGTGAGGAAGGAGGGCGCACCCGGCTTGGAACGCCGGCTTCAGCCGGCACCGCGCATCGTCGCTGAGCGGGGGTGGCGGCTCTGAGCGCCGGCCCCCGGCCGGCATCGCGCGTGAGCGCGAAACCAGCGCTGATCGCGCTTCCCTCGCTCCCGGCGCCTGACGCTTGGGCTTGGCGGACTACGCGGGCACCGACTCGGCGGCCGGCGACCCCGGCCAAAGACGCTCCACCCGGATCTCGTCCACCCGCGCCATGGCCTGCGCCAGGTCGTGGTTCGCCTGGAGGCGCAACCACATCTCCGCGCTACCCCCGAACGCCTTGCTGAGCCGGATCGCCATCTCCGCGGAGATCCTTGAGTGGCCGTGGACCACTGCGGATAGCTGCTTCCTGCTCACGCCGAGTCCCCTTGCAGCTTCGGCGACGGTCAAACCCAGCGGCTCGATGCAGTCATGCAGCACCGACAGACCGGGGTGTACCGGGTTCCTTCTGGTCATTGCGTCACTCGTCCGTCCGCTCCGGCAGATCCTCCAACAGACCCTCCCGGTACGGGAACAACGCCGGCGTCCCCCCGGTGTGGAGGAAGACGACGGCGTCGGTTTCGTTGAAGTGGCCGTTCTTGACGAGGTCCAGGAGTCCGGTCATCGCCTTCCCGGTATAGACCGGATCGAGGAGGATGCCCTCGGTGCGCGCAACCTGCGCGATGGCCTCCACGACGCCCTGATTGAGGATGCCGTAGCCCTCGCCGACATATTCGTCGTGGACGACCACGTCAGCGGGTTCGATCTCCAGGTCGAGTCCCATCGCCTCGACCGTTTCCCGCGCGATGCCGAGGACGTTCGCCTCTCCCGCGGCCTTGCTGCCGCCCGTGCTGATCCCGATGACCTTCACCTCGGGAGCGAGCATCTTCGCCCCGACCACGAGCCCGGCCTGGGTGCTTCCGGAGCCGGAGGCGTGGACGATGTGCGTGATGGTCACTCCCGCCTTCCGCGCCTGTTCGAGCGTCTCCCGGAAGCCGTTCGCGTAGGCCACCGATCCCAGTGGCAGCACCATGTCGCCGCCCGTGCGGGAACCTCCCACCGAAACCACGTACGGGGTGCGTCCCGCCTCACGCTCGGCGGCGGCGATTTCGGCCACCGCGGATTCGCGGTCTCCATCGGGCTCGATGATGCGCACGTCGGCGCCAAGGATCCGGTCCAGCAGCAGGTTGCCGTCCGCGGGCGCCACGTTCTGATCCTCCCGGCGCTGCAGGACGAGGATTGGATCCATCCCCAGCCGCCGGGAGCCGGCGGCGGTCATCCGGGCCCAGTTGGACTGCACGCCCGCCCAGGTGATGACGCTGTCGCTGCCCTTCGCGACCGCATCGGCGAGGATGAAATCGAGCTTTCTCGCCTTGTTGCCGCCGAAGGCGAGGCCGGTCTGGTCGTCGCGCTTGACGAACAGGCGGGGGCCGCCGAGTTCCGCGGCGAGCGTCGGCATCTCCTCGAAGGGCGTCGGGAGGTGGGCGAGGGGGGCCTTTTCGAAGCGGCCGACAGCATCGTCGAAGACGGTCATGGGATCGGTGGGGTCTCCTTCCAGGTCACCGGCGCCGGCCCCGCCGCAGGCGGAAAGACTGGCGGCGAGGAGGCACCCACCGGCGATCATCGAGATTGAGCGGAGTGCGTTCACGGGCAGTCCTCCAGGGCGGGCGAGTTTACGCAGACAAATCCGGAAGGGTGTTACTCGACACCTCCAGGGCCGTCCGCCAGGCCGGGCATGCGTCCATTTCGGAGCTGGTTGGCCGGAGCCTGGGGCGATGGCGAGGTCGGCGGGCTCATGCGGTACGCCGCGACGGTTGACCGCGTTGCGACGTGCGCGGCGCGCCAGTTCTCCCGGTGGGGGGCGCCGCGCGTGCCGGTCTGAAGACCGGCGCTCCCCCCTCACTAGAATCACGCCGCGTCAGGAAGCACTGTTTGGCCCGGCTCAAGTCCCACATCTCGACGGACTCCGACGAATTCCGGGCCAACGAGGCGCATAACCGCGAACTCTGCGAGACGCTGCAGGAGCGGCTGGCCGAAGCCCGCCAGGGGGGCGGCGGCCGGGCGCGGGCCCGCCACGCGGAGCAGGGAAAGCTCTTCGTGCGGGAGCGGATCGAACGGCTCGCCGATCCGGGCTCGCCGTTTCTGGAGGTCGGACCTCTCGCCGCCCACGACTGCTACGACGCCGCCACTCCGGCCGCCGGATTGGTCACCGGGGTGACCTCGGTTTCGGGTCGCCTGGTCATGGTCGTCGCGAACGACGCCACCGTGAAGGGCGGGACCTACTACCCGCTGACCGTCAAGAAACATCTCCGCGCCCAGGAGATCGCGGCCCGCTGCGAGCTCCCCTGCGTGTATCTCGTGGACAGCGGCGGGGCGTTCCTGCCGCTCCAGGCCGAGGTTTTCCCCGACCGCGACCACTTCGGCCGGATCTTCCGCAACCAGGCGGTCATGAGCGCCCGCGGTATCCCGCAACTCGCGGCCGTGATGGGCATGTGCACGGCCGGCGGCGCCTACGTCCCCGCCATGAGCGACGAGGCCGTCATCGTCGAGGGCACCGGGACCATCTACCTCGGAGGCCCGCCGCTCGTGAAGGCTGCCACCGGCGAAGTGGTGAGTCCCGACGAACTCGGAGGGGCGCGGGTTCACACGGAGCGTTCCGGGGTGGCGGACCACCTCGCGGAGGACGACGCCGCAGCGATCCGGATCCTCCGGGATGCGGTCGGACGGCTGCCCGCCGGCAACCGAAGCCCCATCCGCGACGCCGACCCCGAGCCGCCCGACTACCCGGAGGACGAGATCCTGGGGATCTGGCCGCGCGACCGGCGAGTCCGGGTGGACATCCGCGAGACGCTCGCCCGGCTCCTCGACGGGAGCCGCCTGGACGAGTTCAAGGCGCGCTACGGGACGACGCTGGTGACCGGCTTCGGCCGCATCGAGGGGATCACGGTGGGGATCGTGGCCAGCAATGGCGTCCTCTTCAGCGAGAGCGGGCTCAAGGGCGCCCACTTCGTCCAGCTCTGCGCCCGTGAGGGTCTGCCGCTGCTCTTCGTCCAGGACATCACCGGGTTCATGGTCGGGGCGCGTTACGAGCAGGGCGGGATCGCCAAGGACGGGGCCAAGATGGTGAATGCCGTTGCAACGGCTGATGTCCCCAAGCTCACCCTGATCGCGGGCGGCAGCTTCGGCGCCGGGAACTACGCCATGTGCGGGCGGGCCTACGATCCGGCCTTCGTCTGGTCCTGGCCGGCGAGCCGCATCTCCGTCATGGGCGGCGAACAGGCCGCCTCCGTCCTGGTCCAGGTCAAGCGGGACCAGCGCGAGCGCGCCGGCGAGGAACTGAGCGGCGCCGAGGCCGACGAGATCGCTACGCCCGTACGCGAGAAGTACGAGCGCGAGGGAAGCCCTTACTACGCGACCGCGCGCCTCTGGGACGACGGCATCGTGGACATGCGGAGCACGCGCCGGACCCTCGCGCTGAGCCTGGCGGCCGCCGCGAACGCGCCGGTCCGGGACTCCGGGCACGGCATCTTCCGGATGTAGGAATCCGGGAGCGCCGAATCGTGAAGACAACCGTCCGGGTCGGCAACGCGGGCGGCTACTGGGGCGACGACCCGCGGGCGCTCAGCTCCCAGGTGCTGGGGCCGGAGCCTCCCGAGTTCGTGACCGCGGACTTCCTGGCCGAGATCACGATGAGCATCCTGCAGAAGCAGCGCGCCCGAGATCCCGACGCCGGCTACGCCCGCGACTTCGTGAGCCAGATCGCGCCGCTGCTCGGCGCCGTCCGGGAACGCGGCATCACCGTGATCACGAACGCCGGCGGCGTGAATCCCGGGGGCTGCGCCCGCGCGGTGCTCCGCGCGGCGACGGAGGCGGGCATTGAGCTCACGGTGGCGGTGGTGGACGGCGATGACCTGCTGGGTCGGCTGGACGCGTTCCTCGACGACGGGGTCGGTTTCGACAACCTGGAGACCGGCGATCCGTTCGCGCCCCGGCGAGGCGACGTCCTCTCGGCGAACGCCTACTTCGGCGCCGAGCCGATCGTCCGGGCGCTCGACCACCGGCCGGATGTGGTCGTCACCGGGCGCGTCACCGACACCGGAATCACCCTCGCCCCCATCCGGCACGCCTTCGGCTGGGATCCCCACGACTGGGACCGCATCGCGGGCGGCATCGTGGCCGGACACCTCATCGAGTGCGGGGTGCAGGCCACCGGCGGGAACTTCACGGACTGGGAGCGGGTGCCGGGACTCGGCAACGAGGGTTTCCCTGTCGTCGAGGTCGAGGAAGACGGCGCCTTCGTGCTGACGAAGCAGTCGGGAACCGGGGGGTTGGTCTCCCCCGCGGTCGTCCGGGAACAACTGCTCTACGAGATGGGCGACCCGGAGCGCTACCTGTGCCCCGACGCGACCGTGGACTTCTCCGGCCTCAGCGTGGCGGCTGCCGGGGAGGATCGGGTGCACGTGCGGGGGGCGCGGGGAGGTCCGCCTCCCGGCGACCTCAAGGTGAGCGCGTCGGTCCGGGGCGGCTTCAGCACCCGTGGCAGCCTCGTCGTCGGGGGTCCGGATGTCCGGGCAAAGACGATCGCGCTCGAATCCGCGTTCCGGGATCGGCTGCAGGCCGACTGCAATGCGGCGGGGGTTCCTTTCCCCGCCGAGTTCCGGGTGGACCTGGTGGGCGCGGACGCGGCGCAGCGTGGGCTGGCCGACGCCGGGCGCCTCGATCCGTCCGAGGGGCTCGTCCGCTTCGCCGCCTGGAGCCCGGTCCGGGAACCGCTGCAGGTCTTCCGCAAGCTGCTTCCCAGTTTCATCCTCAGCGGTCCCGCCGGACTCGCCGTCACCGGAGGCGCCCCGGCGATCTCCGAAGTGGTCGGCTACTGGCCGGCGCTCGTCCCCCGGGACCGGGTCCCGGCGACCGTCCGGGTGATCCGGGTTTCCGCGGGCGGGACCGAAACCGTGGTCGGCGAGGAAACGGTGCGTTTCGAGGGGCCGACCGCTCCGGCGAACGCGCCGTCGGCGGCCGGCAAGCGCTCGCAGACCGGCGTCGCGGCATCGGGCCCCCTGATCGAGACACCCCTCGGCTCGGTGGCGCACGCCCGCAGCGGAGACAAGGGGGACGCGGCCAACATCGGGATCGTCGGCCGGAGCGCCGCCTGCTACGCGTGGCTCCGCGAGCAGTTGACCGCGGAACTCGTCGGCGAGTGGGTGCGGGACGTCGCCGGGGGGCCGATCGTCCGCTACGAGGTGCCCGGGCTCTGGGCCCTCAACTTCATCCTGGAGCGGGCGCTCGGGGGCGGCGGCACCCGCAGCCTGCTGCTCGACCCGCAGGGGAAGACCCTCGCGCAGGGGATCCTCCGCCGGCGGGTCCGGATTCCGGCCGCTCTCCTTGCCACGATCCCTCCCGAAGACCGCCCGCTGTCCCCCGGGTTCGCAGCTCCCTTCTCCGTCTCATGAGTTCTCCGCACCTTCAACTCGATTTCGCCGCCGACGGTGTCGTCCGGCTGAGCCTCCGGCGTCCGGAGGCCCGGAACGCGCTGACCCCGGAAATGGTTGCCGGAATCCCGCGGCTCCTCGAGGAACTGGCGGCCCTGCCGGCGGAGGAGTGCCGGGTGGTGGTGCTGGAGGGTGAGGGGAAGGTCTTCTGCGCCGGCGCCGACCTCAAGGCGATGCGCGAGTCGGGCCAAGCGAGTGAGGAGGAGAACCGCGAGGACGCCCGGCGCTTCGCGACCCTCTTCCGCTCGGTCGCCGCCTTCCCGGCCCCGGTGATCGCGGCGGTCCAGGGGGCCGCGCTCGGCGGCGGCTTCGGGCTCGCCGTGTGCGCGGACCACGTCATCGCGGAGGACACCGCCCGCTTCGGCACGCCCGAGGCGCGGCTCGGGCTCGTCCCGGCGGTCATCTCCCCCTACGTGGTGCGGCGCCTGGGGCCGGGCCGCGCCGGTCCGTTCCTGTTGGGCGGCGCCGTGGCCCGGGGACTTCCCGCCCTCGCCGCCGGAATCGCGCACGAGCTGACCCCGGTGGGAGGTCTCGAAGACGTGCTCGCGCAGACGGTGGGACGCTTTCTCGGCAGCGCCCCCCGCGCGGTGCGCCAGGCCAAGGCGCTCATGTTGCGGGAGGCCCCGCTCCCGCCACCGGACATCGAGGAACTGACCATCCGCACGATCGCCGAGGCGCGGGCCTCCGAGGAGGGGCAGGCGGGAACGGCGGCCTTCTTCGCGAAGTTGCCGCCGCCCTGGGCGGCGTCAGGCTCGCAATAACGACGCCCGTGTCCTCCGCCCCGCGGCTGCTCATCGCGAACCGCGGCGAGATCGCCCGGCGGATTCTTCGCTCTGCCCGCGCGCGCGGCTGCCGGGTGGCCGTCGTCTCGACCGCCGCCGATCGCGGGGCCCCGGTGCGGGACGAGGCCGATCAAGTGTTCGAGGTGCCGGGTTTCCTGGACGGTGACGCCATCGTTGCCGCGGCCACCGGCTGGAACGCCGGGCTGCTGCATCCCGGATACGGGTTCCTGTCCGAGAGCGCTTCCTTCGCGGCCGCGGTTGAGGCCGCCGGGATCGCGTTCGTGGGCTCCACCGCGGCGAGCATGCGCCTTCTCGGCGACAAGGAGGCGGCGCGCCGAACCGCCTTGGAGGCCGGCGTTCCGGTACTGACTTCGCTCGGGGTGGACGAACTCGCCTCCGAACCGGACCCCGCGGCCGCCGTGGAACGGGCCGGGGTGGGTTTCCCCTGCGCCGTGAAGGCGGCGTCCGGGGGCGGCGGAATCGGCATCCGCGTGGTCCGGCATCCGGAAGCGCTCGCCGAGGCGCTCTCGGTGGCCGCCTCCGAGGCCCGGGCGGCGTTCGGAGACGACCGGGTCTACGTGGAGCGCTGGCTCGACCGCCCGCGTCACGTCGAGATCCAGGTCCTCGGCGACGGGCGGGGAGCCGGAATCCACCTGGGCGAGCGCGAGTGTTCCGTCCAGCGGCGGCGGCAGAAGCTCCTCGAATGGGCGCCGGGGTTCGGCATCTCGGCGGATCTGCGGGCCCGGATGGGGGAAGCCGCGCTGCGGCTGGTGATCGCGAGCCGCTACCGGGGCGCCGGCACGGTCGAGTTCCTGCTGGAACCGGACGGCGTCTTCCACTTTCTGGAGGTGAACACCCGGCTCCAGGTGGAACACCCGGCCACCGAGGAGATCTACGGCGTCGATCTCGTGGACGCGCAACTGGAGATCGCCACCGGCGGCTGGCCCGCCGCGCTGCCGGCTCCCGTGTCCCGGGCAGAGTCCTTCGAGCCGTTGACACCTTGCGGTGCCGCCTTCGAAGCGCGGATCGTCGCCGAATCGCCGCGGCGCGGCTTCGCTCCCAGCCCCGGACGTCTCCGCCGCTACCGCGAGCCCGAGGGCGAAGGCATGCGGGTCGATTCCGGGGTCGTCGAGGGCAGCCCGGTGCCTCCCGGCTTCGACTCGCTGCTGGCGAAAGTCATCGCCTCCGGTGATTCCCACGCCGCCGCCGCGGCGCGGCTCGCGTCCGCACTCGAGGAGACCGTGATCCACGGGGTGGAGACGAACGCTTCGCTCATGGTTTCCGTGCTGCGGCATCCCGACCTGCTCGGCGAACGCGTGCACGCCCGTTGGCTCGAGGAGCGGCTTGATGAGATCGCCGCTTCCCGCCTGGCGCCGGAGGTGATGGCGCTGCTGGAGCGGGAAGGGGTGGCCGACGCGGTTGCCGCGGTCGCCGCACGGCGACGGGCGACCGCAGGAGCGGACGTCTTCTTGTCGCTCGGTCACGCGGAGGAGTTTCCGCGGGTGGGGCCGGGACCGTGTGAGGGGGAGGTGGTGCTGTCGGGTGCCCCGGTCCGGGACGCGGGTGCCGGCGAGGCGCTGACCGTCGCCGCCACCCCGCTCGCCGGCGGGCGCGAGCTTGCCGTCACGGTGGCGGGGGAGACCCTGGCGCTGCCGCTCTCCGGGGAAGGGGAAAAGGCCGCTCGCGGGCAGGATTCCGGGGAGGTCCGAGCCCCCCTCGCCGGCCAGGTCATCCGGATTCTCGACGCCGGGAGCACCGTCGAGGAAGGGGACGTCGTTGCCGTGATCGAGTCCATGAAGATGCACTGGGAGATCCGCGCGCCGGTGCGCGGGACCCTGGCCGACATCGGCGCGAAAGCCGGCGACGCTGTCGCGGCGGGCACCCTCCTTCTTCGGGTTGAACTCCGCGAGGGCACCCGCCGTGAATCCGAATGACGGCACGTGGCTGTCCGGGTGGCGGACCGGCTTGGAACGCCGGCTTCAGCCGGCACGGCGGGCCCCAGCCCACCGGCGCGTCGGGCTGCATGCCCCTGATGGCGGAACGGCTTGGAACGCCGGTCTCCAGACCGGCACGCGCGGTGCTCGGCACCGCGCACGTCGCGACGCTGATCTGCGCGGCGCGGGAGACACCCTACGCGTAGCGGCCCCCAATGCTGCGTTCCCGCCCCTGAGCGTAGGACAAGGGAACACGGACCGCGCGGCCGAGGTCGCACAGTAACGAGCGTCACTAGTATTCGCTCACAAGAGGACTCCCGGTGACGCCCCCCGTCGAACGCTTCCTGGCATCGCGCGGCCTCCGCGAGACCGATCCGCAAGTCCTGAACAGCGCTCTCGCGGCAGTTCTGGACCGCATGGAACCGTTGACGTACGGCGATGCTCCCGGTGGCCTGCCGGCGGCGGAGCAGGCGGTGCTGCGCGCGGGCGGCCTGGACCTGGAACCGCAGCCTGGTTCCGATCCGTTGGCGATGACCGCCGTCAAGTACGCCGCCATCGTCGCCCGGAGCCTCACGCCGCAACAGGTCGGCGAGCGCTTGGGTCTTGCCGGGGGTCGGGTCCGTCAGTTGATCGCGGATCGGTCCCTCTGCAGCTTCCTGTTGGGGAACAGGCGGCTGATCCCGAGTTTCCAGTTCCTGCCCGATGGCGGGCTCGTGCCGAACATTGCTGTTGTGAATCGGGCGCTGAGCGCCCGGCTGCATCCCGTGGAGGTCTTCAACTGGCTTCATGCCAGAAACGCCGACCTCTTCCGGGACGAAGACCTGGACGTCACCGTGTCGCCGCTTGACTGGCTCAAGGCGGGCTACGACGCGTCACGGGTCGCTCTGCTGGCCCGCCGCCTGTAGCAAGGGCCAGCGCACCGGGAAGGCGCTGTCCACGCGAGCATCGTGGCGCTGGCTCCGATGATCCGAGCGGACTTCCTTCCCCGGATAGACTGCGGGGCATGGATCGTCAGGTCTTGCTGGACCACCTCCGCCGCACCCGTTTCTCCCCGGCGGGACGGGAGCGCGCACAGTCCGATGCCCGCCGGATTGCAGCTTTCCTCCGCGCCGAGGGCGCCGAACGGGTAATCGGATTCGGCTCGGCATTCGCGCCGGACCGACGGTTCAAACCGACCTCCGACATTGATCTGGCGGTCGAGGGGTTGCCCGCGTCGCGCTACTTCGGCGCGCTGGCCCACGCCCAGGAGATGACCCGCTTCCGCGTGGACATCTTCCCGCTCGAATCCGCGCTCGATTACCTCCGCGAGTCCGTGCAAAAGGAAGGCGTCCCCCTGTGAGCCCGGAAGAGGCCGTGCTACGCCGCCTCCGCGCCGAGATCGAGAACGAACTGGGACGGCTGGCGCGGCTGCGCCGGGACGCCGCCGGCGCGCCCCGCACCGACGATTCGTATTCCGTTCGAGCTCGCAGCTCCATCCTGCACGACCTGTACACGGGCGTCGAACACGTCTTCACGCGGATCGCCCAAGAACTGGACGGCGGGCTTCCGCGCGGCGACGCGTGGCATTCGCAACTCCTCCGCTCGATGACGATCGAGATCAGCGGCGTTCGCCCACGCGTCGTCACACCCGACCTGGCGGGAAGGCTCCGTGACTTCCTTGGTTTCCGGCACCTCTTCCGGAACATCTACGGTGACGAACTCGATGTCGAGCGGGTATCGCTTTTGGAAGCGCGCCTGCCGGAAACCCTCGACGACTTCGAGACGCAGATCCAAGTGTTCCTGGACTGGATGACGGAGCCCCAGCGGGCGAGCTGACCCTCGGATCTGCGCTGACCCCCGGGCGGGAGCACTCCGCGTCCGCGCGAGCCGGAGTCACTCGATCACTTCGAAGGGTTCAGCGATCCGACTCAGTGCGAGCTCACCGTCGTCCCCCGTGGACGGAATCACGTAGAAGAAGCGGTCCTTGAGTCTCTCGTGCTGGACGGCGACCATTCGGTCCCGGATGTGGTCGGCCTGTCTCTTGATCTGGCACTCGATCTGTCGCTTCCGTTTCATGCGCCAAGAGTGTTGATACACGACAACTGTCGGCCGTTGTTCGAGACAACAGAACCTCTCCAATTCAGAGCTCAGAACGTGATCACGGGTGGGTCTTGCTGGCGCCAGCCCGATGTCGGGATCGAGGAAGACGACGCGGCATCGCGCGACCTTCTGCAGTGCCTGTTGCAACCATGAGGCGCGGGCCTTGAATGGCTGCACGGGGCAGCCGAAATACGCCGTATCCGAGAACAATCCGGAGCGCTCGATGAGCCGCACGCCCCGCCGTTGCTCGTCCCGATTCCACCGCTGAAGGCGGTCGAAGACATCCGGGTCCACGTCCCTGTGATCGCCGGGCTTGCTGAGGTATCCGACGCGCTTCGTTTCGCGTAGGTACCAGACGATCCCAAGCGACAGCTTCTCTCCACCATCCCCAGCGGTGGTTCCGCAGATCCTTCGCAACAGGGTGTACTTCACGAAGTCGCCTTCGTCTCCGACGTAGTGGTTTCGCATCGGTTGCTCCTTTCTTTTCGCTAGGTGTCTTGGAGTTGCTTTGGCCAGGTGGCCGGCCGCACGTGAAGCGGTTTCCGGCCCCTCGCATCGCCCGGCTCATCCGGCTGTCCCGCTCGGGCATCGAACCAGCCGTCGCTGACCTTGAAGGAAGCCCTCCCCGGGCGGAACGCGCCTGAGTACGACCTCGCCTCGCTTCCGTGGAGATCGAACTCGACCGCCCGGTCCGGCGTGTAGTTCACGATGAAGCCGATGGGCCTTCCGAAAAGCGGAACGTCTTCGGGAAGCACCCGCAGCACCTGATCCCGGAAACTGGTGGGATCGGTTTGCTCTTGAAAGAACACGAACCGCTGGTCGCCAAAGAGCATCATTCCGATCACGAGGGAGGGACGCTCGCGCTCGGTCAGCAGGACGGCATGAGGCCTGAAGTTGCGACGCCAAGTGGCTTCTGCTTCCTCCAGCTCGCGGCGCAAATCCAGAAACCGGCGCACCCGGGATTCCTTGACCCGGCAGCGGACCTCTTCGGCGCTGGCCAAGCACCGAGCGTCGGTTCGGGACATTCCATCCGCAAGCAGACGAGCCTCCCATTTGCGCCGCGCCGTTTCGATGCCCCCCGGCATGTCGGGCCGCCGGATCTCATCGGGGGGACGCCGGGTCCTGATTCGGGGTAGGGCCCGAGTGCCTTGCGCCATGTGGGACACCCTACAAACAGCGGCCCCCCGCGCTCCGTTCGTGCCCACGAGCGAGGAAGGAGTGGACGCGATCACGCGTCGCGGGCTTGGTCAGTGGGGCTTCCGCCAGCCGTCGCGCACCCATTAGCCTGGCGTCCTGGGCCTGATTCCGTGTAAGGCTCCTGTTTTGCGGCACATGTGGACTCTTGTCGGAGTGCCGCCGGTCGTGGTAGGAACGGCAGCACGCGGACCGAACGGTTGTCAATGACACGTTTTGTCGCAACTTCGGGTCAGAATCGGCCGTTCGGGCGCTATTGACGCCAGATTGGAGTCGACTTGTGCAGATGATCGAAACCTTGAGGCACTGGGACGCGGTGCGCGCCGATGACCAGATCATGACGGAGCGCCTTTCGGCGATTCCGCCGGAAACGGTTGCTGCGGCGACCTGCGCCGGGGTATCAGCGCGGGTCCGGGAGGCTCTGGGACGCCTTTCCTGCTCCGACCTCTATGACCACCAAGCCCGCGCAATCAACGCCGCTATGCGGGGCGCGAACGTCGTCCTCCAAGCGCCCACGGCCAGCGGAAAGTCCCTCGCCTTCCAGATCCCCATGATCGAAGCGCTACTCCGGGATCCTTCAGGTCACGCGTTGATGCTCTACCCGACCAAGGCGCTCGCTTTCGATCAGCGGGACCAACTCCAGCGGCTTACGGAAGCCATTCCCGATTGCCATGTCCAGTCGTGGTGGTACGACGGGGACGTGACTCCCTCGGAGCGGGACGCCATTCGCAAGGCGCCCCCCTCGGTTCTGATGACGAACCCGGAGATGTTGAACCTGAGCTTTCTCGGACACGGAAACCTCTGGACCGGGTTCCTCCGGCAGATCAAGTGGGTCGTTCTCGACGAAATCCACGAGTACCGCGGCTACTTCGGCTCGAATCTCGCCATGCTTCTCCGGCGGTTCCGCCATTACCTGCACGGCCTCGGCGCCGACCCGCAGTTTTTCCTCTGCTCCGCCACATGCGCAAATGCGAGGGAGCATGCCGAGAGTCTTACTGGAGCGCCGTTCGTCGAGGTCAACGCAACTGCCTCCGTCCGGCCGACCCGCGATTTCGTCTTCATCCGGCCCCAACTCCGTGACTTCAACTACTGGAAGATATTCCAGCTTCGGGTGATCAACGCTGGGCTCGCTTGCCTGGCGGAGGGGAAGGCAACGCTTGTGTTCTGCCCAAGCCGGAAGTTCGCCGAACAGTGCCACCGACTCGCCCTCCGCAGAATCGACGAGCTGGGCGACGATGCCCCACCCGGCTTCGGCCGCGACCGCATCGAGGTGTACCGGGCGGGACTCTCCACGAAGAAACGTCAAGACGTGCAGGAGCGCCTCAAGCAGGGCGAGGTCCGCCTGGTCTTCGCCACGAACGCCTTGGAACTGGGGATCGACATAGGGGGGCTCGACGGAGTCATCCTCGCCGGTTTCCCCGACAGCATCATGGCGGCATGGCAGCGCATCGGCCGCGCCGGGCGCTCCTGGAAGTCGGATGCCTTCGTTCTGTACTTCGCCCGCAACAGTCCGGTGGACCAATTCCAGGCTGCCAACCTTCCCGCGTTCCTGACGAAGCCGCTGGACGAGCTCGTCATCAATCCCCGGAATCCCGATCTGATCGAGAGGCACGTCCCCTGCCTCCTGCATGAGTGCGAGAGCGCCGCCGGGTTCAGGAAAGGTGGGGAGGAGATCCTCGGTCCGGCTCTCTACGATGCGGCGGAACAGAGGCTCCGCGCCGGCTCGGTCATTGCCAAGGGCGTCACCCCGCAGCTCTACATCAACCTACGGGGTGGCAGTAGCGGTCAGTATGTCCTTACGAAGGGCGCAGAAGAGATCGGCACCATGTCGGCCCAGCAGCAGTTCCGGGAGGCATACGAACGGGCCATCTACATGCACGGCGGCGCCACGTATCGGGTCACCGCGATAGCGACCGGCCGGGATGGCGGATCCATCCAGCTTCAGGACGAGCAGCCTTGGCTTCACACCAACCCCGTCATCACCACGACGGTGACGATGCAGAACGTCTTCGAGGGGCACAAGTGGGGTTCCGCGGGACCTGAGGCCACCTACGGCGACAGTTCCTCGATGGAACGAATCCATCAGGTCGTGGAGGTCGACGAGCGGTCCGACGAGGAACGGGACCGATGGACGCCGTCGTCAAATCAGGCGCGATTCGACCGGGCGCACGCCCTCCGAATCTCCTTGCCTTACGACGGTTCCGACGAGGCCGCGTCCGGAGTGGCCGGCATCGAGGTCCAGACCTGTCAGCACCTGCTCCGCGTCGGCGCCCTGTTTTCGATACCCATCGATGCCCACGACGTCTTTACCCACGCCGACCTCGGGACGCGCTCGATCTTCCTCGTCGAGAGCTATCCCGGCGGCATCGGCATCGCCCGCAAGGCGCTTGAGGTATGGAGGAGAATGCTCGAAGTCGGGATAGGGGTCGCGGAGCGTTGCCGATGCGTGAAGGGGTGTCCCAACTGCATCTCCCCGCCGCGTTCCAGTGAACTCGACAAGGAGGCAGGAATCGAGTTGGCCCGTCGGCTCCTCGTCGGGTCCGAAGGCGCGTACACCCATGAGTTCCGTGCAGGGCTCTGGGACCCGGTTCGCTGAACTGAGCGCGCCAATCGTCGGGCATTCGACGAACCGATCGCGAGCGCCGGTCAGCTCGGCGGCACGGCCGCGTCGGTTTCTGGTCCGAACGTGCCGGAATCTCAGACATGGTGAGCGCGCAGATACGCCCCAGCGCGGTTCCCGATAGCGATCGGAATGAGCGAGAGGATCACCACTGGCATCCGCGTCTTCATGTTCCGTGACTGGCAGCGGGTGCGCGACTGGAAGGACGCCTATTGGGCGGAGCGGATCGAACGGCTGGGGCCTCTCGAGGGACTGCGGATCGCTGACGAGTTGCGCCGACAGGCGATCCTCCAGAACCCGGCCTGGCCGGATGCCCGGAGCCGTCGCGAAGACCTCGACTCCCACCTCCGCCTGGCCGATCTGTTCGCGCGCGCCGATGCAGCCCGCCGGCCGTGAACTGTTGGCCGCGCTGGTGGCGGTCCTGAACGGGGGGGCCGATGGTCGAAGAGACCGTAGAGCCTGAAGCCGGCGCTCGCAAAACCGTAGAACCCGGTGGACGCCTGCCGCGCGGCGGGTTGTGCCGGCTGAAGCCGGCGGTCCAAGCCGTACGGGTCATCTCCTCTGTCGGAGCACCGCGCCGAGGGGGGAGCCGTCTTTTTGTAGTGGAGTAACGACGTGCGCGGCGCGGAGCGCCGCGGTGCCGGTCTGGAGACCGGCGTTCCAAGCCGTACGTGTTGCTGATTCCGTTGGAGCGGCAGGACGTACGCTTCGCGGATGGGCGCGCCGGGGACCCAACGTCCGGACGAAGGCGGTCGCGGGCTCGACATCTACATCGTCCTGTCCGCGCTGATCGCGGTCGCGGCGCTCCTCACCTGGATCATCCCCGCGGGCCGCTACGAGCGGACCGTTCTTCCCGATGGCCGCGAGGCCGTCGTTCCGGGGTCGTACCAGGTCATCGAGCGGTCGCCGGCGGGCTTTTGGGAGGTGGTGACCGCAATCCCGGACGGGCTGACGGACGCGGCGAGCGTGGTCTTCCTCGTGTTCCTGTGCGCGGGCTCGGTGGGGGTGATGCGCCGGGCGGGGATCCTCGATCTCGGGGTGAACCGGCTGGCCGCCGCCACCGGGCGGCGGGTCGAGCTGCTGATCCCGGCGCTCATGTTCGGCTTCGCGGCGGTCTCGGGCGCGGTGGGGATGCCGGAGCTCTCCATCGCCTACCTGCCGATCGTGACGCCGATGCTCGGGCGGCTGGGCTGCGGGCGGACGACGGCGACCGCGGTCGCCCTGCTCCCCACGACGCTCGGCGCGGCGTTCGGCCTGACGCTGCCGGCGCCCGTGGGCACCGCGCCCCTGCTGGCGGGGCTGCCGATGTCCCCGGGCGCCTCCTCCCGGTTCGTCTTCTTCCTCATCG
>CAYUVU010000328.1:0-6898 GCA_964448205.1 uncultured Acidobacteriota bacterium
TCCCAGGTCGGAGAGACGGCGGAGACCGGTGGCTTCGATGGCGGCTCCCGCCCCCATGAAGAGGAGGGCCTTGTAGAGAATGTGGGAGAACGCGTGCGACGCGGCGCCGTTCAGCGCGAGCGGGGTGCCGATGCCCACCGCCGCCACCATGTAGCCGACCTGGCTCACGATGTGGTACCCGAGAAGCCGGCGGATGTCGTTCTCGATGACCGCGAAGACCACGCCGTAGAGCGCCATCGCGACGCCGAGCGGCACCAGGATCTCGGTCCCCGGGAAGAGTCGCAGGAGTGCGTAGACCGCGGTCTTGGTGGTGAAGGCGGACAGGAAGACGGAGCCCGAGGTCGAGGCTTCCGGATAGGCGTCGGTCAGCCAGGCGTGGAGCGGCGGGATGGCGGCGTTGATCGCCACCGCGCCCAGGATCAGCCAGAACGGGGGCGCGTCCGAAGCCAGCGCGCCCAGCGAGGTTTCGCCCCCGCCGGCCAGGTGGAGGACGATGCCGGCGAAGAGGAGGGCTCCGCCGGTGGCATGGACGAGGAGGTAGCGCATTCCCGCCCGCCGGGCTCCGGCGGTGCCTCCCTGCCAGATCAGGCCGAGGGAGGACAGCGCCATCGCCTCCCAGAAGACGAAGAAGGTGATCCAGTCGCCCGCCAGCACGGTCGCGATGGCGGAACCGGCGTAGAGCAGCGCCGCCACCGTTTCGCCGGCGCGCATCCGGTGCGACCCGTAGAGGAAGCCGAGAAGGGCCACGATCGCGAAGACGAGCGCAAAGAGCAGGCTGAGCCGGTCCGCGTGGAACCAGACGAGGCGGAAGCCGGCGACGGTCGTCTCGAGGGTGCCCTCGACCCCCCGCACCAGCGCGAGCAGCGCCCCGAGCGCCACGATCACGCCGACCGGCACCCCGGGCATCCGGCGGCGGTTCGCGAACACGACCAGCACCCCTGCGAAGAGCCAGAAGGCGGGATGCAGGAAGAGGGCGGTCATGGCGGGCTAGTTCGCTCCGTCGTAGTAGTGCTCGGCACGGGAGAGCAGCCGCTTCAGGATCCGTTTCGCGAACCACACGAGAACGCCCGCCCCGAGTGCCCCGAGGGCGAGGTCGCCCAGCGGCACGCTGTTCCAGAACCCGCCGTGGTGTTCGGATCCGGAAAGGAATCCCAGCACGTCGAGCGCGGCGAGCGCCGCGACGACGAGACCCACTCCGGCCGCCGTCCGCCGGCTCATGGCGGACCCCCGGTGAGGAACTGGGGTGCGTGCGCGGCGACGCTCTGCGCCGCCGACTCCGCGAGGAACCAGAAGCGGGCGCCCGCGTCCGGGGCCACCCCCAGGACGATGGCCGCCAGGGCGGCGAAGACCGGGGGCGCCACCAGCCATGCCGACGGCTCCCGGACGCGGCGGCCGTCGCCCGGTTCGAAGACCGCGATCCGGAGGATCGGCAGGTAGTAGGCCAGGTTCAGCAGCCCGCTGACCACGAGGAGCGCCACCACCCAGACCTGGTGATCGTCGAGCGCGCCGAGCGCCAGGTTCCATTTGCTGATGAATCCCGGAAGCAGGGGAAGGCCCGCCATCCCGAGCGCGCCGACCGCGAAAGCGGCGAAGGTGAACGGCATCGCGCGGCCCAGCCCGGACAACTGCGAAATGCGCTCCCTGCCGGTGGCCGCGTACACCGAGCCGGCGCAGAAGAAGAGGGTGATCTTCAGGAACCCGTGGGCGACGATGTGGAACGCGGCTCCCGCGAGCGCCAGTGGGGTGCCGATCGCGCCCCCGAGCACGATGTAGCTGAGCTGGCTGATGGTCGAGTAGGCGAGCCGGCGCTTGAAGTGGTCCTCGCCCAGCGCGCGCAGCGAGGCCATCAGGATGGTCCCCGCCGCCAGCAGGGCGAGCGGCAGGCCGAGTCCCAGATCGTGCATCAGGTCGGGGCCGAAGACCCAGCCGGTCAGCCGCAGCACGCCGAACGCCCCCGCCTTGACCACCGCGACCGCGTGCAGCAGGGCGCTCACCGGGGTGGGCGCCACCATGGCCGCCGGCAGCCAGCCGTGCAGCGGGAACACCGCCGCCTTCGAGCCGACCCCGACGAGGAGAAGCACGAAGAGGACCCGCAGGACGCCGTCGGACGCGGCGCCGGCCAGAAACCCTCCCGGCGTGAACTGCGCGCCGGGCGCCAGCATCCCCGCCCAGACGACGGCGCCCAGGAGCAGTTGCCCCGCGATCAACGTGTAGGCCAGGTAGGACCGCCCGGAACCGAGCACTCCGGAGGTCCGCTTGTGCACTACCAGCGGCCAGGTCGCGAGCGTGAGCACCTCGTAGCAGATCAGGAAGGTCACCAGGTTGGCGGCGAGCGCGACGCCCGCGGCGGCGGCGACCGCGGCCGCGAACGCCGCGAAGTAGCCCGTCTGGTGCCTGAGCCCCAGGCTGCGGAGATACCCCACCGAGTAGCTCGAGGTGGCGAGCCACAGGATCGAGGAGAGCGTCAGGAAGAGGAGGCCCAGCGGGTCGGCCCGGAACTGGAGCGGCATGCCCGGCAGCAGGGGCAGGGCCGGGCTCGTGTGGGCGGCGCCCGCAAAGGCGGCGGGGAGCATGGACACCGCGGCGCCGAGCTGCACGGCCCCCGCCGCGAAGGTCCAGCCCTCGCGGAGCGCGGGCCGCCGGCCGCTGAGGAGGATCGGCAGCACCACGGCCAGTCCCGCCCCGACGGCGAGCAGCGGGCGGAGGGAGACGATCTCGGTCACGGGCCCTCGGCGGCGATGCGCGCGGTGCCGGACTCCCAGTCAGGGAGGACGTGGCGTTCGAACGGCCGCGCGAAAATCCCGGTCAGCAGCACCAGAACGGCGAGCCCGACGACCGGTATGGCGAGCGGCCGCGGGAGGACCGGGCCGGACGGTCGGCCCTCCGGACCCCCGGAGGAGGCGTCCGGTGCGTCGCCCGGCGACCGGAACCAGGCCGCCTCCAGGACGCGCAGGAAATAGACGGTAGCGAGCAGGCTGGAGAGGATGATCGCCGCGAAGGCCGCGATTCCCGCCGGCCCTCCGGCATCGACCGACGCGGAGAGCAGGTAGTACTTCGAGAAGAACCCGGCAGTCGGCGGGATGCCGATCATGGAGAGCGCGGCGACCGTCAGGGCCGCCAGGGTCCAGGGCGCCCGCGAGCCGAGACCGGCCCAGCGCCCCACCTCGTCGCTGTCCCCGAAGGTGCGGATCCCGCCGGCGCCGAAGAAGAGACATCCCTTGGCGAGGGCGTGCGCCGCCATATGGAAGAGGGCGCCGGTGATGGCGAGCGCGGACCCCATCCCCACTCCGATCAGGATCATTCCCATCGCGGAGATGCTGGACCAGGCCAGCATGCGGGTGACCGCCCGCTGGGCGACCGCCAGGACCCCGCCGGCCACGACTCCCGCTACCCCGAGCCAGATCATGGTTTCGAGCACCACCGCGCCTGCCTCGGTCCCGGCCAGCACTTCGCCGAGCAGCCGGAGGAGCGCATAGGCGCTGACCTTGGCCATGACGGCGGCGATGAATCCCGCCGCGGGGGTCGGCGTGTAGACGTAGGTGTCGGGGAGCCAGCCGTGCAGGGGGAACAGCGCCGCCTTGATGGAAAGCCCCACCGCGATCAGGACGACCGCGACGGTGAGCGCCGCGTCCGCTTCGACCGAAGGCAGCCGGGCCGCGAGATCGTCCATGTTCAGCGTTCCGGTGAGCGCGTAGAGGAAACCGACCCCGAAGAGATAGAGCGAGCCGGCGGCGGTGCCGGCCAGCAGGTAGCGGAAAGCCGCCACCGCGCCCCGGGCCTCCCCCGAGGCGACCAGCGTGTAGGCGGCGAGCGACGAGATCTCGAGAAAGACGAAGAGGTTGAAGACGTCCCGGGTGGCGACGATGCCGAGGAGTCCCCCGACGAGGAGCAGCAGGGCGCCCCGCAGCAGGCCCTCCCGGAGCGGGGTCGAAGCCGGCGCCGCCCCGGTCCGCTCCGCGCCGAAGGTCTGCGCGAACGACGCGAAGCAGGCCATTCCGGCTACCAGCACCGCGATGAGCGTGCTCAGTCCGTCGAACCAGAGTTCGATTCCCCACGGCCCGGGCCAGCCCCCGACCGCGTAACGGATCGGTCCGTCGGCCGCCGCCGACCCGAAAAGGCCGAGCGCCGCCGCGAAGATGGCGGCGTGGAGCGCGAGGGCGGCGGCGCGGGTGGTGCGGCGGGACAGGGCCGCGAGCAGGGGGACGAGCGCCGCCCCCAGGAGCGGCAGCGCGACCAGCAGGCCGGGGAGAACGTCTCGCACGGATCCCGATCGCTCCTGGCGGCTACCGGAGCTTGTCGAGCAGCCGCCGCTCGTTGAGCGTTTCGAAGCGGCTCCGGATCCGCACGAGGAGCCCGAGCGCGAGTCCGGTGGTCGAAACCGAAACCACGATGGCGGTGAGCATCAGGGTGTGCGGCAGGGGGTTCATGAACTCCGCCGCCACGGGCTCCCCGCCCTGACCGAGGATCGGGACGGTGGCTCCGTCCTTGAACGCCAGCGAGACGAAGAAGACGATGACGGCGACCTGCATCACATTCATCGCGAGCAGCTTCCGGAGGAGGTTCGGGAGCAACGCCATGCCCGCGAGCCCGATGGTGAAGAGCGCGGCGGCGAAGGCGTAGGTGGTCATTCCCGAGGGCCCCGCCCGGTCCCGATCGGAACCCCGTTCTCCCGCATCCCGATGCTGATCGTGTCGAAGAGGACGCCGACCGTGCCGGCGACGGTGAGGAACACCGCGGCCTCGATGCCGAGCGTGGCGAGTTCCCGCACGTGGGCCGGATCGCTCCCGAGCGGCAGCGTCCCGTAGTTCAGGAACTCGCCGCCGAACGCCATGGCGGCCAGACCGATGCCGGCATAGCCGAGAATGCCGGCGCACGCCAGGATCAGCGAGCCGCGGAGACTCGGGCCGAAGGCGGGGACGTCCGGATGGGGCGCCCCGCCTTCGTGGGCCGGACCCCAGACGAGCCGCATCATGATGAGGCCGGAGCCGAACAGAACGCCGCCCTGGAAACCGCCGCCGGGACTGATGTGTCCGTGGATCAGGACGTACACCGCAAACAGCAGCACCACCGGTACGAGGACGCGGGTGGCGGCGTCGAGGATGACGCTCCCGAACGGGTGGGACATGCCGGCGGCCGGCAGGTTGGGACGGCCCCCGGCGGCGGCGAGGATGACCAGGCAGCCGAGCCCCGCCGCGAAGATGACCGCCGTTTCGCCGAGCGTGTCGTAGCCGCGGTAGTCCGCCAGCACCGCGGTCACCATGTTGGCGGCGCCGGTCTCGGCCGCGGCGTCCTCGATGAACCGGGGCGAGACGTGGGTGGACGCGGGGGATGCCGGATCGCCGAACTCGGGGAGTTCGGACATGCCCAGCACCAGCCCGAGGAAGAGCGCCGAAAAGGCAGCGGCGCCGAGCAGCCGCCGCACGCGGGTGGCCCCGGGTCGCGGTGGGGGTGACGCGCCCATCAGTCGAAGCTCCGGCTGGTTCGGAACGCGGTGGAGACGAACAGGATCGTGGTCAGCGCGCCGCCGACGCAGGCTTCGGTGAAGGCCACGTCAACGGCCCCCAGCAGGGCGAACCAGGTGGCGGTCAGAAAACTGAACGCGCCGAAGAGCGCCGCGGCGGTCAACAGGTCCTTCACGGCGAGCGCGCACGCCGCCGTGACCACCATCGCGGCGAGCAGGCCGATGCCGATGAGGTGGCCCTCGGCCATCATCGTTCTCCCGCGGGTTCGCCGGGCCGCCACACCTTCACGCCGGCCCGCGACGCGGCCCGGGCCAGGGCGTGCGTTGCCGTCGGGTTGGCGACGGCGACGAGGATCAGGACCAGGACCAGCTTGACCGTCACTGCCGGATCGTCGGCCAGTAGCGCGAGCCCGAGCAGGCTGAGCGACAGCCCGGCGGTATCGCACTTTCCCATGGCGTGGAGACGGGTGAAGAAGTCCGGCAGGCGGAGGATCCCGATCACCGCGGCCAGGATGAAGAACAGCCCGGCGGCGAGCAGGAGGACCGCGATCCCCTCGGTCAGGGTGGAGCCTTCCACTAGGACGTCGATCCTTCGAAGTACTTGGCGATGACGAGGGCGCCCAGGAACCCGATCGTGGCGTAGGCGAGCGCGATGTCCGTGAACATCTCGGGCTGTCCCGAGAGCTCGCCGGCGACGACCAGGAGGATCAGCGTCTTCGTCCCGATCAGCGCCACCCCGGAGAGCCGGTCCCAGAGCGTCGGGCCGCGAACGACGCGGAAGAGGGAACCCCCGATCGCGACGAAGAGAACGGCCGCGACCGCCGTCAGCAGCATGGACATCAGCGTGCCGGGGCGCCAAAGACCGCCCGCACCCGGTCGGCCATCGGTCCGCCGTCGTTGCCGAGGGCGGCGGCGGCCTCCGGATCGATGGCGTGAACCACCATTCCGGTGTCGTCGCAGTCGACCGTGACGGTGCCGGGGGTCAGGGTGATGGAGTGGGCGAGGGTCAGCCGGGCGATGGGGTGGGGCAGGTCATCCGCGATCCGCACCATGCGGGGGGCGATGGGGAGCCGGGGATGCAGGACCAGTCTCGCGACCTGGATCGCCGACCGGAAGATCTGCCAGAGCAGCCAGACCGAGTAGGTGAGGAAGTGGCGCCAGCGGAGCGGAGCGCGTCCGAACTCGTCCGCCGGCATCGGCCGCGGCGCCGCCAGGTAGAGCCTGCCAGTGGCGACCGCGATCGCGATCGCGGTGATCAGGCCGAGCGAGAGGTGGAAGGCGTCCAGTTTCCCCGAGAGCGCCACCCAGAAACCGAAGAGCAGGCCGGCCGCCACCGCCACCGGAAGGATGGGCCGGCGCTGATTCGACACTTAGGCGCCCGTGGGGAAAGCGACGTGAGTACCGAGGCTCCCACCGGGAGGACCGGGCCGTGTGACT
>CAYUVU010000329.1:0-2147 GCA_964448205.1 uncultured Acidobacteriota bacterium
GTCCGTCCCGCCGCCCGCCTGCGGCGGGCGGTGCCGGCTGAAGCCGGCGTTCCAAGCGGTCCCCGCCACGGCGCGGCATCGTCAGGCTGCTTGCGCGATGGGGCCGGATCGGGCAATCTCAGCCGCATGTTCACCGGACTCGTCATCGCGGTCGGCGACGTGCAGGCGGTCCGGGACCGCGAAGCCGGACGGCTCCTGACCATCGGGCACACCGGCGGCGCGTTCTCGGGACTCTCCATCGGCGACAGCGTCGCGGTGTCCGGGGTCTGCCTGACGGCGGTGGCGGTTCAACCCGCGTCCGCGTCCTTCGAAGTCGCGGCCGAGACGCTCTCCCTGACGACGCTCGGGGACCTGCGCCCGGGCAACCGGGTCAACCTGGAGTTGCCGCTGCGCGCGTCGGACCGGCTGGGTGGGCACTTTGTCCAGGGGCACGCGGACGGCTGCGGCGAGGTGATCGAAGCGGGGGGTTCCGACGACGACTACCGCGTGAGGGTCCGGCACCGGGAGCCCCGCTGGATCGTCCGCAAGGGTTCGGTCGCCATCGACGGCGTCAGCCTGACGGTGGCGACGGCTTCGCCCGGCGAGGCGTGCTTCGAGGTCATGCTGATTCCTCACACGCGCGCGGCCACCACCCTCGGGGCGCTCCGGAAAGGGGACCGGGTCAACCTGGAGTACGACATCCTCGCGAAATACGTCGGTGCGCTCCTCCCGAATCCCGGAGCGAGCCCGGAAGGAACGGGCGAAGGCCGAGGCTAAACTCTCGTCGAGACGGATTCCGAACCAGGGCCTCCGGAGCCCGACGAGGTGTTGTGCGCGTGCCTGACAGTGGAAAGAGCGAGTCCACTCCGTTCTGGCCCGTGGAGCGGGCGGTTGGCGAGATCGCCGCCGGGCGGATGGTTCTCGTGGTGGACGACGAAGACCGCGAGAACGAGGGCGACCTGACGATCGCCGCCGAGAAGGTCACTCCCGAAGCGATCAACTTCATGGCCACGCACGGCCGCGGCCTCATCTGCATGCCCATGACCGGGGAGCGCCTCGACGAACTCGACATCCCGCTCATGGTTCGGGACAACACGTCGGTGCACGAAACCGCGTTCTGCGTCTCCATCGAGGCAAAGGAAGGGGTCACCACCGGCATTTCCGCCGCCGACCGGGCCCACACCGTCCAGGTCGCGATCCGCGAGCGGACGCGGCCGTCCGATCTCGTCCGGCCGGGCCACGTGTTCCCGCTCCGCGCGCGTCCGGGCGGCGTGCTGCAGCGGGCCGGACAGACCGAGGCCGGGGTGGACCTGGCGCGGATCGCCGGGCTCTACCCGGCGGCCGTCATCTGCGAGGTGATGAAGGAGGACGGCACGATGGCCCGCCTCCCGGACCTGGAGGTCTTCGCGGCGGAGCACGGGATGGCGATCGTGAGCGTCGCCGATCTGATCCGCTATCGGCTCGGCACCGAGTCGCTGGTCCGCCGGCTGGCCTCGACGGTGCTCCCGACCCGTTTCGGGACGTTTCGCACCCTCGCCTACGAGAACACGCTCGACGGGACCAAGCACCTGGTTCTGCAGATGGGAGAAGCGCGTCCGGACACCCCGGTCCTGGTGCGCGTCCACAGCCAGTGCCTCACGGGCGAGGTCTTCGGCTCGATGCGGTGCGACTGCGGCCCCCAGCTCGAAGCGGCGTTCGCCCGGATTGGCCAGGAGGGTTCGGGAGTCCTGCTCTACCTGAACCAGGAGGGGCGGGGCATCGGACTCGTCAACAAGCTGCGGGCCTATGCGGCCCAGGACGATGGCCTCGACACCGTGGACGCCAACACCCACCTCGGGTTCCGGGCCGACCAGCGCGAGTACGGCGTCGGGGCCCAGATTCTCCGGGACCTTGGCGTCGGACGGATTCGCCTGCTGACCAACAATCCGCGGAAGTTCGTCGCCCTCGAAGCCCACGGCCTCGTCATCGAGGAGCGCGTCGCCATCGAGGTCCCGGCCAACGAACACTCCCGCGAGTACCTGCGCACCAAGAAGGAACGGATGGGCCACCTCCTGACCGAGGTCTAGCTGGCTGGCCGCCGGTGGCCGGCATCGCCCGCCGCGCCCCCGTTGGTACGATTCCGGCCACCCAGCAGCCTGTGGACAAAGTCACGCGGCATCCGCACGCCG
>CAYUVU010000330.1:0-15524 GCA_964448205.1 uncultured Acidobacteriota bacterium
TCGGCGGGCTGTGCCGGCTGAAGCCGGCGTTCCAGGCCGGCTTCAGCCGGCACAGCCCGCCGAAGGCGGGCGGACCGCGTACCGCACCTCGCGCAGATCGCACGCCGGCCTGGAACGCCGGCTTCAGCCGGCACAGCCCGCCGAAGGCGGGCGGACCGCGTACCGCACCTCGCGCAGATCGCACGCCGGCTTGGAACGCCGGCTTCAGCCGGCACAGCCCGCCGAAGGCGGGCGGAGGGCGTTCCGCGCCGCACCCCGACAACCCCGCCGTCCTGGATCCAGACCACCTGCCGGCCCGAACCGGTGTGATTCGACCCACCGGCCAGGAAAGACGAACTCTCTTGCAATGCCGTCTCACGCTCCCGACAGGCGCACCCAGTCTTCGAGCCGCAGGCCGGGAATCCGTTCGAAGTGTCGGGTGTTGCCGGTCACCAGGACGCCGTCGAGCGCCAGGGCGTGCGCGGCAATCGCCGTGTCGAAGTCCTCCAGGAGGACGCCCCGCCGCGCCAGTTCCGCCTTGATCTGCCCGAAGATGCCGCTCACGTCGTCGGTCCAATCCGCGCGCGGCTGCGAGTCGGCGAAGACGCGGAAGCGATGGGTCAGGCGGGTGCGCCGGGCGGACTCGGGCAGCCGTGCCAGTCCGTAAGCGATTTCGGCGAGAACGGGTTGCGGAATCAGGACATCGCCCGCGGACCTCGCGGTGAGCTGCTCCCAGATGTGCGGATCGTTGTACATCGCGGCCGAAACGGCATTCGTGTCGAGGATGTACTTCACAGGTCCACGGGCCCTTTCCTCGTCCGGCCAGCGGCGATGATCGCGAGCATCTCCTGAGCGGCCTCCCGGTCTTCGTCGTCGGTCGGCGCCGGCTGGAAGGCGCGCAGCACCTCGGGCCGCCAGCTGCGCTCGGCGTCAAGAGTCTTCTGTACCGCCCGAGCGATGTAGCGACTGCGGCTGATGCCCTGAGCGCGAGCCCTCTCGTCAACCGCCGCCAGCACGGGATCAGGCAGGTGGATGGTCGTTGGCATGGTCGTAGAATATAACCTATTCGTTCGTTCCCAACGTGGCACCACGTCTTCACGAAACGCGGACTCCTGCCGTTCTCCCCCAACGAGTTTCGTGCCTCAACTGCCCGAAACGGGGCCTCAAACCGTTGGAGATGAGTCTGAAGACCGGCGCTCCCGGCTCCCGGCGCCTGCGGGCCGGCTGCGCCCGCGCTTCGGGGTCGCTGCGGCGCTGTCGGGCCTTCGGAGTGGGAGCTCCTGTCACTGATCGGGTCTCGGGGCGGGTGTGTCCGACCCGGGGCCGGGCGGTTCCTACCGCCGGACGATGTGCGGGAGCAGCGTTTCCCGGTCGAGGTCGGCGCGCCGGGCGATCCTCGGGGTGATGGTCAGGATGATGTCCGACTCCGTGAGGTTGTCGGAGTTCTGGCCGAAGAGCCGCCCGATCACCGGGATGTCGGCGACTCCGGGCAGACCGCTCAGGCTGCTGCGCTCCTCCTGGCGGATGAGACCGGCGATCATGCTGGTCTCGCCGTTCCTGAGGCGCAGAGTCGTCTCCACGTTCCGGTTGCCGAAGGTCGGGAGTCCCGAATAGCCGGTGCCCGACACGTTGTCGAGCCGCACCTTGACCTCGAGGGTGACGCTGTCGTCGTGGTGGATCCGGGGAAGGACCTCGATGCTGACCCCGACGTTTTCGTACTCGAACGTGGTGGTGGGCTGCTGGGCCAGTCCCCCGGTCGCGATGGGGGCGAACGTGGTCACCGGGACCGGGACCCGCTCGCCGAAGTCGGCGAGGGCGGGCTTGCCGTCCGACGCCCGGAGCTGCGGGTTGGCGAGCACGTGGGTGTCGGTGTCGGCGCGGACCAGGTTCAGGATGGCGCCCGGGAGTCCCGCGATCTGGAGATTCCCGCGTTCGTAGGGGTTTTGCAGCACGGTGTCCAGCCGGGGGGTGAGCGCCACCGAAATGCCCTGTCCCTCGGTCTGGGGGGAGAGCAGGGGAATCCCGTACTGCTCGAGGTGGGTCCGGTTCACCTCCATGAGCTCGACATCCACGATGACTTCGCCGGGACTCCGGTCGAGCGCCTCGATGATGCGCTGCGCCGAGCGGACCTGTTCCCAGGTGTCCACCATCGTGATCGAGTTCGTCCCCTCGTGGGTGGCGATCTGCCGGATCCCCAGCACGATGCGCAGCGTGTCCGAGGTCTGGACGAGGTCCGCCGACGAGAGGTAGAAGGTCTGCGCGACCTGCCGCTCGTACCGGAGCCGCTTGTTCTGGGTGTCGGGCACGATGGTGATCAGGTGCGGCGACTCGACCCGGAAGAAGTGCCCGGTGGTCTCGGTCAGGCTGCGGATGGCATCCTCGAAGGTGGAGTCCTCCGCCTCGATCGAGACCGTCTGGTCCACGAAATCCTCGTCGAAGGCCACGTTAACCCCGGCGATCTCGCCGAGGGTGAGCAGGACATAGCGGAGGCTCGCGTCCCGGAAAACGAAGCTCGCCGGAGCCCGGGCGTCGTCCGGGACGTCGAGGCCCAGCGGGCGGGTGAGGGCCTCTTCCTTCAGCTCCGCGAGCGTGAGCGCTCGCGCGTCCTCGGCCTGCTCCTGGACCGCCGCCTGGATCACCGCCAGCCGGTCCCGGTAGGACGTCTCTTCCGGCGCGAGGATGATCGCCGCCCGCAGGGCGTCTTCCGCCCCCGGGTAGTCCTCGAGCGCGGCGAGGCGCTCCGCCTCCCTGGCGTGCTCCTCGGCCGCCCGTAGCTTGGCGCGGGTCAAGGAGAGCCGGGCCGCCGAGTCGGAGGGGTCTTCCGCCACCGCGCGGGCGTAGTGGACCACGGCGTCGTCGTAGCGGCCCATCCGCTCCGCCGTCTCGCCCGCCGTGAAGTGGCGGCTCGTGGCGCAGCCGGCGAGGCCGGCGGCGAGGAGCAGCACGGGGACACCGCGGAGGCCCCCTCCGGCGAACGTCACGGGCGGATGTCCGCTGCCGTCACCACGTCCGTCCCCGGCGGGATGACGAAAGTGAACAGCGAGTCGTCGGGGGACGTCCCGAACCGGAAGTCGGTGAAACGGAACGTCGTCCGGTTCCCCTCCAGGTCCTCCGACTCGATTCCCTGGATCAGGCCGCTCTCGGCGTTGACCGTGAGCGACAGCGAAGTGATCTCGCCGTTCGCCTGCCGGGGGACGAGCGCAACCGTGCGCAGGCCGGGTTCCGGCGGCTCGCTCCCGAGCAGCGCGTCGAAGTGATCGAGGATCGTGGCGTCCCCCGTCAGGAACTCAAGGGGATTCAGTCCCGTGGCCTCCCCGTCAGCACCTTGACCGTCGCTGCCGAACGCGCCCACCACGACCTGCTGGTCGGCAGGTACGTGGAACCAGGTGCTCTGCCCGTCGCTGACGAAGACCTTCGGTTCGGGTGCCTCGTAGTCCCAGCGCATCCGGGCCGGCCGCTTGACGGTCAACCGGCCGGTCTCCACCCGGTCACGCCCGAAGATCCGTGGGGAGAACCGCTGCTCGAAGCGCGCTTCGAAGTGGGGCAGGGACTCGTGGTACGCCTCGACGCGTTCGATGAGGGCGACCGCTTCCGGATCCGGCGCGGATCGCGAAGCCGGCGGGGTTTCCGGTCCGGCCGTCGCCGATAACGCCAGGCCGAACAGGACGACAAGGGCCGGGAGGATCCGCACACAGACGATTCGTCGCATGTTGGACTGTTCTCCCAGTGGTGGACGGCACGGGGATCGAACCCGTGACCTCGGCATTGCGAACGCCGCGCTCTCCCAGCTGAGCTAGCCGCCCCCGTGGCTGGATTTTGTTCAAGTATAACTTGACACTGTCGGAGCGCCGGCCTCCGGCCGGCACTGCTCGACGTTCGACAGCCTTATGGAGTGGAGTCGATTCGGTGGCGCCGTTCTCGTCGGTGTCCCGCTGCGCCGCGGCGGCCCTGCGGGCCGCGTGCCGGCTGAAGCCGGCGTTCCAAGCTGGCGCGCCATCCGGGCCGCTATCCGGACGACTGCAGCTCCGGACTGATCGCCGCCTGTCGGAGGGCGTGGTCGGCGAGCACCAGGCAGGCCATGGCCTCCACGATGGGGACCGCGCGGGGAAGGACGCACGGGTCGTGGCGTCCCCGGGCTTCCAGGGTGACTTCGTTGCCCTCGGAGTCCACGGTCCGCTGCGCCTTTCCGATGGTCGAGGTCGGTTTGAACGCCACCCGGAAGACGATGGGCATCCCGGTCGAGATTCCGCCCAGAATGCCGCCGGCGTGGTTCGTCGCGGTCGCCGGCCGCCCGTCCTTCATCACGAAGCGGTCGTTGTGCTCGCTTCCGAAGAGGCGGGTACCGGCGAACCCGGAGCCGATTTCGAAACCCTTGCTCGCGTTGATCGCCAGCATCGCCTTCGCGAGGTCGCTCTCCAGCTTGTCGAAGACCGGCTCCCCGAGCCCGGGGGGGACCCCGCGCACGGAGCATTCGACGACCCCGCCGAGGGAGTCCCGGGCGTCCCGGGTCCGCTCGATCAGCTCCACCATGCGGGCGGCGGCCGCGGGATCCGGACAGCGGACGGGCGTTTTCTCCACCTCGCCGCGGGTCACGGTCTCCGGATCGACGTCGGCCTCGACGTCCTTCGTCCGCTTCACGTACGCCGTGCACTCGACCCCGAAGCGCTCCTCGAGGAACCGCCGGGCGACCGCGCCCGCCGCCACATGGCCCACGGTGACGCGGGCCGAGGAACGGCCCCCGCCGCTCGGGTCGCGGATCCCGTATTTGGCGTCGAAGGTGTAGTCGGCGTGAGAGGGCCGATACACGGTCTTGAGGGCCTCGTAGTCGGAGGGCCGGGCATCCTTGTTGTGGACCACCATCCCGATGGGGTGACCGGTCGTCCGGCCGGCGATCACTCCCGACTGGATGGCCACCCGATCCGCTTCCCGGCGCTGGGTGGTGAGCCCGCTCTGGCCGGGACGACGGCGGTCGAGCTCCGCCTGCACGTTGCCTTCGCTCAGCGCGATCCCCGGCGGACAGCCGTCCACGACCACCCCGATCGCCGGGCCGTGCGACTCGCCCCAGGTCGTCACCCGGAAGGCCTGACCGATCGAGCTACCGGGCATCGCGAGCCTTCCGGGCGGCGTCCGCCATGGCCTCGACCGGGGCCGGGCGGCCGGTCCAGCGTTCGAAGGCGGCGGCGGCCTGCAGGACGAGCATGCGGAGCCCGGGGACGGTCCGCTTTCCCATTCCGGCCGCCTTCCCGAGGAGCGGGGTGCGCTCGGGGTGGAACACCAGGTCGAAAACCACCTCGTGGCCGGCGATCGCGGCATCCGGGGCGGGACAGCCGTCGTGGTCGGGCGCCATTCCGACCGGGGTGGTGTTGATCAGGATGTCACCCTCGCTACGTTCCAGGGCGGCGATCGGGGCATGCGCCACGCCCATTTCGCCGGCGAGCGCCGCCGCCTTCCGGTCGTTCCGGGAGATCACCACCGCTTCCGCGCCATGCCGCGTCAGACCATGGAGGACGGCCCGCGCGGAGCCGCCGGCCCCGAGCACCGTGGCGCGCCGGCCGGGCAGCGCGACCGCTTCCTCGAGCGAGTGGACGGCGCCGCTCCAGTCGGTATTGGCGCCCGCTAGTCCGCCGTTCATCGGGATGATGGTATTCACCGCGCCGATCCGGCGCGCGTCGTCGTCGAGGGAATCGAGCAGCGGCAGGACGGCCTGCTTGTGCGGAATCGTCACGTTCAGTCCGCCCGTCCCGCTGAGGCGCGCCGCCATGAGGAACTCCGCGAGTTCCTCGGGGGGAACGGCGAACGGGAGGTAGGCGGCTTCGATCCCGAGCCGCCGAAACGCCGTCTCGTGCATCGGCGGACTGAGACTCTGTCCGATGGGGCTGCCCACCACCCCGTACACCGGGACCGGTGCGTGGAGCCGGCGTCCCCAGCGGCGATGGCGGGACCGGACGTCTCCGGCGGTGAGTTGCCCGGCGGCGACCGCCGGGAGACCTTCCGGCGGGGCGTAGGTGGAGACCGCCGCGCCGGCCGAGCCGGCGATGACGCGCAGTGCGGTTCCCGCTTCCCCCATGGCGATCCCGATGATCGGGGTCCTTCCGGACGCCTGGGCGCGAATCAGGGAATGGACCCGCTCCACGTCGGCCTGCCCGGAGGCCCGCACCGCGACCTTGGTGAGCGTCGGGCGCATCGACGCGATCCGGCCGGGCAGGGTGTCGAGGCCGGCGGGAACGCCCTTCAGGTCGTGGACCGAAGCCACGAGCCGGACCGCCGGAGCAGCGCCGCGGATGCGGCGCGCGTGCGCTCCTCCGCTCTCTCGGTCCGCCTCGAACTCGAGGTCGCACCAGGCCGCGCCCAGCCGCCCGGCTTCGGCCAGGAGCCCGATCCGGTCTTCTTCGTCTCCCGAGAAACGGCCGCCTTCCTCCCGCCGGCGCACGGTGGCGATCAGCCGCGCGAGGGCCGGTTGGGGGAGATCACCCAGAATCGCGCGCAGGTCCGCGGGCGCCGGTCGTTCGAGCGCGTCGAGCCGGAGTTCGATCAGGTCCAGCGGGCCGCACTCGGCTGCCGCCGCGTCGAGGCCGGCGCGCAGGTCCGCTGCCGTCGCGCCGGCGACGGTGAGCGCCAGCCGCGGTCCGAAATGGGCCCGAAGGAGCGTCTCGAAGGCCTCCTCCTCGGCGGTTCCGTCGGACGCGGTGCTCCAGACGTCGGCCTCCGCGGCTTCCCGGTAGAGGGGGGTCCGGCGCTCCAACATCAGCGCCGCTTCCTCGGCGGGCGGGATGCCGGTCAGGGTTGGCCGCGAGTCCCGGTGCTTCGGCCGGGACAACCGCTGCCGCAGCACTTCCGCGGGCGCGCGGATCCAGTAGACGGTTCCGAGCTGGCGGAGGCGGGGAATGCTGCCGGGGTTCTCCACGATGCCTCCCCCGCAGTCCACGATCAGCCGCTCTCCGGTGATGCCCGCGAGGACGCGGCGTTCCTCCTCCCGAAACCGCTCCCAGCCGAAGCGCTCCACGAACGCCGGGATGGGTCCGACGCGCTCCGCGAGCAGTTCGTCCGTGCTGATTCGCCTCCAGCCGATTGCCTCGGCCAACCTCCCGGACGCCCGGCTCTTGCCCGACGCGCGGGAGCCGACGAGGACGACGTTCGGGAAGTCGGGGCCTCCGCCCAACGACGCGTCCACTAGCCGGCCTCCTCGCCGGACACCCGCACGCCGAGCTCCGCCAGCGCGCGCCAGTAGCCCGGGAACGACTTGGCCACCACCTGGGGATTGCGGATCCGAACGCCCGGGATGCGGAGTCCGGTGAGCGCCATCGCCATCGCGATCCGGTGGTCGCCGTGAGGATCGAGAACCGCCGCTCGAAGGGATGCGCCGCTCTCCGGCGGCTCGACGGCGAGGCCGTCCTCGGTGGCGGTCACCCGGGCTCCGAGGCGGCCGAGCCCGTCCGCGAGGGCGGCGATCCGGTCGCTCTCCTTGTGCCGCAGGTGAGGGGTCCCATGGATCCGGGTGGCTCCCTCCGCGAACGGCGCGATCGCCGCGAGCGTCGGGACGGCGTCGGGCATCGAACGCATGTCCACCGAGACCCCGCGGAGGCGGGAAGCGCCCGTGACCGTCACCTGCACCCCTTCCTCCGACAGGGCCTCGGAGACTTCGCAGCCCATGCCGCGAAGGACCTCGGGGAAGCGGCGTTCTCCCTGCGGGGATTCCGGGTCGAGCCCGTCCACGGTGACGCGGCCCGGCGCCAGGGCGGCGGCGGCGAAGAAGTAACCCGCCGAGGTCCAGTCCCCCGAGATCCGGTGATCCCCCGGCTGGTAGCGCGCGCCGGAAGCCACCTGGAACCGCCGTGGTCCGGTCCGCTCGACGTGGACCCCGCAGCGGGCCATCACACTCACCGTCAGGTCGAGATAGGAGGCCGATACCGGATCGCCCTCCAGCTCGACCGAGACCGCGCCGGCGGCGCGGGGAGCGGCGAGAAGCAGACCACTCGCGAACTGGCTGCTCTCGGTTGCGGGAACGGAAGCGATGCCGCCGTCCAACCGGCCTGAGCGGACCGTGAGCGGCGCGAAACCCCCGGTGGTCTCGATGTCCGCGCCGAGCGCGCCCAGCGCCGCCACCAGGCCCGCGACCGGCCGCTCCCGTATCCGTCCGCTTCCCGTGATGGTGATGGATCCCGGCACGGTGGCCGCCGCCGCGGCGAGAAAGCGCAGCAGCGTCCCCGACTCGCCGACCGAGACCCGTACGGGACTGCCGGGATCGAACGAGGATTCCGGGCTCGCCGCGACGGCAGTTCCCCGCACCTCGAGGGAGCCCCCGCGGCCGGCCGTGCTTCCGCCCAGTGCGCCCACCGCCGAGATCGCCGCCCGGATGTCTTCCCCCTCCGGAAGACCCCGGAGGCGGGTCGTCCCGTCGGTGAGGGCGGCGGCGATCAGGAACCGGTTCGCCTCGTACTTGCTGCCGGGAACCCGGACCGCGGCGTCGAGGGGCGCCGGCCCGGGGGCGACCTCGATCAAAGCCCGATCGCGCCGAGCCCCGCGTCCACGACCTCCGCGGGCAGGGGAAAGGAATACGCCGGCTGTCCCTGCTCGTCCCGGTCCCGGACCCGGCCGATGTCTTCCAGCACCACGAAGCGCGGCTCGCCGCCGCGCGCCTTCTTGTCGCTCCTGAGCGCCGCCAGCACCGGCCCGCGTTCCACGCCGTCCGGCGCCCGGACCGGAAGCCCGAGAGAATCGATCAGGGAGTGCAGGCGATCCTCGGCCGCGGGCCGGAGGTATTCCGCGCGGAGCGCCATCCGGCTCTCCGCGATCATCCCGACCGCCACCGCGGCGCCGTGCGCGAGGCGGTAGCCGCTCGCGTTCTCGAGGCCGTGTCCGATGGTGTGGCCGAAGTTGAGCACCTCCCGCAGCCCGCTCTCCCGTTCGTCGGCGGACACCACGGCGGCCTTGATGCGGACCGCGGCGGCGATGAGCCGGGTCAGGAGCCCGGGCTCGCGGGCCCGCAGCGCGCCGATCTCCCTCTCCATGCCCCGGAACAGTCCCGGGTCGCTGGTGGCGGCCATCTTGAGCGCTTCCGCGACTCCGTTCAGGAACTCCGGCTCGGGCAGGGTCTCCAGGAAGCGGGTGTCGGCGAAGACGGCGGCCGGCTGACGGATCGCTCCGACGAGGTTCTTTCCGTGGGGCGTGTTGACCCCGGTCTTGCCTCCCACCGAGGCGTCCACCGCCGCGAGGAGGGTGGTGGGGACCGCCACGAACGGGACTCCGCGGAGATACGTGGCGGCCACGAAACCCGCCAGATCGGTGACCACGCCACCGCCGAACCCGACGAGCACCGTGTCGCGGCCCAGCCGGCGCGACAGCAGTTCGTCTTCCAGGCGCGCCTTCTCCGCGCGTGTCTTCGACGCCTCGCCGGAAGGCACTTCGAGCACGGGAGTTCCCGCCGGAAGCGCCTCGCGCAGCAACTCCCCGTGGTGCCGGAGCGCCTCGGCATCGCCGATTGCCGCGATCCGGCAACCCGCGTGGTGTTCCTCGAGAAACGCCGGCAGGCCGTCCAGCGCGCCGTCCCCGACGGCGATCTCGTAGGAAACGTCCTGTCCCGGCGTCTCCACCGGAACCCGCCGCATCAGGTGGCGGGCGCCGCTCGATGCCGCAGCACGCGCCTCCCGACCGCGGCCCCCACCTTCCGCAGGTCATCCATGAGGTTCATGAACTGATGCGGATAGAGCGATTGGTCGCCGTCGCTGAGCGCCACCGCGGGATTGGGATGCACCTCGACGATGAGTCCGTCGGCGCCGGCCGCGACCGCCGCCAGTGACAGGGCCGGAACCAGCGTCTTGTTCCCGGCGGCGTGGCTCGGGTCGGCAATGACCGGGAGGTGGGTTTCCTGCTTCAGCACTGCAATCGCCCCGACGTCGAGGGTGTTGCGGTAGGCGGTCTCGAACGAGCGGATCCCGCGTTCGCAGAGGATCACGTTCGGGTTCCCCTGCAGGATGTACTCGGTGGCCAGCAGGAACTCGCGGATGGTGTTCGAGGCGCCGCGCTTCAGGATCACCGGCGTCTGGACCCGGGCCATCTCCTTCAGGAGGTCGAAGTTCTGCATGTTGCGGGCGCCGATCCGCACCACGTCCACGAGTTCGGCGGCGATCTCCACGTCCCGGACGTCCATGACCTCGGTCTCGACCAGCATGCCGGTGCGCTGCCGGATGCGGCTCAGGATGTGAAGGCCGTCCACTCCGAGTCCCTGGAAGGAATACGGCGAGGTGCGCGGCTTGAACGCCGAGGCGCGCATGATCTCCAGCCCGATGTCCCGGAGCATCAGAGCCGCCGTGGTGCCCTGCTCCTCGCTCTCGAGGGCGCAGGGCCCCCCGATGATCACCAGGTCCTCGCTGCCGAGCTGCTGGCTCCCGATGGGGATGCGGGTGTTCGACTTGCGATGCGTCTTGTTGGCGAGCTTGTAGGGTTTGGCGAGCCCATAGACCTGTTGCACGCCGGGCTGGGTGCGCCAGGAGGCCTCGGTTTCCTGCGAGAGGTTGCCGAACACATGAATCTGATTCCGGACCTCGCCGGGATGGAGCGCCCACTCGAGGGCCTTTTCCTCGATCAACTGGGTCAGGTGGTCGATTTCCTGCCGCGTCGCCCATGGATGCAGGATGAGCACCATGGTCGCGAAGTCGGGAGAGCGTTTGGTCATGTCAGGTCGAGGAAGTTCTGGAGCAGTTGTCGCCCCGAGGGGGTGAGGATCGATTCGGGATGGAACTGCACGCCCCAGAGCGGCGCGCTCCGGTGCCGGAGCCCCATGATCTCCTGATCGTCGGAGCGGGCGGTCACCTCAAGCTCGCTCGGGAGCGGCTCGTCGGCGACCAGCGAGTGATAGCGGGTGGCCTCGAAGGGGTTCTCCAACCCGGCGAACAGTTCCTCGCCATTATGGCGCACGGAGGAGGTCTTGCCGTGGACCAGGCGGCGGGCGCGCCGGATCCGGCCGCCGAGCGCCTGAACCACCGATTGGTGGCCGAGGCATACCCCCAGGATGGGAGTCTCGCCGGCGAGCTCCCGCACCAGGTCCACCGAGATTCCCGCCTTGTCGGGCGCACAGGGGCCCGGGGAGATGACCACCCGCGCCGGCTTCAACTCCCGGACCTCCCCCGGAGTCAACGCATCGTTGCGGAACACCTCCGGCCGCGCCCCCAACTCCCCGAGCAGTTGCACCAGATTGAAGGTGAACGAGTCGTAGTTGTCGAGGACGAAGGTCATCGAGGCGGTCAATCCAGGCCCTCGTGGGCCATGCGCAGGGCGGCGAGCACCGCGTCCGCCTTCCGGCAGGTCTCGTCGTACTCGGCGGTGGGATCGGAATCGGCCACCACCCCGCCGCCGGACTGGAAGTAGCCGACGCCGTCCTTGGCGACCAGCGTCCGGATCGCGATGGCGGTATCGGAAGCGCCGCCGTACGAGAAGTAGCCGACCGCGCCGCCGTAGACGCCGCGGCGTTCCGTCTCCAGTTCGTCGATGATCTCCATGGCGCGGATCTTGGGGGCGCCGGAGAGTGTCCCGGCGGGGAAGGTGGCGCGGAGGGCGTCGAAGGCGTCCATCCCGGCGCCGAGCTGTCCCCGCACCCGCGACACGATGTGCATCACGTGCGAATACCGCTCGATGCTCATGAAGTCCTCGACCTCGACCTTGCCGTAGCCGGCCACCCGCCCGATGTCGTTGCGGGCCAGGTCCACGAGCATCACGTGCTCGGCGCGCTCCTTCTGGTCGGCGAGCAGCTCCGCCGCCAACGCCGCATCTTCCTCGGGGGTGCTGCCGCGCGGCCGGGTGCCCGCGATCGGACGGGTCTCGATCACCCCGTCTTCGGTCCGGGTCATCATCTCGGGCGACGCTCCGGCGATCACCAGCCCGTCGAAGTCGAGGTAATACATGTAGGGGGAGGGATTCACCACCCGGAGCGCCCGGTAGAAATCGAAGGGGTGGACGGTGAGCGGCGTCTCGAAGCGCTGGGACGGAACGACCTGGATGATGTCCCCGGCGGCCACGTAGTCCTTCGCCCGGCGCACCATCTCGAGGTACCGGTCCCGGCTCGTATTGGAAACCGGTTCGGGGAGCGGTCCGGCGGCGCCTCCGGGCAGTCCCAGCCGATAGGGGAGCGGCGCGCGGATCTCCCGCACGATCGCCTCGATCTGCGCCTCGGCGGCGTCGTAGGCCTGGTCGGCGAGGCTCGGGTCCGGAACGCTGGCGTTCGCCACCACCTGGATCACGTTGCGGGCCCGGTCGAAGCCCAGCACGCTGTCGGTCAGCAGGAAGATGGCGTCGGGAATGCCCAGGGAATCGTCGACGCTGTCCGGGAGGCGCTCGAAACGCCGTACCGCGTCGTAGGCGAGATAGCCGACGAAACCGCCGTGGAAGGGCGGCAAGCCCTCCACGTGCGCCGGGTTCACGTCGGCGAGCAGGTCCCGAAGCGCCGACAGGGGGTCGGCGCTCTCCCAGGTTTCGACCCGGCCGTCCTGCAGGTGGCGGCGCCTGATCTCGCCGCCGCGGCTCTCGACGATGAGGCGCGGCTTCGACCCCAGGAACGAATACCGGGCCACGCTCTCGCCGCCCTCGACCGACTCCATCAGGAACGCCGGGCCGCGGTTCCCCACCCGGAGGAACGTGGAGACCGGGGTGTCGCAGTCGGCGAGAATCTCCCGCCGGACGGGAATCAGGTTCGCCTGCCGGGCGAGCGCGCGGAAGTCGGAACGGGAAGGAAGCAGCAAGGGTCCACCACGGATGGCGGCGCCATCTTAGTCGGGCGGCCGGCGGAGGAAACCGCCCCTGGAGGCGTGGGCCTCCGGGTTTTCCTGCGCGCCCTGGGGCTCGGCGGGACGCCGTGCCGCGCTCGATCGTCCGTCCCGGTCAGGTCTTCGCGGGCGGCTCGAGCAGCCGCAGCGAGGGGAAGCAGGTCCGGTAACGGCTGGCGTCCCGGCTGATCCGGGTCAGCCCGGCCACCGCGGCGTGGGCGCCGATATGGAAGTCAGGGAGGGGGGAGCGTCGCGCGCCGCCCCGCCGGTAGCGAGCGTAGGCGCGTGACGCCGGAAAACCTGCCTCGTAGGGAAGTTCCAACCGCTCGATCTCGAGATCCCGGAGCCAGCGGTCCAGCGCTCGCGAATCGGGGAAGTCGAAGGCGACCTCCGCGTGGATGATCGGATTGATGGAGACCTGGCCCTCCGCGAGCGCGTCCTCGAGGGTGCGTTCCGACCACGGCCGCCAGACGGGGTCGTCCGTCGAGACATCCAGCAGGACGTTGGAATCCACCAGGAACACTCAGTCGTCTCCGCGGGTCATCCGCATGACTTCGTCCGTGGTGCGAGTGCCGATCCCGGCGCCGCGCGCCTGGCGAAGCCGTTCCCGGACGAACTCGCGCCGGCTCAGGCGCGTGCGCAGTACGACGCAGTCCTCACCGGCCTCGAAGACCACCTCCGTATTCGGGAGGAGGCCGAAAGCCCGGCGCAATCGGTGGGGGATCGTGACCTGACCCTTGGACGTGATTCTCATGCTCTTACATTCCAACTCACTTTATTCTTACTCTGGATCTCAACCTGCGATGGGCGCCGCACCGCCCGAGCGCCGTCAGGTCCGCGAGGACGCGGAGGCGTCCACCCGGACCGCCACCACGTCGGTGTCGTGGTACTGCTGGTGCCGCACCGACGAGGCGTAGTGGCGGAGCAGCCGCAGCGGCAACTCCTCTTCGCTCGGGGTCCCGGCCGCGCCCTCGGTCAGCATCGCCATCCGGTCCTCGAGATTCGTGTCGTCCATCGCCGCGATGAACTCGAGTTCCGCGCGGCTCGCGTCCCCTTCGGCGATGAGGAGCAGCCGTCGTTCCCCCCGCGCGTCGCCGCCGTCCCGGAGGAGCACGTGGAGGGTCTCCTCGCCGACGGCCCGGAGCTGGCGGACCATGCGCTCGTCCCAGCGCCGGTCGGCGGCGAGTCGCGAAAGCACGCCGTCCACCTCGGCGAAGGCGTCCTCGTTGAGGGCGGTGCGGAGCCGCAGGCGGCGCTTTCGCCCGAGTTCGGCGAGCAGGTTCAGGAAGATGACCATGAAGCCGCCCACGGTCATGCCGTTGCCGAGCAGATCGCTCCACGACCCCTGGAAGTACTCCGGGAAGATCCAGCCGAACTTGAACCCGACGCCGATCCAGAAGGCCAGTCCGACCACGATGCTCCGCCGGTAGTCGAGCCCGTCCTGCATGATGATCTTCACGCCGAAGATGAAGAGCAGGGCGACCAGCACCAGGTAGTACGCGCCCGCCGTCGGCCCGGGGATCGCGATGATGGCGGCGACGAACTTGGGCAGCACCGCGAGCAGCGCGAAGACGGCCCCCACGCAGACCCCGACCGAGCGGGCCGTGATGCCGGTCAGTTCGGCGACCGCGATGCTGTTGCCGTAGGTGGTGTTCGGAACGGTGCCGGCCAGTCCGGCGAGCAGGTTGCCGACGCCGTCGGCGTTCAGGGCGCCCTGGATGGAACGGAAATCGATGGCGCGCGGTTTCCTCCACGAGACGCGCTGGATGGCGATGGCGTCTCCGAGGGTGTCCATGGCCCCGACCAGGGTCACGAGCACGAAGGCGGGAAGGAGCGCCCAGAACGCCGGGCCGAAGCTGAGATCGAGTCCCGGATACGCCACCACGGGAAGCCCGATCCACGAAGCGGCGGCAATGCCGGACGTGTCGTAGATCCCGAAGCCGACGCCGCCCACGACGCATCCCGCGACGATGCCGAGGGCCGGCGCCCACACCCGCAAGGCGCCGAAAGAACGGAGCGCGATCCCGGCCGTGACCAGCAGCGTCACGGCGGCCACGACGGGAGCCGCCGCGGCTGACGCTCCTTCGGGCACGTCGGTGAGCTTGCGGACGATCACGGGCGCCACGTCCACCGGAATGAGCATCAGCACGGTGCCGGCCACGGTCGGCGTGAAGACGTGCCGCAGGACCGACATCTTGGCCGCCAGCGCGAACTGGAAGAGCGCCGCGACGATGATGAGGCTGGCGAGGAGTCCGGGGCCGCCCCGTTCCAGCGCCGAAATGCAGATGGCCAGGAAGGCCGTCGACGTGCCCATGACCAGGATGTAGCCCGCCCCGATGCGTCCCACCCGGCGGGCCTGGATCGCGGTCGTGATGCCGCTGATCAGCAGCGCGGCGCAGACGGCCCACGACAGGTAGGCGTCGCTGCCCCCCGCGATGCCGATCATGATGGTCGGCGCCAGCACCACGCTGGCGACCGAGATCATCGCGTATTGGAGCCCGAGCCCCATCGTGACGATGAGCGGGGGCCGGTCGTTCGGTTCGTAGCGGACGTGCTGCTCGGTGGGAGCGGCGCCCGAATCCATACTCACGCGTGGTCCGTTTCGAGTGTACCGGGGCCTGCCCGTCGCGCAGGCTCCTAAACTTCGGAACATGGACCTCGACGCGCTCCGCGCCGCTCTCGAAGCGGTCGACGAGGAAATCCTGGACGCCTGGGCGCGGCGGGACGCGATCACGACCGCGATCGGCCGGGTGAAACAGTCCGCCGGGCAGGCGATCCACGACCCCGCAC
>CAYUVU010000331.1:0-3611 GCA_964448205.1 uncultured Acidobacteriota bacterium
GTAGTGCTCGGGGTGGTCCCAGGGGAACCCGGGGAACCAGTAGCGGTAGAAGAACCCGTAGGCGTCCGCGGTCAGCACGAAGCTGTACCAGTTGATGACCGGCTTGGCGGCCACCGCGGCGGCGAACCGGTCGGTGTGGCCCACGATCCAGCTCGTCAGCACCCCGCCGCCGCTGCCTCCGGTGACGAAGAGGTTGTCCTCGTCCACGTAGCCCTCGGCGATCACCGCGTCCACCGCGCTCATCAGGTCGTCGAAGTCCTGGCTCGGATAGGCGTGGTGGATCAGGTTTCCGAACTCCTCGCCGTACGACGTGCTGCCGCGCGGGTTCACGTAGAGCACGACGTATCCCGCGGCGGCGAAGAGCTGGACCTCGGCGGTGAACCGGGACCCGTAGTTGGTGAACGGGCCACCGTGGATCTCGAGGATCAGCGGGTACTTCCGGGAGGGGTCGAACCCGGGCGGGGTCACCACCCAGGCCTGGATCGGGCGTTCGTCGAACGACGACTCGAGCCAGATCTCCTTCGTCTCGCCGATCTCCCGGTGCCCAAGCAGGTCCTCGTTGAGCGCGGTGATCTGTCCGCCTTCAGGTCCGACGGAAACATCGGCGGGACGGGCGGTCGTTCCCGAGGTGAACGCGAACGACCCGTCGCTGGCGACGGAAAAGGAGCCACCCGCATAGGGACGGCCGAGCGAGGTGCCGCCCAGGCCTGAAGACCGCACCTCGACATCGCCGTCGAGCGGCACGAACGCCACCTTGGTGTCGCCCTCGTCGTCGTACTGGAAGAAGAGTCCGTCGCTCTCCGCGTTCCACTGCGGGAGGGCGGCGTCCCGATCGAGCGAACCGGTGACCACCGCCGGGGACGAGCCGTCGCGGTTCATGACGTAGAGCTTGGTGACCTGGTACCCCTGGTAGCGGTCGTCGTAGCCCAGATAGGCGATACGCTCCCCGTCGGGTGAAACCGCCGGGCTCTCGTCGGGGCCGAGCCGCGAGGTCAGGGTGCGGATCGCGCCGTCGGCGACCGCCACCTGGTGGATCTCGCTGTCCGCCGGTTCCTTGAGGGCGTCCTCCCGCCGATTCGCCGAGAACACGATGTGGTCCCCGTCGGGAGTCCAGGAGAGCCGGCTCCGGTGATGGAAGGGGCCGCTGGTGAGCTGCCGCGGCGAGCCCCCCTCGGCGGGCACCACGAAGATCTGGCTGTATCCGTCCTCGAGATACCCCACCCCGTCGGCGCGGTAGATCATCTTGCGGATGACCTTCGCGGCTGGCGCCCAGTCCGCGTTCGCCGGCTTGTCGGGAAGCTGCACGTAGGGGGCGGACGGCTCGGGCACGAGCATGGAGAACGCCAGGAGGCGCCCGTCGGGAGACCAGGTGAGGTTCGATGGCGGACGCGGGAGCTGGGTCAGCCGCGCCGTCTGCCCGCTGTCCATCCAGCGGACGTGGATCTGCGCCGAACGGTCGTCGGGCAGCGTCCCGGAGGACACGTAGGCGATCCGGTTGCCGTCCGGGGACCAGCGCGGCGAACGCTCGTCACCCCCGGTCTCGCCCGAAGTCAGGGCCCGATGGTCGGAGCCGTCCGCGCCCACGATCCACAGCCGGGACCGCTGGCGATCCACCAGGATGTCCATGGAATTGCGGACGTACACCACCCGGGAGCCGTCGGGAGAAATCTGCGGGTCGGTGGCGAGTTCGAGGCCGAACACGTCCTCGAGCTGGAGGATGGGGAGGGCGTCGGCCTGCGGCGGGGACGCTGCCGCGGGCGCGGCGGCCGCCGAGGCGGCGACGAGGGCGATGGCCCATCGCAGGTTGGGGGAGAAACGGAGCGAGAGGGGGAGCGTCATTCGGCGAACCCTACCCAAACGCCCGGCGGCGGTCCCGGTATGCTGCCGGCGGGACAGGCATCGATGGACGACGCCGCAGGACGTTCCCCGTTAGAACGGGCCGAAGAGCTCGTGAGCCGTGCCTGGACGCTGCGCTCCGCGACGCTGACGTCACCGCCGGCGACCCGGGCCGCGGTCGAGGAGGCGGCAGCGCACGTTCGGAGGTGTCTGGCAGAGGCCGTGGCCCTCCTCCGCGCGGCCGGCGCGACCACCGAGTTGGCGGCGGCGCTGGGCAAGCTCGGTCATGCCGAGGAGGATGTGGGGCGCGGCGACGCCGCTCTGGCCTGCCGCGAGGAGGCGGTGGCGGTCGCGCGCCGCGCGGGTCACCCAATGCCGCTCGCCCACGCGGTCCGCCATCTCGGCGACCTGCACCGGAGGGCGGGACGGCTGGCAGAAGCCGAAGCCTGCTATGCCGAGGCCCTGGCCCTCTACGGCGGGCAGGACGACCCGCCTGCGCTTGACTACGCGAACGCGCTGCGACCGATGGCGATCCTCAACGAGACGCTAGGCCGGACCGACGAAGCCAGGACTCTCTGGCGGCGCGCCCGGAATCTCTACGGGGCGATCCCGGTCGAGGCGGGGGTGGCCGAATGCGGGGAACGCCTGGCCCGGCTCGGCTAGCAGAACCTGCGCCGTTGCGCCGCGCCGTTCGGGCACGACGCGGGAGCCCCGCTGTCCTGGCGTGGCGCCACGGGTCCGGGTTTCGCGCTGCCGCGCGATGCCGGCCGGAGGCCGGCGCTCCGAGCCGGTTCGCCGTGCAGGCTCCTGAGCGAATTCCGGTTTCGTCGCGCTCCGCGCGACCGTGCCGGTCCGAAGACCGGCGGTCCCGGCCTATTCCCCCACGAGGGCGTTGAAGAGGAGCTTGAAGGTGCCGTGGGTCTGGGCGCGGTGCTGGGTCCGGAAGCCGATCATCACGATCGTTCCCTCGCCGTGGTCCACCGACACCATGGCAGCCTTGTCCGCGATCGCCTCCTCGCCGAGCAGCCAGCCGCTCTGGAGGATGTCCCGGCCCGGGTAGGTCAGGACCCGCCGCACGTCGTCGCTGCGCGCTCCGGCGACCGTCTCGTAGACCTGGCCGCCAGCGAGGTAGGCGATGAGCGCGTCTTCGGGCATCCCGTAGGCGTACCGGTTTGACGTGTCCACCTTCACCTTGAGCGTCGAGCCCGGCGCCCAGAACTCGTTCCCCCACTTGCCGGCCACCGCGTCGCGCACCGGAACGTCGAACTCGTCGAGCACGAGCTGTCCCGCCTGGGAGAAGGTCACCAGGGTTCCCCCGTTCTCGACGAAGGCGTTGAGGGCCTCGACGCCCTCCTCTCCGAAGCCGCTCTGGTAGTCGGGCGGCGTCTGTCCGGGATCCTCCCGTCAGAGCATGCCCTCCTTCGAGTCGGCGGGCAGGATGATCACGTCCCAGCGCCCGTGCAGGTCGCCGGCCAGGATCTCCGGGTCGAAGAGGCTTGTGTACTCGAACCCGAAGTCATCAAGGAGCCAGCGGGTCCAACCCTCGTCCATGTTGCCGCCGTAGTAGCGCTGGTACATCCCGATGCGCTGCTGCGAGAGCGGCTCGGCGGCGGCGCCCGCGTCGAGGGCCGCGAAGTCCACCCCGGTGGCCTCGGCGACCTCGCCCAGCGTCACGGCGGGCACTCCCGCAGCGACGACGAAGTCACCGGGCTGCGCGCCGCCGCCGTCTCCGGTCGCGCGGCTGACGGACGCACCCGCCGCAAAGAGCATGTTGA
>CAYUVU010000332.1:0-39365 GCA_964448205.1 uncultured Acidobacteriota bacterium
GCACACCCCTGACAAAGTGGGTGTCGTTTAAGACCGATCCTTACCTGTCGTTTGACAGCCGGCACAGCCCGCCGGAGGCGGGCGGAAGCAGCTACCGCAGCAGCGTCACCAATCCGACGATGACGGCCGTCTGCGCCAGCAGCGCCCCGAACACCCACTTGACGAGCCGCGTCTCGAGCTCCGCGAGCTCACGCCGCAGGTCCGCCTTGGTGGCGTAGTTGGCCAGGGTCGCCTCCAGGTCCTCCCTGGTGACGAAGCCGGCCAGATCCTCCTTGGTGGCGAAACCTGCCATGGTCTCGCGGATCTGCCGGAGTTCAGCCAGCACCGGCTTGAGGCCGTCGGCAGCGATCTCCGAAGTCATGGCGCGTATCCGCTGATCCGCGGTATACGCAAGCGCTGCATCCCATCCGCTCTCCACGAGCAGGTGAAAGAGCGTGCCTTCCGGAGGCGATTTGGGGGCTGCCGAGCCGGGGTGACGCGCCGGCGTTCCAAGCTAAGGACGCTGGATCGCCTTCGCGATCCCGTCGGCGAGCTCCTCTTCCCCCGCCAGGTAGCGCTGCCCGAGCACGCCGAGCCCTTCGTCCAGCCGGTACACCAGCGGTATCCCGGTCGGGATGTTCCGCTGCTGGATCTCCGCCGGCCCGATGCCCTCGAGATGCATGACGAGCGAGCGCAGGCTGTTGCCGTGCGCGACCACCAGCACCGGACCCGCCGCGAGGTCGGGAACGATTCGCCGGTCCCAGTACGGGATCACCCGCTCGGCGGTGTCCCGCAGCGATTCGCCGCGCGGCAGGACTTCCACCGGAACCTGGGCATAGCGCTCATCGAACCGCGGGTGCCGCCGGTCGTCGAGGTCCACCGGCGGCGGCGGATCGGCGTAACTGCGGCGCCAGGCGAGCGTCCGGTCCGGCCCGAACTCGCGCTCCGTTTCGGCCTTGTTCTTCCCCTGGAGCCGCCCGTAGTGGCGTTCGTTCAGCTCCCAGGCATACCGGATCGGGAGGTCCGGCAGATCGAGCCGGCCCAGGACTTCCTCGAGCGTGTGGATGGCGCGCTGCAGGAGCGAGGTGTGCGCCACCGCCGGAACGATCCCGGCCTCCCGCAACTGGTCCCCGGAGCGGCGCGCCTGCTCGTGTCCCGTGTTGGTCAGCGGCACGTCCGCCCAGCCGGTGAACCGGTTCTCCCGGTTCCAGACGCTCTCCCCGTGGCGGAGGAGGACCAGCGTGCGTTCGGGGCCGCTCATCCCGACGGGACGAGCGGGGCCTCGCTGGCCGCGGACGGGGCCGGGATCCCCAGCTCCTTCGCGTTCTCCTCGAACATCTCGCTCAGCATCCGCGCCTGGCGGTCGTAGGCGGCGGGGTCGTCCCAGGCGCCGCGAGGCTCGAGCACGCGCGCCGGTACGCCCGGACACGCGCGCGGGATGCCGAGCCCGAAGACCGGCTCCCGGTCGAATCCGGCCCGGTCGATCTCGCCGCTCAGGGCCGCGCGGACCAGTTGCCGGGTGAGCGCCAGCGGCATCCGGTCCGCGACCCCGCAGGGGCCGCCCGCCCAGCCGGTGTTCACGAGATAGCAGCGGACGTCCTGCTCCTCGATGCGGCGTCCCAGGAGCCCGGCGTACACCTCGGGCCGCCGGGTCATGAAGGGCGCCCCGAAGCAGGCGCTGAAGGTCGCCTGCGGTTCGCTGATCCCCCGTTCGGTGCCGGCGACCTTGGCGGTGTAGCCGGACATGAAGTGGTGCATCGCCTGCTCCGACGACAGACGGGAGATCGGGGGCAGGACACCGAAGGCGTCGGCGGTCAGCATCAGCACCACTTCCGGCTGCCCGCCGGCGCCGCTCTTCGAAGCGCTCGGGATGTGGGTGACCGGGTAGGAAGCGCGGGTGTTCTCGGTGAACTCGGCGCTGTCGAGATCGAGCCGCCGCGTGTCCTCGTGCACCACGACGTTCTCGAGGATGGTGCCGAACTTCCGGGTGGTGGCGTGGATCTCGGGCTCGCCGGTCCGCGAGAGCCGGATCACCTTGGCGTAGCAGCCGCCTTCGAAGTTGAAGACGCCGTCCGTCCCCCAGCCGTGCTCGTCGTCGCCGATCAGGACCCTTCCGGGGTCCGCCGAGAGCGTCGTCTTGCCGGTGCCCGAGAGGCCGAAGAAGATGGCGAGGTTCCCGCCGTGCGCGTCGGTGTTCGCGGCGCAGTGCATCGGCAGCACGTCGTGCTCCGGCATCAGCCAGTTCATCACCGAGAACACCGACTTCTTGATCTCCCCGGCGTAGGCGGTGCCGCCGATCAGGATCTCCTTCCGCTCGAAGTTGACGATGACGAACACCTCGGAACGGGTGCCGTCCTGGTCGGGCGCGGCGCGGAACCGGGGGGCGGCGATGACGGTGTACTGCGGCAGATGCTCGCTCAGCACGTCGCGGTTCCGCGACCTCACGAACATGTTGCGCGCGAACAGGCTCTGCCAGGCTTCGGTCGTGATGACCCGGAGCGGCATGCGGAAACGCGGATGGGCGCCGACGAAGCAGTCCTGGACGAACAGCTCGCGGTTCTGCAGGTACGCCGTGAGCCGCCAGCGCAGCCGGTCGTAGCGCGCCTTGGGGAACGGCTGGTTGTGCGGACCCCACCAGACGTCGGGATTCGGGCCCGGCCCGCCCACCACGTACTTGTCCGAGGGGGACCGGCCGGTGAACTCCCCGGTGCGGACCACGATCGGGCCTCCGTGGGCCAGGATCGCCTCGCCCCGGAACACGGCTTCCTGCGTCAGCGCCGCGCTCGAGAGGTTCCAGAAGACCCGGCGCGGATACCGGATGCCGGCGAGCTTGAGGCCGTGACGGCTCTGGGCGAAGCCGCGATGCTCGGTCTGGAGGTGGGTCAAGGACGGGGGTGATTCTAGTGGCCCGGCGGTCCTCCGGGACACCCCGGGCGGCGCTCCTCCGGAGTCAGGCGCGGCCGGCGGGACCCGTCCCGTCCAGGCCGCTCTGGATGGCGCCGCGCACCCGTTCCATCAGCGCTCCGATCGCTTCCCGGTCCTGGGGATCGATGTCCGTGGTCTCGATGGGTTCGTGATAGCGGACCTGAATGGTCCCGGGATAGATCAGCTTGCCCCCCTTGGGGAGCACGTCCCGCGCTCCGGTGACGGTGATCGGCACCACCGGCACCCCCGCCCGGGCCGCGAGCCGGAAGCCGCCCGATTTGAAGGGGCCGAGCTTCCCGGTGCGGCTCCGCGTCCCTTCGGGGGCGATCACGAAGGACCGGCCGTTCTTCATGGCCGTGACCGCCGCTTCGAGGCTCGCCCGCGCCGCCTTCGGGTTGGAGCGGTCCACGGGCGTGAAGCCGGCCGCGCGAAACGCCCCGCCGAGCACCGGGACGCGGAACGCCTCTTTCTTGATCAGCGTCCCGTTCGCCTTCGGGAGCAGATAGAGCACCTGCGGCATGTCGGCCAGCGACTGGTGGTTGGGCATGTAGACGCGCGTCCGGAACGGCTCGACGCGGCGCCGGTCCACCTCGTGCATGCGGATGCCGCCGACGAACCACAACACCCAGACGATCCGGCGTCCGATCTCGTAGCCGAGACGGTGGCGGCCGCTGAGCACGTCCCCGAGCGGCATCAGCATCAGCCCGGCCAGCAACAGGAACGGCAGGACCAGCGCGATGCCTACGGTACCCACCACGGCGCGGGCGGTGCGGAGCCGTCCGCTCCAGCGGGGCGGCCGCACGATGGTCTCCGGGTGAGGGCTCACCAGCTCAGTTTCGCCGACCCGTGTCCGGCGGAGGGTCAGTAGCGGTTGATCGAGATCGAAACCGGCCGCCGTCCACTGCCGGACTTGGCCACCCGGCGGCGCTTGGGCGGACGGAGGGGCACCACGCTGGTGGCCGCCCCGGTTCCTCCGTCGCTCTCCCCCTCGCCGGCCTCGACGCCGTTGTCTCCGTTCCGGCTGCGGCGGAGCGCCTCCACGACCTTGCGCTCGACCGCCTCGAGGGTCTCGGCGGCGACTTCCGCGACCTCGGTCACGGTGAGTTGATGCGCCCGGTCGAGCATCCGCTTCTCGCGGAAGGAGAGGGTCTTTCGCTCGCTGAGATAGAAGAGCCCCTTGAGGACTCCGGCAACCTCGACGGGCGAACCGCTCTTCATGCGGTCCGAGTTGTCCTTGTAACGGGTCTTCCAGTTGATCTGCTCATCGACCGCGCCGTTCTCGAGCACGTCGAGAACTTCCTCGACGTCGCTCTCGGTCATGATCGGCCGTAGCCCGACCTCGTCGACCTTGTCGATGGGAACCATGACCAGCGTCGATTTCGCCAACAGCCGCAGGCGATAGAAACTCGGTCCCGCATCTCCGTTGGTGGATTCAATACTCTCGACAACGCTGATCCCCTGATTCGGGTAGATCACCTTGTCCCCAACTTCAAACCGCATCAATACTCAGCGACGCCTCCCGGTAGCGTTTCGAATACGCGAACCGTTAATCATACCACACCCCCGAACCGCCGGGAAACGCTGGCATTCTTGGGATTTGGCGCGCCTTCCGGCCGTGGCGAACGGGGCCTTCGCCGCCGCCGGGACACCGAAGAACCGTGACCTCTCGTTGGTAGACTGTGACTCCGGGCGCCGGGCGCTTCGGGGTTTGCCGGAGTGGCGGAATTGGTAGACGCACGGGACTCAAAATCCCGCGGTCCTCGTGATCATGAGGGTTCGAGTCCCTCCTCCGGCACCAGGTCGAGCGGTCCCCGCTCGGGGCCATTGGACAGGACGGTTCGATTCACTGGGCGGCGGGAGGTGAGGCCCCGAGCGGGAACCGCCCGGCGCTGCGCGCCGGCATCGAAACTCCCTTGCGCGCCTCCGGCGCGCGGCGGCGAGTTCCGATGTACGTTTCCGTTTTGTGAAAGGGGGGGCTCGCCCCCCCTTTCACACTTTCCCCCCCGAACCGCGGGGGTCGGGGCGAGGGGCCGCTCGGTAGCGTCCCCCCGTTAACCTGAGCCGATGGTCCATCCTGAACTTCTCGAGATTCTCTGTTGCCCGGAGACCCGGCAGCCGGTGCGCGAGGCGCACGAGGCGCTCGTGGAATCCGTGAACCGGGCCATCCGCGACGGCAGCCTCAGCGTGCCCGCCGGCGGGGAGACGGGCGCCCTGGACGGCGGCCTGGTCCGGGAGGACGGGAAGTTCCTCTATCCGGTGCGCAACGGGATTCCGATCATGCTGATCGAGGAACGCATCGCGATTCCGGCCCCGGAGGGCGACGCGGGTTCAGCCGAGAATGTTGAAGAGGACGGCGACGCCGGACATCATCCAGTGGAGACTGGCGCCGGGGCCTGAGAGGATCGCCCGCCGGAGCGCGCCGGCCGGCTCCGTCATCTCGGCGGCCGCCGCCATCTCGGTGCCCATCAGCGGCGGTTCCGCGGATCCCTCGAAGACGCCGTCGTAGAGCCGCTGCAACCGCTCGTCGGTCCGGGTGAGCGAGGCGTCCATCCACCAGAGCCAGAGGGCGGCCGGGATCGCGGCCAGCCGCAGGAGCAGCCATCCCTGCAGGACGCCGAAGCCGATGGCGCCCGCCACCACGGCCACGCTGCCGCGCTTCAGCCAGAGCGACTTCCTGGCCACGGCGGCGCGGGAGTCCTGGATCCGGTCCAGGCCGACGTCCCGCTCCGTACGCGGCGCCTTCGGCCGCTCGGCGCGCAGGGGGGAGTGGGCGGTGCGGGGCACTAGTGAACGGTGGAGGAATCGGTTCCCTGGGGGCGGGGGACGCCCTCGCCCTCGGTCTGCTCCACGGCGCTCAACTGGGTCTCGAGCATCTTGATGAGGGCGGGGACGATCCGGAAGGGAAGCGTGATCCGGGTCTTGGGATCCGCGTGCACGACCGGTTCGCCGGATGCGTCGGTGTGCGAGAGATCCTCCGGCTGGATGCCGGTGAGGCTGCAGAAGGTGATCGTCAGATCGAAGGGTGAGTGCGTCGCTTCGCAGAAGTTCGCGTACACCTCCGGACAGGACACATCCCGCCGAGCCTTGATCTTGAACGTTTTCTTCATGTCCATGGCAACTCCCGAAGCCGGACCTCCGGAAGACGGAGGTTGCCGACGGTAGCGGGGGGCGGACTTGAACCGCCGACCTAAGGGTTATGAGTCCTTCGCTCTGACCGGACTGAGCTACCCCGCCAACCGAATTTCGTCGGAACCGACCGATTTTACCACCGGGAACACTTGGCACATCCGTTGCGTTCTCGTCCGATACACCGCGCGCCGGAGCGCGGAAAGGAGTCCTCCCATGAAGCAGAGCAAGAGTCCCGCGCCGGTCCGATCCGGCCTCTTCCGTACGCTCCTGATCGCGGCGCCGTTCGCCCTGTTCTTTGCCGGGCAGGCCGCCGCGGAACCGCCCCCGGAGGCGGATGCCCGGGTCCTCGCCACGTCCTCGGCGGAGCCCACGCTCGAGACGGCCTCGCAGCCGGGCCGCGAGCGGATGGCGCGCCGGTTCGACCGGCGTTCCTTCAGCCAGGAACGCCGCGCCCGCCGGGGTGCGCGCCGTGAAGGCCGCTCCGGTCCGGCGGCGGCCTGGTTCGGACGTCGCGCGGCCGCGGCGCTCGACCTCACCGAGGAGCAGCGCGACCAGATGCGGGAGGCGATGCGGGAAATCAGCGACAGCCGCCGGACCAGCCGGCGGGAAGTTGCCGACGCCCGGCGTTCCTTCCAGCGGGCGGCCCGGGACCTCGAACGCAGCGCCGAGGAAGTTCAGGCGCTGGGCGAGGCGCTTGGCAGGGCCCAGGCCGACCAGGCGCTCCAGCGGAGGTCCGAACGCGAGCGGATCGCCGGCATCCTGACCGAGGAGCAGCGAGAGCGGCTCGACCAGATGCGCGAGCGGCGCGGACCGCGCGCGCGGAACGTCCGCCGCCGCGGCTGAGGGCTCGCCGCCCCGCCACCAATCGGGTAGCGCGTACGGCCTGGAACGCCGGCTTCAGCCGGCACAGCGGCCCGCAGGGCCGCGGGCGGTTCGTCGCTACCCTGGATGAATTGGCGCGCGCAGCGAAGCCACCCGGCACACGAGGTCCGTCCCGCCGCCGCCTGCGGCGGGCTGTGCCGGCTGAAGCCGGCGCTCCAAGCCGCAGACTCCTAAGCCCGCGCTTCTTCCTCTTCTTCCTCGGCCTCGAGCAGGGTCCGCTCGTCCTCGGTCAACACGTCGGCCATCTTCCAGACCGGCTCCTGGGGACCCGGGACGATCCCCTCGATGTCCCGGTCGCCCTCCCCGGGCACGGCCATCGACCGCTCCTTCTCGATGGCGCGTTCGCGGCGCCGCAACTCCTTGGCCCGCTGGCGGGCCACACGCTCCTTCTCCTTGCGGCGCTTGAGGAACGTCTGTCGGGAACGGTTGGCCATGGGCTGCGGGAATGCTAGCAAGCGCCCTCCCGAGGAGATAGCCGCGGACGGATTCGGGGCCGCGTGGCCATATGCTCCCGGGTTCTCCCGCCTCGGGAATTTGCCCTCACAGGAGGTCGGTCGAATGGCTCTTCGGCAACTGAGATTCACCCGCGCGGCGCTCGCCGGCCTGGCGGCGCTCGCCCTCGCCGCGCCCGGTTTCGCCCAGGATCTGCGGCTCGACGCATCCCACCTCCGGACCATGGAGTGGCGCAACATCGGGCCGCTGCGCGGCGGCCGCTCGCTCTCCTGCACCGGCAGTCCCGGCCGGCGCCACGAGTACTACTTCGGGGCCACCGGCGGCGGCCTCTGGAAGACCCTCGACTCGGGGACCACATGGTTCCCGGTGACCGACGGCCAGATCTCGAGTTCCTCGATCGGCGCCGTCGCGGTGGCGGAGACCAATCCCGACGTCATCTTCATCGGCGGGGGCGAGACCCAGCTCCGGGGCAGCATCACCCAGGGCGACGGCGTCTACAAGAGTTCCGACGGCGGGGAGACCTGGCGCCACGTGGGCCTCCGGGATACCCAGGCGGTCGCCCGCATCCGGATCCACCCGGTGAACCCCGACATCGTCTATGTGGCGGCGCTCGGCCATCCCTACGGCGACAACGAGGAACGCGGCGTCTTCCGGTCCCGCGACGGCGGCAGCACCTGGGAACGGATCCTCTTCGTCAGCCCGGGGGCGGGAGCGGCCGACCTCATCATCGACCGGACGAATCCGGACGTTCTCTACGCGAGCATCTGGCAGGTGTACCGCAAGGCCTGGAAGATGTGGGGCGGGGGTCCCGACTCCGGTCTCTACCGCTCGGACGACGGCGGCGACACCTGGACCGAACTCACGGAGAACCCGGGCATGCCGGCCGGCCCCATCGGCAAGATCGGCGTCACCGTTTCCCCGGCGGATCCCGACCGGGTCTGGGCGATCGTGGAGGCCCCGGAGGGCGGGGTCTTCCGGTCCGAGGACGGCGGCGCGACCTGGCGGCTCACCAACAACGAGCGCAAGCTGCGCCAGCGCGCCTTCTACTACTCCCGGGTCTACGCGGATCCGGTGGACGTGGACACGGTGTACGCGCTGAACACGGGCTTTTACAAGTCGACGGACGGGGGGGAGACCTTCGACCACGTGATCCGGCCGCCCCACGGGGACCAGCACGACCTCTGGATCGATCCCAACAACCCCATGCGGATGTGCAACTCCAACGACGGCGGGGGCAACGTGAGCGTGAACGGCGGGGAGACCTGGACCGGTCAGGCCTACTCGACCACCCAGCTCTACCACGTGAACGTGACGAACGACTTCCCGTACCACGTCTGCGGCGCCCAGCAGGACAACACCACGCTCTGCACCCCCAGCGAGGGCTGGGACCACATGCAGGCGCGCGGTCCGGGCAGCCGCTGGTACTACGACGCCGGGGGCGGCGAGAGCGGCTACATCACCCAGCATCCGTCGAACCTGGACGTCTTCTACGCCGGCAGCCAGGGAGCGCTGCTGACCCGCTACAACCGCGCGAACGGCCAGATCCGCGACATCCAGGTGTACCCGCGGTTCTTCTCCGGGGAACCGGCGAGCGCGCTGCCCGACCGCTGGCAGTGGACCTTCCCGATCGTCTTCTCGCCGCTCGACGAGAACCGGCTCTACACGAGCTCGCAGTTCCTCTACCTCACGACCGACGACGGCCAGTCCTGGACGAAGATCAGCCCGGATCTGACCTACGCCGATCCGGAGACGCTCGGCGAGACCGGCGGCGTCATCACGATGGACATGAACGGCCCCGAGATCTACGCGACGATCTTCGCGGTCGTCCCTTCGCAGCACGACATCGACACGATCTGGGCCGGCTCGGATGACGGACAGATCCACGTCACCCGGGATCACGGGGCGAACTGGACGGAGATCACCCCGGCCGACCTTCCGAAGTTCAGCCGGGTCAGCATCATCGAGGAGTCGTCGCACCGGCCGGGCACCATCTTCGTGGCGGCCAACCGCTATCAGGTGGACGACCGCGAGCCCTACGTCTTCCGGACGACCGACTACGGCGCCACCTGGACGAAGATCGTGAACGGCATCGCCCCCGGGCACTTCGCGCGGGCGGTCCGGGAGGACCCGGTGCGGCAGGGGCTGCTCTTCCTCGGGACCGAGCACGGGGTGTACGCCTCCTGGGACGACGGGGACCAGTGGGTGTCCCTCCAGCAGAACCTTCCGGACACGCCCATCCGCGACCTGGTGGTCAAGGACGCGGACGTGGTGCTCGGCACCCACGGCCGCGGGTTCTGGATCCTCGACGACATCCAGCCGCTCCGGCAGTACACCCCCGAGTCGCTGAACGCCACGCTGACGGTCTTCGATCCCGACCCGGCGGTGCGCGGCGTCCAGGACGGGATCGTCCAGTACCACCTCGCGGAGGAGGTGGACTCGGTGGTGGTGGAGATCCACGACGCGGGCGGGACGCTGGTGGACCGCTTCGAGGGCACCGAGCCGGACTTCGAGGCGGAGCCGGATTTCTCGTGGTTCCGGGTGCGTCAATCTTCCGTCCCCACCACCGGCCAGGGGCTCAACCGCTTCGTCTGGAGCGGCCGCTACCGGGGCGCCGTCGAGTTCGACGGGATGATCCTCTGGAGCGCGCGGGCCACCAGCGGTCCGAAGGCGCCTCCGGGCGAGTACCGGGTGAGCGTCACCGCGGCCGGCGTCACGGAGACCACGAACCTGACGCTGACCGCGGATCCCCGCCTCAAGGGCGTGACCACCGCCGACCTCGTGGAGCAGTTCGAACTCGCCAGCCGGATCCGGGACCGGACGTCCGAGGCGAACGAGGCCGTGATCCAGATCCGGGACGTCCGCGTTCAGCTCGAGGAGCGGCTGGAAGGGTCGAGCGACCAGGGTCTGATCGCCGACGGCGGCCGGCTGCTCGAGGAGATGACCGAGGTCGAGGAAGCGATCTACCAGACGAAGAACCGCAGCAACCAGGATCCGCTGAACTTCCCGATCCGGCTGAACAACCGGCTCGCGTCGCTTCGCCGCAGCGTGGAGACCGGCGACGCGAAGCCCACGGACGGCGCCTACGCGGTCTTCGAGGAGTTGTCAGGCGAGCTGGATGAGCACCTGGGACGGCTCGGCGGGCTGCTCGGCGAACGCCTCGACGGCATCAACGGGAGGATCACCGCCGGCGGCGCCGATCCGGTGGACGCCGGGCGCTGGAAGGAGCAGTAGCGGCTTCCCCCGGCGCGCTCAGGGCCGGCCGCCCGCGAACACCGCGGCTTCGCGGGCGGCCGGTGGTTCCCCGGGGGCGAACGCCGGGGCCGCGAGCAGGTCCACCTCGTTCGTGAGCATCCGCTCGCCGTCGAAGACGAACCGGCCCGAGAACGGTTGCCGGCGCAGGAGGAGCGGGAGCCAGACGGCGTCGTCTTCCCACATGCGCTCGTAGGGGATGGACTCGAGGTCCGCCCAGAGCGGCGTCGCTTCGGCGGTCGCTTCGGGCTCGCCGGTAAACCCGTCGGCGCGGAACACGTAGACGTGGATCGAATAGCCGTCCACGAACTGGAAGCGCAGTTCCCCGGCGGGACGAATCCCGGTGGGGCGGATCCGGACCTCCTCCTCCGCCTCGCGGACCGCCGCCGCGCGTGGCGTCTCGCCGGGTTCCAGCCGTCCGCCGGGTCCGTTGACCTTCCCCTGTCCCAGTCCCCGGTGTTTCTCGATCAGCAGGATGCGGCCGCCCGCGACGACAAAGAGCAGGGTGGCGCGTTCCTCGGGCGTCCAGCCGTCCCAGGAGAACGTCCGGAAGAACGCCCGCGCCTCGGCGGAGATGCCGTTTTCCGTCAACTGCCGTCCCAGCCGACTCCCGAGAGGCGGCCGAGCAGCGACCCCTCGCCCTTGCCGCCGCCGCCGGTTTGCGGCGCGGCCTGGTGGATCCGGCCCGCCAGGCGGCTGAACGGCAGCGACTGCAGCCAGACCCATCCGGGGCCGGTAAGGCTCGCGAAGAAGAAGCCTTCGCCGCCGAAGATGGCGGACTTGATGCCGCCCACGAACTGGATGTCGTAGTTGACCGAGGGGGCCAGCGCGACGAGACACCCGGTGTCCACGCGCAGGTTCTCGCCGGCGGCCAGCTCGCGCTTCACGACCGTGCCGCCGGCGTGGAGGAAGGCCAGCCCGTCGCCCTCGAGCGACTGCATGATGAAGCCCTCGCCGCCGAACAGCGCCGTCCCGATCTTGCGCTGGAACGCGATGCCGATCGAGACGCCCTTGGCGCCGCAGAGGAACGCGTCCTTCTGGGCGATGAGCCGCCCGCCCAGTTCGTCCAGTTGCACCGGCAGGATCTTGCCCGGATAGGGCGAGGCGAACGCCACGTGCTGTTTCCCGCCGCCCTGGTTCACGAACTCGGTCATGAACAGGCTCTCGCCGGTGAGCAGCCGCTTGCCGGCGCCCAGCATCTTGTCCATGAAGCCGGTCTGGTTCCCGTCGCCGAAGATCGTCTGCATCTCGATACCGGCGCTCATGAACATCATGGCTCCCGCTTCGGCCACGGCCCCTTCGCCGGGGTCGAGCTCGACCTCCACGAACTGCATCTCCTCGCCGAAGATCCGGTAGTCCACCTCGTGCATCCGGCGCGGCGCCGGGGGACGCGGCGGGACCGAGCCGTTACCGATGCCGGTCCGCAGCTCCGGGACATCGGAGGCCGGCGTCCAGGAGCTTTCTCCGAGCGGGCACACCAGCGTGCCCGCGGTCCAGCGGCCGCTCTGGAGGGACTGCCGGACGTCGGCCGTCGAGAACGGGCCGAGCGTCCGGCCTCCTTCGGCTACGTACCATTGACTGGTTGACATGTTTTCTCCTTTCGCGACCGCCGCCGTGCCCGCCGCGTCCTCAGCCCCCTCCGCAGTGAAACAGGAGGAGTCCGCCGAGGGCGAGCGCCGCCAGGACGATGGGCGCAAGAGCCACTACGAAGTGCCAGCGCTTCGGGTTCGGTCCGTTCGTGCCCGCCGGCCGGTTCATCGCGCCACTCTAACGGCCCCGGCGGGGTTCCCGGCCCGCTGACCGCGAGACGAATGAAGGCTCCGCCCGCTCCGCCGCCGCCTTCCGATCGGCTGCGCGCTGACCTCCTGGAGATTCACCGGGCGGCGCTCCGCGCCGCCGATCCGGAGCGGATCCTCGAACGGGACCTCCGGGGAGATACGGCGTCCGGCTGGACCTTCCGGGGCCGTCCCCTGCTGCCTCCCCCGCGGACGAAGGGGGAACCGATCTTCCTGTTCGGGGCCGGCAAGGCGGCCGCCGCGCTCGCCAGGGGCGTCCGGCGCGGGCTCGGCGGGGAGGCCGTCGGCGGGAGGATCATCGTGAAGCACGGTCACCGGCTCGAGGTGCCCGGGGTGGCGGTCGAGGAGGCGGGACATCCGGTCCCGGACGCCCACTCGGTCGCGGCGACGGAGCGATTGCTCGCGGACCTTCGGGAGAGCGGCGAGCGCGGCCGGGTCCTGGTGCTGCTGACCGGGGGGGCGTCGGCGCTGCTGGTGGCGCCGGCGGCGGGCATCACCCTGGAAGACAAGTCGCGGGTCAGTTCCCTGCTGCTCGCCTGCGGCGCCGACATCCACGAGATCAACACCGTCCGCAAACACCTCTCCGCGGTCAAGGGCGGCGGGCTCATCCCCCTGCTGCCGCCGGGGCGAGCCGGGGCGCTCGTGATCTCCGACGTGATCGGCGACCAGTTGACCTCCATCGGTTCCGGGCCGGCCACGGGCGATCCCACGACGTTCGGCGATGCGCTGGGAGTGCTCGAGAAGTTCGGCCTGGCGGAGCGGGTCCCGCCAGCGGTGATCCACCGCCTTTGCGCCGGCGTCGCCGGGGCGGTTCCGGAGACACCCGATGCGCCCGGCGAAGCGGTTCCCCACCACATCGTGGCCAGCAACTTCCATTCGCTCCGCGCCGCCGGGGAGGAAGCGGCCCGGCTCGGCTACCGCACCGAGGTCTTCGGCCGGGACCTCGCGGGCGAGGTCCACCACACCGCCCGCCGGTTCGCGCACCGCCTGGCCGCCCTTGGTTCGGAACCGGCGCCGGCGGCGCTGCTCGCGGGGGGAGAGCTGACCCTCAAGGTGACGGGAGACGGCCGCGGGGGACGGAGCCAGGAGTTCGCGCTGGTGGCGGCGCGGCAGCTGGAGGGCGTTTCCGGAGCCGCGCTGCTCGCCGCGGGGACCGACGGCACCGACGGCCCCACGGACGCGGCCGGGGCCTTCGCGGACGGAACGTCGTGGAGCCGGGCCCGGCAGCGAGGCCTCGATCCGGCGACCGCGCTCCGGAACAACGATTCCTGGTCCCTCTTCCGGGCAACGGGCGACCTGCTGGTCACCGGCCCCACGGGGACGAATGTCATGGACCTGATGGTGGGACTGACGGCCGGTGATCCAGACCCCGCGAGCGGGCGGAGTCCGGCGGACTAGCCGGGGCCTGTTCTCTCCGCTCGCACCCGGCGCGACGCCGCGGGCCGCCTTTCCGTTCGGTGGCGGCGCCCGGCGAGCGAGGTGCGGAGCGCCCGTTTGATCAGCGTGATCCGGCGGCCCACCGAGGAAGCGCTGAGCGGCACCGCCCGCAGGCGCGCGATCTGCGGGATGCTGCAGCGGTCCCGGAAGTAGAGCTGGAACAGCAGCCGGTTCAGGGCCTGCTGGCGTTCGTCCAGGGAGATCCGCCGCAGGATCGTCTCGACGCACTCGTTCATCTCCCGCATCCGGACGGCGGCCTCCGGATCGTCACCCGTATCTTCGATCGGGCTTTCCGCCAGCGCCGCTTCGAGCCGCCACGCCTCATCGGCCGGAAAGGACTGCTCGACGTGTCGCCGGTAGCCGTCGCGCCGGAACTGGTCCCGAACGATGTTCTCGGCAATCCGGCGGATGAAGACCTCGAACGTCTCCTCGCGCCTCCCGGCGAAGCTGCGGATCACCCGGCGCCCGTCGGAGACGAGCCGCTCCATGACGTCCTGCGACAGGTCGTCCACGGCGCCGCGATCCATGCGCCGGCGGCCCGCAAAGCGCGCGTGCACGACCACCCCGATGAGGGCTCGGCAGCGCCGGAACAGAACTCCCCACAGGGGATCGTCCGGACGCGCCGCCACCAGGCGGCGAAACAGCTCCCAGGAGTCCATGCGCAGCGAAAGCAGGGGAGTCTATTGCCTCGAAACCATCTCGGGACACCCTGTTCGTCCCCTGTTTTGAATACGTTACGCCAAATTACAGCGGAGCGGCCACCCCCTTGCCGCCGCGGTCTCTCCCGGATGAGCCGACCAGCGCGACCGCCGTTACGGCGGCCAGCAGACCGTCCGAAGCGGCGAACGCCAGGAACAGGGCCGGGGAGTCCCTGAGCAGGAAGTCCAGCACGAAGAGCAGGGCCCCGCCCCCCTTGAGCACGGGTCCCATGAGCCAGATGTACCAGCGGTTCGCTTCCAGGTTCCTCAGGATCGCGAAGTACCCGAGGCCGACCGCGAGGGCGAAGAGTCCGTTCAGGTTCGCGTGGATCGGGAAGCGGGGCGGCTCGGTGCCGAACAACTGCCGGACCTCGTCGAGGGCGAAGAGCAGCGCGCCGCCCAGGAGCACGTCGTAGATGCCGCTGACGACGACGACGCCAAGGAGCAACCTCATCGGCCAAGGGTAACGGCGCGCGGTGACCCCCCGCGAAGGGCCGCCGGCGGCCTGTCATCCGCCCATTACAGGCAATTGGGCCCCGGCTATACTGCCTGACTGCCCCGTGTGGAAGACCGCATGCGGCGCCCGGGTATCGGCGGGGTGCGCGCGCGGCATTGCGATGGTCCAGGTCCGCGGGGGCTCCGCAGCAGTTCCGTGCCCTCCCCGTTCCACTCAACGACCGTTCTGGCTGTCCGCCGCGGCGGGAGTACGACGCTCGCCGCCGACGGGCAGGTCACCCTGGGGGACATCGTGGTGAAACACGGGGCGCGCAAGCTGCGCCGCATGAGCGACGGAGCGATCCTCGCCGGTTTCGCCGGCGCCACCGCGGATGCCCAGGCGCTGTTCGCGAAGTTCGAGACCAAGCTCGAAGCCCACCGGGGGAACCTGGAACGCGCGTGCGTGGAGCTCGCCCAGGACTGGCGCACCGACCGGGTGCTCCGCCATCTGGATGCCCTGCTCCTCGTTGCCGACAAGGACCACGTCTTCCTGCTTTCGGGCGACGGCGACCTCATGCAGCCCGACGACGGCATCATGGCGATCGGCGCGGGCGCGCCCTTCGCGATGGCGGCGGCGCGCGCCCTCGCGTCCCGCACCGAACTCACCGCCCGGGAGATCGCCGAGGAGGCGATGCGCGTCACCGACGGCATCTGCATCTACACGAACGGTCAGGTGATCTACGAAGAGGTGTGACTTCTGGTCGAGTATCTCCCCCCCGTGGGCAAGGGACCTGCCGCTGACATCGGCGATCCCACGCCGCGCGAGATCGTCGAGGACCTGGACCGCTTCGTCATCGGTCAGGCGGCGGCGAAGCGGGCGGTGGCCGTGGCGCTCCGCAACCGGGCCCGCCGTCTTCACATCGAGCCCGAGCTGGCCGAGGAGATTGCGCCCAAGAACATCATCATGATCGGGCCCACGGGAGTGGGGAAGACGGAGATCGCGCGGCGGCTGGCCCGGCTCTCCCGGTCCCCGTTCGTGAAGGTGGAGGCGTCCAAGTTCACGGAAGTGGGCTACGTGGGGCGCGACGTGGAGTCCATGGTTCGGGACCTCGTGGAGGTCTCCGTCGAGATCCTCCGCGAGGAGCTGCTCGAGGAGGTCCGGGACCAGGTGGAACGGAACGCCGAGGAGCGGCTCCTCGACGTGTTGCTGCCGCCCGCGCCCGCGGAGCGGTTCACCGGCGAGGAAACTTCGCTCGAGGACCTCGACGTGGCGCTCGGCGACGGGCTCGACGACCCGGAGGCGGAAGACGTGCAGCGCGCCCGCCGCAGCCGGGAGAAGCTGCGCGAGCGGTTGCGGCGCGGGGAACTCGCGGACCGGTCGGTCGAGGTGGAGGTGCGGGAACCGCCGGCCCCGTTCCTGGAGGCCCTCTCCGGTCCCGGCGAGGACCTCGACGTCAATACCTCCGAGATGCTGCGGGGGGTCTTCGGGCCGCGGTATCGCAAGACGGAGATGGTCGTGCCGCAGGCGCTCGACTATTTCGCCCAGGAGGAGGAGGAACGCCTCGTGGACCGCCGCCAGCTGTCACGGCTGGCGCTCGAGCGGGCCGAGGAGCACGGGATCATCTTCATCGACGAGCTGGACAAGGTCGCGAGTCCCCACGACTCTCCCGGACCCGACGTCTCCCGGGAAGGCGTGCAGCGGGACCTGTTGCCCCTCCTCGACGGCTCGACGGTCTCGACGCGCTACGGATCGCTCCGGACGGACCACATCCTCTATATTGGCGCCGGAGCGTTTCAGGAGAACCGGCCATCGGACCTCATCCCGGAACTCCAGGGCCGATTCCCGATTCGGGTGGAACTGGACCCGCTGACCGTCGAGGACTTTCGGAGGATTCTGACCGAGCCGGAATCGGCGCTCCTCAAACAGTACGAGGCGCTGCTCGCCACCGAGGGCGTCACGATCTCGTTCCAGGAGGACGGAATCGCGGAGATCGCCGATGTTGCGGCCCAGGTCAACGAGCGCGCCGAGGACATCGGAGCGAGAAGGCTCCATACGATTCTGGAAAAGGTCCTTGAGGAACTCCTCTTCGATGCCCCCGATCTCGACGACAAGAACTGGACGATCGATCGGGACTACGTCAAGCGGACGCTCGAGGGAATCGTGGAGGACGAGGACCTGTCGCGGTTCATCCTCTGACGGCGCGCCGGCTGCCGCCGACCGCCGGGGCTCGATGAAGACGCTCGCCGCGCTCGCGTTCGTCCTGATCGCCGCCGCCGGCGGCTGCGGCCGCCGGGGTCCGCCGCTCGCGCCGCTTCAGGTGGACCCGGAGACGCCTCGGGTCCTGCCGCTCCGGCAGGAGGACGGGGCGGTCGTGGTGCGGTGGTTCGCGCCCCGTCTGGACTCCGGGGGCGACCCCGCGGACCTGCGGCTCCGCCGGGCGATCGTGTCCTACCGGATCGTGGACCTCCACGCCCTCGCCGCGGAGGAGCGCGCCGCGCAGCGCCGGCCGGAGGAAGAGGACGAAGAGGAACCCGAGGCCACCCCCTCCGGAGACGAGGACGCTGCCGGGACTCCCGAACCGGAGGGCGCCGGGACGGATGAGGGATCCGCGACGGAAGCGGCGGAGCTCGAGACCGTAGCGGCCGGCCCCGGGGAAGAAACGCCCGCGCCGGATGCCGCGCCTCCGGAGACGGGGGACTCGCCGCCCGAGGAGGCACCCCCGGGCGCGGCGCCCGAACCCGATGAGCCGCCGGTACCGCCGGAAGAACAGCCCCCCGCCGGCGGGGCTCCCCCCGCGGAGGCGGCAACGGACCCGGAGCCGGATCCGACCCCGGAGGGGGAGCCCGAGCCGCAGGGGGAGCCCGAACCGGAGCCCGACGCCACCCAGGAAGCGCCCGGCTCCGGAGAGCCGGCCCGGGAGGAGGCCGGTGGCGAGACTCCGGAGCAGGCCCCGGAGCCGGAACCCGAGGCGGACGCCGAGGCGGAACCCGAACCGGAACCCGAGGCGGAGGCGGAGCCCGAACCCGAGGGAACCCTCCTCGACTACGAGGAGCTCGGGTTCGAAGTGCTTTCCGAGATCGAGTCGGAGGTGCCCGGGGAGGAACAGGTTCTCGAGCTGCCGGTGGAACCTGACTGGATCGGCCGCCGCCTGGAGATCACCGTTCGCTACGAGGCGCGCGGCGGGGCGAGCGAGGAGAGCGAGCTCCAGTCGCTCGACGTCACCGGCCCGCTGCCGGCGGTAGAGGGCGTTCTCGTCGAGGTCGGGCCGCGGGAGTTGACCATCCGCTGGCAGGACCCTCGCGGCGCCCTGGGCGAGGCGCCCGTGGCGGACCCCGTCTTCGAGGTCTTCCGGAGGCGCGGCGAGGAGTCCGAACGGCTGGGACGGTCCTTCGGCCCGAGCCAGACGGATGCCGACGTGGTCTGGGGGGAAGATGTCTGCTATAGCGCCCGGCTGGTCGTGGCGGGGGCCGCGGAGGAGCGGGTGCTCCCCGACCCCGGACCCGTCGCGCCGGCCGCTCCCGAGGGGGGCGAGAGCGCGGCGGAGGCCCCGACTCCGGACCGGGACGCCGCCGAAACGGGAGTTCCGGGCGGGACCGACGAGGCAGGCGCCCTTGAGCCATCCGAAGCGGAGCCCGGGGATCCCGCGGGGGACGCGGCGCCCATGCCCGAGGAACCCGAAGCCGGGGAGGCGCCGTGGACCCCGATCCCGATCCGGGTCCCCGGCGCCGGAGCGGGGGCGCTGAGCGTGGGACCGATGTCCGCCGAGGAGTGCGTTACCCCGCTCGACGTCTTCCCGCCGGTCCCGCCGTCGGACCTCCGCCTCTTCTGGCGAAGCGAGGCGACCGAACTCAGCTGGAGGGACTCGGCGTCCACCGACGTCGCCGGGTACCACGTCTACCGCTCCGGCCCGGACGGCACCGGCTTCCAGCGGCTGACCGAGTCGCTGGTCGAGCAGACGAGCTACACGGACGCGGCGCGCGATCCGCGGGGCGCCTACCGCTACGCCGTCACGGCGGTGGACGGCGCCGACCCCCCGAACGAGAGCCTCCCCTCCGACAGCCAGAGAGTGAACCCGAGGTGAGCAGCCCCGACGCACTCCGGAGGACCGCCCAGCCGCCGTGATGGCGCTGCCGGCCTGGAACGCCGGCTTCAGCCGGCACAGCCCGCCGCAGGCGGGCGGCGGGACGGATCTCATTCGCCGGGATGGCGCGGGTGCGCGTCCGTCCATTCGGGTGAGCGGCGAACCGCCCGCGGCCCCGCGGGCCGCTGTGCCGGCGGAAGCCGGCGTTCCAGGCCGTTTCCGCCATTCTCGTGACGGGCGGAAACGCCCCGTCACTCGTGCCGCCAACCGGTAGAATTGCGTCGGGTTTGGGGACTTGGACTCCGGGCCGAATTCCGGATTGACGAGGTGCCGGGCGCGCATGCAGATCTTTCTTGACACCGCGAACGTTGACGAGATTTCCCGGGCCGCCGCGATGGGGCTCGTGGACGGCGTCACGACGAATCCGTCGCTCATGGCGAAGGAGACGGGAGATCCCCGGGAGATCCTGACCCGCATCGCGGCGCTGGTTCCCGGCGACGTCTCGGCGGAGGTCCTCTCGACCGACACCGCCGGGATGGTGGCCGAAGGCCGCGAGCTCGCGACCATCGCCCCGAACGTCATCATCAAGTGCCCGCTGACGCCCGACGGCCTGCGCGCGGTCCGCGAGCTGAAGGAGGAAGGGATCCGCGTCAACGTGACCCTCTGCTTCAGCGTTCCGCAGGCGCTCTTCGCGGCCAAGGCGGGCGCCTACATCGTGAGCCCCTTCGTCGGCCGGCTCGACGACATCTCCGCTCCCGGCATGCAGTTGATCGCCGACATCCGGGAGGTCTACGACAACTACGGCTTCGCCACCCAGATCCTGGTCGCCAGCATCCGGAACCCCCTTCACGTCGTGGAGGCTGCGCGGCTCGGAGCCGACATCGCCACCATGCCCGCCAAGGTGCTCGACCTGCTCATCAGGCACCCGCTGACGGACATCGGCCTCGAGCGTTTCCTGAAGGACTGGGAGGCAGCGAGGGTCACCTGATCCTCCGGATCGGGTGGCACCGAAGTCCGAAGGGCGTCCGGCGGCCTTCGCCGAACTCGAGGCGCGGAACCGCCGCGCCGAGGAAGGCGGCGGCGCCGCGCGCTACGAGCGCCAGCGGCGTTCCGGCAGGCTGACGGCGCGCGAGCGGATCGCGACCCTCGTGGACGCCGGGTCCTTCGAGGAGACGGGAAGGCTGGTCGAGCACCGCTCCCGCGACTTCGGCCTCGACGGGCAGCGCTACCCCGGGGACGGCGTCGTGACCGGCTACGCCCGGATCGACGGCCGCCTCGCCTACCTCTTCGCGCAGGACTTCACGGTCCTCGGCGGCTCGCTGAGCGAGGCGGTCGCGGAGAAGATCTGCCGGACCATGGACCTCGCGGTCCGGCAGGGCGCTCCCATCATCGGGCTGAACGACTCCGGGGGCGCGCGCATCCAGGAGGGGGTGGTCTCGCTCGCCGGCTACGCCGACATCTTCCTGCGGAACACGCTGGCGTCGGGAGTCGTTCCCCAGATTTCGGCCATCCTCGGACCCTGTGCGGGGGGCGCCGTCTATTCCCCGGCCATCACCGACTTCACGATCATGTCCCGCGGCACCAGCTACATGTTCGTGACCGGGCCGGACGTGATCCGCGCCGTGACCCACGAGGAAGTCACGATGGAGGACCTCGGCGGGGCGGAGACCCACAACGCGGTCTCGGGGAACGCGCACTTCCTGGGGGAAAGCGACGAGGACTGCCTCGGCCTGATCCGGCAACTGCTCGCGTTCCTGCCGTCGAACAACCTGGAGGAGCCCCCCCGGCGTCCCTCGGCGGACCCGCCCGACCGGGAAGTCCCCTCGCTGGACCAGCTGGTTCCCGAGCAGCCCGACCAGCCGTACGACATCAAGGACCTCATCGGCGAGGTGGTGGACGACGGCGAGTTCCTGGAGGTCCAGGCGCTCCACGCCGGGAACCTGGTGGTCGGCTTCGCGCGGCTCGCCGGGGCTCCGGTGGGCATCGTGGCGAACCAGCCGGCGGTGCTGGCCGGGGTTCTGGACATCCACGCCTCCGTGAAGGGCGCCCGGTTCGTGCGGTTCTGCGACGCCTTCAACATCCCGCTGGTCACCTTCGAGGACGTGCCGGGCTTCCTGCCGGGGACCCAGCAGGAGTGGGGCGGCATCATCCGGCACGGGGCGAAGCTGCTCTATGCCTTCGCGGAAGCCACCGTTCCCAAGGTCACCGTGATCACCCGCAAGGCGTACGGCGGCGCCTACTGCGTGATGGCGAGCAAGCACATCCGGACCGACCTCAACTACGCCTGGCCGAACGCCGAGATCGCCGTGATGGGGTCGGAGGGCGCCGTGAACGTCCTCTACCGGCGGGAACTGGAGGCGGCCGAGGATGCCGACGCGGAGCGGGCCGGCCGGGTGGCCGCCTACCGCGAGCGCTTCGCGAACCCGTACGTGGCGGCGGAGCGGGGATACGTGGACGAGGTCATCCTGCCGCGGAGCACCCGCCGCAAACTGACCACCGCCCTCGCGTCGCTCGCCACCAAGCGCGACCGGAACCCTCCGAAGAAGCACGGCAACATCCCGCTCTGACGGCGGGACGCCGACAGCCTGATGTTCCGCCGCGTCCTCGTCGCCAACCGAGGTGAGATCGCGGTCCGCATCATCCGGGCCTGCCGCGACCTCGGCGTTTCCCCGGTCACGGTGCACTCCGAGGCCGACCGGGACAGCCTGCACGTGCGGCTGGCCGACGAGTCCTTCGAGGTGGGGGGAGCGGCCTCGGGCGACAGCTACCTGAACGGCGAGCGGGTCATCGAGGCGGCGCGGGTCATGGAGGCCGAGGCCCTCCATCCGGGCTACGGGTTCCTGGCGGAGAACGGCGGTTTCGCCGCGCGCTGCGCCGAGCGCGGCCTCGTCTTCGTGGGACCGCCTCCCGAGGCCATGCGCCGGATGGGGGACAAGGCCGCGGCCCGGGCGGCGGCGGTCGAGGCCGGGGTCCCGGTCGTCCCGGGCTCGGACATCGTCTCGGGAAAGGACGCGGAGCGCGCCGCCCCGGGGATCGGGTTCCCGCTGCTCATCAAGGCCGCCGCCGGGGGTGGGGGCATGGGAATGCGGCTGGTGCGGGATCCGTCGGACTTCTCCGACTCCCTGCGGGAAGCGCAGTCCGAAGCGGAGGCGGCCTTCGGAGACGCCCGGGTGTTCCTCGAGCGCTTCGTGGAGAACCCGCGTCACGTGGAGATCCAGGTGTTCGGCGACGACTTCGGCTCCGTCGTTCACCTGGGCGAGCGTGACTGCTCCATCCAGCGCCGGAACCAGAAACTGCTCGAAGAGAGCCCCTCGCCCGCGATCTCTCCGGAACTGCGGGCCGGGATGGGGGAAGCGGCCGTGCGTCTGGCGCGCGGCGCCGGCTACCGGAACGCCGGGACCGTCGAGTTCCTGCTCGATCCGGAAGGGCGCTTCCATTTCCTCGAAATGAACGCGCGGCTCCAGGTCGAGCATCCGGTGACCGAACTGGTCTCGGGACTGGACCTCGTCGCGCTGCAGTTGCGGGTCGCCGCCGGCGAACCGCTCGGCTTCGCGCAGTCCGGGGTCTCGCTCCGCGGCGCGGCGATCGAGCTCCGGATCACCGCGGAGGATCCGTTTGCCGGCTTCGTCCCGGCCACCGGCCGCATCCGGGAGTTCCGCCCCCCCGCGGGTCCGGGAGTCCGCTGCGACGCCGGGATCGTTTCGGGCAGCGTGGTGTCCCCGCACTACGACCCCCTGCTCGCCAAGATCATCGTTTCGGGGCCCGACCGCGAGACGGCCCGGAAACGGGCGCTCCGGGCGGTCCGGGAAACCCGGCTCGTCGGCGTCGCCTCGACCCTTCCCTTCTTCGAGCGGGTGCTGGCCAGCGCCCCCTTCCGCAGCGGGGAGTTCGACACCTCGTTCGTCGCCGGGCACTGGCGCGCCCTCAGCCGGAACGGAGTGGACGGCGAGTCCGCGGCGCGGGCCGAACTCGCGCCCCTGGCGCTCGCGGCGGCGGCCGCCGAGCTGTGGTGGCGCGAGGGCGCGAACTCGAACGCATCCGGCGCGCCCCCGTCCCGGTGGCGGCTCGCCGGCGTCGCCGATGCGCACCGGGAACGGCTGTAGTGCGGCGCACCCTTTCCCTCGACGGCAAGGACCGCCGGGTCGAGGTGCGGGCGGCGGGCGGCGCCCTGAGGGTCGGGATCGAAGGGAATGGCGGAGAGCTGGTCGCTCGCGAGACGCCCGGCGGCTGGACGATCACGAACGGCCGCCGCACGGTCGAGGCCGGCGTCAGCGGCGAGCGGACCGGAGAACTGGTGGTCCAGATCGCCGGACACACCTATCGGCTCGCGACGGACCGGGGTGCGGCGGGCGGTTCCCGGCGGAGCGGCTCGGCGGCCGGCGGGACGGCGGGCGGACGCTCCGAGGTGCGCACCCCGATGCCGGGCAAGGTGGTACGCCTCCTGCGGGAGGAGGGAGAGCAGGTCGCCGCCGGCGACGGCGTGCTGGTGTTCGAAGCGATGAAGATGCAGAACGAGATCCGGGCCCCCGCGAGCGGGGTCATCGCTAACATGAGGGCTGCCCGGGGGACTCCCATGGAGGGCGGCGAACTCCTGTTCGTCGTGGAGCCCGCGGAATCTGCGTGACCGCTCCCGCTCCGAACCGCCGAAACCGCCGGTTCTGGCTGGTACTGGCGGGCGCCGGCGCCGCCTCGGCGGTGTCCCTCGGGGTGATCCTCTGGGTGGTGTCGAGCCTGGATCCACAGCGTCTCGGCGCCTATGTCACCGGCCGGCTCAGCGCTGTCCTCGGCCGCCCGGTCGCGGCGAGCGGCTTCGAGTTCTCGGTTCGGGAGGGCGCGTTCGTCCTGCGCGGACTCCAGATCGGGAGGGAGCCCACCGACATCGGTCCGCCGCCTCCGGCCTTTTCGATCGACCGGATCCGCGGCGGCCTGAGCTGGCGTTCGTTCTTTCCGGCGCGCCTCCACCTCGAGAGCCTCGACGTCGAGGGGGTGGGCCTCTGGGGTCTCGACGACGGAGGCAAACCGCGGCCGGAGTCCGCTCCCCTGGGACCGGCCATCGAGGCGGTGGCCGCCCGGCTGTCGTTCTCCTCGAACCGGATCTCGGTGTCCGGCACCACGATCGGCTACCGGAACCGGCCGACGCCGTGGGAGGTCCGCGCCGACGATGTCGCCTTCAGCCTCCGGACCGCCGACGAGGGAGGCGTGGACGGCGAAATCCGGTCCGGTTGGGGCGTGATCCGCCTCTGGGAGCGGCCGGACCTTCCGATGGCGCTGTCGTCGGACTTCCGGATCCGGGGGAACGACCTCCATTTCGACTTCCTCGAGCTCCGCTCCGACCTGCTCGAGGTGCGCTTCGACGGAACCATGGACATGGCCAACGACCTCGACGGCCGCCTGCGCATGGTCGGCGGCGGGGACGCCGGCCGTCTGGGCCGTTTCCTGTTCGAGTTCGAGGGAATGGACACCGCGGGGGACCCCTGGCTCGAGTTCGAGGGAACGGCGGGGTTTCAGGAGAACGGGCTGGCGATCGACGGCGACTTCGCCCTGCCGCGGAGCCGGTTCTTCGGCGTTCCCCTCCGGGACTGGACCGGAGTCGTGCACTGGGATCCCGAGCGCGTCGAAATCCTCTCCTCGCAGGGACTCGCGTCCGAGGGACCGGCCACGTTGCGGCTGCTCCAGGTGCAGCCGCGGGAGGAGAACCCGGCGGAGATCCTCCTCAGCGTCGAGGGCGGAGCGCTGGCGCCCGCCCTCGAGGGCATCTTCGGAACGCCGACCACGATTCGTTCGCAGGTGACGCTCGACGCGGACCTGCGGATGCCGTTCGCCGACCCGGGACTGATGACCGGGACGATTCAGGCCACCGGACTCCTGCCGGACGAGACGGCGCCGGGGGAGTTGCCGCTCGGCTTCGAGACCGACCTGCGCATGGATGACACGGTGACCGACATCCACCGCGTCGTCCTGGAGGGCGAGGCCTTCCGCGGCTCCCTGGAGGGCCGCTATCCACGAACCGGGAACGCGAGCATCGAGGCGACGGCACTGGCGGGAGAGTCGGCGGAGGCCGATGCCATGCAGCAGGAGCTGCGCCGGGTGCTCTTCGGGGAAGATCCCGAGACGACCTGGTGGGACGTTTCCGGCGCCGGCGGGTTCGAAGGCATCGTCCGCGGCCGCTGGCCCGATCTCGTGCTGGAGGGAGAAGTCGAGGGACAGTCGCTGCGGTTCTCCGCGATCCATACGGAAACGCTGATTGCGACCGGGAGGATCGAGCGCGACGCGATCTTCCTCGACAGCCTGAACGCGCGGTTCGGCGAGGGCAGGATCTCGGCCTCGGGAGTCTTCGACCGCGCCGCCGTCGAGTTTCCGGACATGGAGTTCGACGCCGACTGGGAGGGATGGGACGCCCGGGAGATCATCGATTTCCTCGAGTGGGACCTCGAGGCGGACGGCGTCACCACCGGCCGCAGCCACACCGTGCGGCGGGACGAGCGCTATACGGGAGGGGGATCCGTGGTCGGTTCCGACGGGCACGTCCTGGAGCAACCCTTCGACGAGGTGGCCATCACCTGGGACATGGATGGCGACACCGCCCGGCTGGCTCCCATGAGCGGCGTCTTCCGGGAAGGCGCCGCCGCAGGGGCCCTCGACATCGGCCTCGTGGACTGGGAGATGGAGGGCCAGGTCACGGGAAGCGACTACCCCCTGACGCCCGGTCTGGCGCCGGAGTGGATCTCCATCCGCTCCGACTTCCGCCTTGAAGTCGGCGGCGATCTGCTGGTTCCGGAACTCCTGCTCGAGGCCCGGGTGCCGAACGCCGCGGTCCTCGGCCTGTCTCTCGGCCCGGGCGACATCCGGGGGTCCGTCCACGGCGAGGACTTCGAGGGCACCGGGGCCCTCGATTCGGGCGCCGCGTCGTTCCGGATGCAGGGACGGGTCCCGCTCGGCACCGACGGCGCCGGCACCGTCACGATCCGGGGGGTCGACGTCGCCCCGATCCTGTTCGACGCGCCGGCCGAGCGGGGGTTCTCGATTGTGGTCGGCGGGTCCGGAGACTTCCACATCGAGGACCCGCTCGACGAATGGATGACCGGCGCGGCGACTCTCGAGACGCTGAGGATCACGGCGCCGGACTTCGTCGCCGAAACGGGTGGTCCGACGACCGTTCGCCTGGAGGACGCGCGGGTGCACCTCGAGGGTCTCCGCCTCCTGCACGGCGACAGCCAGTTGGCCCTCGCGGGGTCCATCGGGCTGGACGACGAGCTGCTCGACCTCTCGCTCCTCGGGCAGACGTCGCTGCTCGCGACCGCGCCCTTCGTGCCCTGGCTCGCCGCGGACGGCGAGTTCGGTCTCGAAGCCGCGGTGGTCGGTCCCTGGACCGAGCCGGAGGTCCTCGGCACCGGGACGATCCGGGGCGGCTCCTTCCGGGTCGAAGGGTTTCCGCACGCCCTGAGCGACGTGGAGGGCACCGTTGACTTCGACCAGCGGACGCTGCGGATCGCGGAAGTCATCGGCCGCATGGGCGGCGGCGACGCCGTCGTCTCCGGCTCGATCTCGGTCGAGGACGCGGAGTTCGCCGCCACCGACCTGCGCGTCCAGCTCACCGGCTCCAGCTTCCGCTATCCGAGTGACCTGAGCGCGACCGTGGATGCCGACCTGCGGCTCCTGGGCGACCAGAGCGGCCGGCTGCTGACCGGCGAGGTGACCCTCGATCAGGCGGTCTGGAGCCGCGAGTACGAGTTCTTCGCCAGCATCCTCGCCGACGTCAACAGCGTCGCGCGCTCCGAGGAAACCGAGTCGAGCGGGTTTCTGGACGAGCTGCGGATGGACGTCCAGGTGGAGACGGACTCTCCCTTCGCGGTCCGGAACTCCATCTTCCAGCTCGATGCCGCGGCGGACTTCGGCCTGCGCGGGACGGCCGGATCACCCGCGGTGCTGGGCCGCGCCGACCTCGTCGGGGGAGAGGTCTACTTCGGCGCGCATCGCTTCCAGATCGTCGACGGCCGGGCGGATTTCATCGATCCCGAGGGGATCCAGCCGGTGTTCGAGATCGAGGCGGAGACCAGCGTCCGCAGCTACCGGGTGCGGCTCGCGGCGACGGGAACCGCGGAGCAGATCGACGCGAACCTGAGTTCCGAGCCGCCGCTGCGGGAGGCCGACATCCTCAGACTCCTCGCCGGCGCCCCGGAGCAGGATCTCCTGACGGCGGCGAGCGACGACGAACTCGCGGCCGCCTCGGCGGCGAGCCTGTTGAGCCAGCAGCTCAGCAACATGATCGGACGGCGCGCCGGCCGGGTGTTCGGGATCGACCGGGTGAGCATCGATCCCTTCATGATCGGCCGCTTCAGCAACCCGACCGCGCGGGTCACGCTCGGCAAGCAGGTGACCCGGGACCTCAACGTCCGCTACTCCTCGAGCCTGTCGGACGCCGAGGAATCCATCATCGTGGTCGAGTACACCCCGAGCGGCCCCGTCTCCTGGATCTTCTCCCGGGATCAGGACGGCTCGCTGGGCGTCGACGTCCGCTTCCACCGGAGTTTCTAGTCAGCCCGTGGTGAAAGCGCCCCGCACGAGTCCTTGGGCGGCTCTGACGCGGAGTCATGAGGCTCGTGCGCGTGCGGGGCGCTTCCACCACGGGCTGGCGAGTCCAATCGCCGAGCGATTGGACTCGCCTTTTTTCGCGGGGGGGGGGAACCCCTCCCCGCACCCCCCCCCCGCGGCGGGGCTCCGCGAAAGCCCCCTCGGGGAGTCCCGCCGCGGGTGCGTCGCCGCCCGTGTTGAAAGCACTCCACGCGGGCGTTGGCCCGCTGGTGGTTCTCCTTGCCGGCATCCTGTCGGGGGTGCCCGCGAGCGGCGCTGCCGGGGGGCAGGGCGTGACGGGTCAGCCCGACGATCCGCTGTCGCGGCGGGTGGACTCGGTCGTCGTCCGCTGGGCCGACGGGAGCACCGAACCGGTGCCCGACGAGGTCTCCCGGCTGATTTCGGTCCGTCCCGGAACGCGCTTCCGGCCGCTCGTCGTGCGTCAGTCGGTGAAACAGGTGTTCGCGCTCGGCCGCTTCCGCGACGTCCGGGTGCGGTCGGAGGAAGCGCCGGGCGGGGACCTGCGGCTTGTCTTCGAACTCGACCCCATCCCCGGCATCGCCCGTCTGAGCGTCGAGGGCGCTCCCCCCGGCGAGGACCTGAACCTGATCGCGACGCTCGGTCTCGAGGTGGGGGAGTCCGTTCCGGACGATCTGCCGGTCCGGGCCGAGCGCGGCGAAGACTGGCTTCGCTCGCGCGGCTACGTGAGCGCGGAAGTGAGTATCCGGAGCGTTCCGGACGGGCGGGACGCGCTGCTCGAGGTGGTGGTCGCCGCCGCCGAGCGGGCGCGGGTCGCCTCGATCGAGGTCCTCGGGGTGGAGGATGAACTGGGCCGCGACCTCGTCTCCGCGCTGGGGGTTTCGCGGGACGATCCGTGGATCGAAACGGACGTCACGGCGCGGCTGCCGGAGGTGGAGGAAAGGCTCCGCGATCGTGGGTTCCTGTTCGCCACGGCTAGCCTCGACTGGAGGCCGACCGGCGCGGGGGATGTGGAGGTCCAGCTGTCGGTGGACCGCGGCCCCGAAGTCACCCTGGAGGTGGAGGGGTTCGGTGCTTCCCAGGGAGACCCCCAGGGAGTCGTGGACGGGCTTTCCGGACAGACCCTGACGCTCGATGCGATCGAGGCGGCCCGGCAGGAGCTCCTCGACGAACTCCGGCGCGAGGGACGGCGGGACGGCGCCGTCACCGTGGAGAGCGTCGAGAGCGCCGGCGGGGGACACCGGACCTTCCGCTTCTCCGCTGACCCGGGCCCTCGCTACGTCGTCGGCGCCGTCTCCTCGGAGGGCGCGCCTCCCGCGGAGGCGGACACCGTCGCCGAGGTCCTGTTGCCGCTGCGGCCCGGGCGCCCCTACCGCGAAGAGGAGTGGCGGGCGCTGACCGACAGTCTGCGCCGGACGCTCCGTGGCCTGGGGTACTTCCAGGCCGAGGTGGCGCCGCTCCCGCCCCGGCCCGGGGAGCCCGCGGACGATGGCGTTGCGATCGATCTCCGGGTGCGGATCGAGCCGGGTCCGCTCGCTTCCGTCGCGGCGGTGCGTTTCGAGGGGAGTGCGGCGTTCACCGACGCGGAACTGGCGGAAGTGGCCGCCCTGGCGCCCGGTTCGCCGTACGTGGCTGAAGGGATCGTGAATGCCCGCGAGGACCTGGAGACGTTTCATCGGAACCGGGGGTACCTGGAGGCGCTGGTGGAGGTCGAGGCCCCGGTGGATCCGGTCACTCACGAGGCGGAGGTCGTCTTCCGGATCCGCCCCGGGAGCTACTTCACGGTCGGGGGCATCATCGTCGCGGGCCTCGACACCACGCGGGATTCGGTGATCCGCTCCCGTCTCCCCTTCGCGGAGGGGGAGGCGCTCGGGAGCGGCGATCTGCTGGAAGTGCGCCGGCGTCTCGTGTCCATGGGGATTTTCCGCAGCGTGGACGTCAACCTGCTGGAACCCGAGGAACCGATCAGCGAACGGAACGTGCTGATCCGGGTGGTGGAGGGCCCCCGCACCAGCATCGGCTACGGCGCCGGCTACAGCGAGCGCGAGCAGGTCCGGGGCGAGGGCGAATGGACCCGGAACAACCTCTTCGGGATGGGTCACACACTGAGCCTGTTCGGCCGTTTCTCGCTCAAGGGCACGCGCATGGTGGCCACCTACCGGGGGGCGGAGAGCGTCGAGGGCGAGATTCCCATCTTCGTGAGCGCGTTCCGGGAGTCGCAGGACCGGGAGAGTCTCGACTTCATCCGCTCCGGCATCGGCGTCCAGGTGACCCGCCGGATCCTGGGGCGAAACGTGTTCCTGCGCTACGACCTGACCACCAGCGAGCTGTTCAACCTGAAGATCAACCCCATCCAGATCGATCGGAACTTCGCCGACAACCTCTGGCTGTCGGCAGTCTCGGCCTCGGTGGTCACGGACACCCGCGACGATCCGGTGGATCCCCGCCGGGGCCGTTTCGGAATCGTGGACGTGGAGTGGTCATCGGCGCTCCTCCGATCCCGGGCGCCGTTCGTGAAGGGCCTGGGGCAGCAGTACCTGTTCTTCCCGGTCGGCGAAGCGGTCGTCCTTGCCGTCAGCGGGCGGCTCGGCCTCGCGTGGACGCTGGGAGCGGACGAGCCGGCCCTGGTGCCGATCACCGAGCGGTTCTTCGCCGGGGGCGCTACCAGCCTTCGCGGCTACAAGCTGGACCGCGCGGGACCGCTCGATCCGAGCGGATACCCGGTCGGCGGGAACATGCTCATCGTAGGGAACGTCGAGGTCCGGTTCCCCATTGTGGGAAGCCTCCGGGGCGCCGTGTTCTCCGATCACGGCGGGGTCTACAGCGAGGTGAGTTCGTTCCGCCTGCCGGACCTGGGGCACAACGTCGGCGCCGGGCTCCGCTGGAACACCCCGCTGGGACCGCTCCGGTTCGACTACGGAGTCCGTCTGGGCGACATCGGCGACGCCCCGCGGGGGCAGTGGCACTTCACCATCGGCCACGCGTTCTAGCTTGGAACGCCGGGTTCCCGAGCTACGAGGAATGGGGCCGGCTGTCGCCGACCTCCATCCCTCGTGCTCAAGGGGTCTGCGCAGAGCTATCGCTCTGCTCCGAAACAGCCGGCACGGCGCAACCCCACGCGGCAAGAGTGGCCCCGGTCCCTCGCCCGGAATCCGGCAACCGGCCCCGGCTGTGCCAGACTGCCCCCGTGCGCAGACACGCCCGAATCGCGGGGAGGAACCTGAACTCCCACCAGCGCCGCTTCCGCTGGCCCGTCCGCCTCGCGCTCGGCGTCGTACTGGTGCTCGGTCCCGTCCCGCTGGTCTTCGGAGGCAGTGACTCGGACGCGCGCGGACAGGTTCAACCGGGAGCGGGCGCCGCGCGGGTCGACCGGGTGCTCGCGGTCGTGAACGGCGAACCGATCACCTACTCGGAAGTCCTGGAGGCCATCGCCCTGATGCCGGGGGTGACGCCCCCTCCGACCCTCGAGGAAGCGCTGGAGCGCCTCATCGACGCGAGGCTCATGGAGCACGAGGCCCGCCGGTACCTCCAGGAGCCGCCGTCGGAAGAAGAGAGCGAGGCGACGTTGCGGGCGCTCATGGACCGGTTCGCGACCCCGGCGGACTATCGCGCCACGCTGCGGCGCCTCGGGGTCGCCGAGGACTACCTGCGGAAGCGCATCGAGCGGGAACTGATCGTGGACCGCTACGTGGACCGTCGTTTCCGGCCGCTGGTGCAGGTGGCCCAGCGGGACGTCGAGGACTACTACCGGACCGTGCTGCTCCCGGACCTGGACGCCGGCTCGCCCGCAAGTTTGGTTGAAGTGGAGAGCCTGATTCGGAATATACTTGAAGAGCGCGATCTGAACCGGCGGATTTCCGCTTGGGTGGACGAGTTGAAGTCCAGCGCCAGCATCGTGCGATTGTCGCTCTCCGAGCCGCCCCAGTCGGACTGCCAGTCCGACTGAAACGTCGGGCCGAATCGTTCGGTCCCGCCGGGGCGATTCGAGGTCCCATCCGCGGGGAAGGGAACCCTTGGTTCGGGTGCGGCGTTATTCCTTTACCCATGGGTGAGGAGGAGTGAGTCACCTCGTCACGAGGTGACCAGAAGTTCCGCTCGGAGACGGAGCGGTCGGAGCAGTGAGGATGGCACGCTGCGTGCTTATCACCCTATAGACACGAAGTAGGCCAACAAGGAGTTATCTGGAGGGCGTTATGGACCCTACGAGTACGGAATACGAAACCATCGAGTTTGTCGACGAGACGTTCGAGCTCGAGGAGGAAGAGGAAGAGTCCGCCGAGGACGAGGTAGACGCGGCGACCGAACTCGGTCTCGCTCCCGACACGCACCAGACCGGTGATCTGGATTCGATGGGGCTCTATCTGCGCGACACGCACCGGCACCGTCTGCTCACCAAGAACGACGAGCAGCGCTACAGCCGGGCCATGCAGAAGGCGTGGCAGGACATCGAGAGCTCCAACGATCCTTCGAATCAGGACCTCGCGGCCTTCTACAAGAACCGCGAGAAGATGATCGAGGGGAACCTGCGCCTCGTCATCTCCATCGCCAAGCAGTCCCGGGGAAAGGGACTCCCGCTGGGCGATCTCATTCAGGAAGGCAACATCGGACTCATGCAGGCGGTCCGCAAGTTCGAGCCCGAGCGGAACCTCAAGTTCTCCACCTACGCGACCTGGTGGATCCGCCAGGCGATCTGGCGCGCGCTCTCGCAGAAGTCCCGGACCATCAAGGTCCCGATCAACAAGCTGGACCTCCATCGCAAGGCGTCCAAGGTGAGGGCGGAGCTCGAGCAGCGGTACCGGAACGATCCGGCGCGCCGCGGCAAGCGTCAGTTCCCCTCCACCGATGACGTCGCCCGCGAGATCGGCGTGCCGCCGGAGAGGCTTCGCGACGCGCTCCGTTCGGTGCCGCAGATCGACTCGCTCGACGCGCCGCTGGTTCCCGACGGGACTCCGCGGATCCAGCTGACTCCCGATCCGGACCAGCTGAACCCGATCGAGGGCGTCACCGACGCCGAGCAGCGCCGGCACGTGCGGGATGCCATTTCGGACCTCCCCGACCGGCTGCAGCACGTGCTCAAGCGCCGCTTCGGCATTCTGGGCGGGCCGGAAGCCAACCTGGAGGAGATCGGGCGCGAGCTTCACCTCACCCGGGAGCGGGTGCGGCAGCTCGAGGCGGAAGCGCTCACCCGGCTCCGCCAGGACCCGCGCCTCCGCATCTCCGCGAACTGACCGCGCGCCGGCTTGGAACGCCGGTCTCCAGGCCGGCACGCGGGCCGAAGGCCCGCAGAGCGCGTCGGGCTGATCTGCCTGGAGGCGCGTACGGCTTGGAACGCCAGCGGCGCCATTGCGGCTGTCGGCCAGCCCGCAGGTTTGCGTTTCCCCAGCAACTGGCGCGCCGCGCGGCGCGACGGTTACCCCCCGAGTAGTTCCCTTCCCGGTCATCCACCCGAACGGGTCCGCCGGATACGATGGCCCCATGCGCCGTCCACTGCCGTTCCCGACCCCCTTCCTGGCCGGGGCGCTCGCCGCCCTGGCCTTCCTGTCCGCCGCCCGCAGCGATGCCGGGCAGTCGCGCGAGATCGACCTCACTACCGCCACGATCGCCGAGATCAACGAGGCGGTGGATGCCGGCGTCCTGACCGCCGAGCGGCTCGTCGAGCTGTGCCTGGCGCGGATCGCGGCCTACGACGACCAGGGGCCGCGGATCAACGCCGTCATCTCGGTGAATCCGAACGCCCGGCAGCGGGCCCGGGAAATGGACGCCGAGCGGGAGCGGTCGGGGCGCCGCTCGCCGCTGCACGGCATCCCGGTCCTCCTCAAGGACAACTTCGACACCGCGGACATCCCCACCACCGCGGGGTCCTTCCTGCTCCAGGATTCGCGGCCCCCCGACGATGCCTTCGTGGTGCGGAAACTGCGGGAGGCCGGCGCGATCGTGCTGGCCAAGGTGAACCTGAGCGAGTTCGCCTCCGGGGGCGCCATGAGTTCGCTCGGCGGCATCACCCGGAACCCGCACGATCCCACCCGCACCCCGGCCGGGTCTTCCGGTGGCACCGGCGCGGCGGTCGCGGCCGCGTACGGCTTTGTCGGGTTGGGTTCGGACACCGGGGGCTCGATCCGCGGCCCCTCCACGGCGAACGGGCTGGCGGGCCTCAAACCGACGCTCGGGCTCCTGAGCCGCGACGGCATCGTGCCCCTGGCGCTCTCCTTCGACACCGGCGGACCGATGGCGCGCAGCGTGTATGACGTGGCGGTCTCGCTCGGAACGATGGTGGGCGTGGACGAGGCGGATGCGGCGACGGCGAGCAGCGCCGGGCAGTTCCACGGCGACTACACGCAGTTCCTGGACGCGGAGGCGCTGTCGGGGGCGCGCCTGGGCGTGGCCCGGGACTTCATGGGCACCGACCGCGAGGTCGACTGGGCGATCGAGGCGGCGCTCGATGCGATGCGCGACGCCGGGGCCGAGGTCGTGGACGTGCGCTTCCCGGAGTGGCTGCTGGAGGTCGAGAGCGACTTCTACCTGACGGTGCGCTGGCCGGAGTTCCGCAAGCAGATCGCGGAATACCTGCAAGGACTGGGTGACGGCTATCCGCAGACGCTCGACGACCTCGTCGAGCGCTCCATGCGACTCCCCTCCCACGGCGACGGCCTGCGTCCCAACCCGGGACGCTGGAGCCTGTTTCTGCGCGAGAACGCCAGCGGGGAGGTCACGGACTACGCCCACATCGCGGTGCGGGAGCACGCGCTCCCGCTGGTCCGCTCCCTGGTGGAAGGCCTGATGGACCAGGAGAACCTCGACGCCATCGTCTATCCGACCTCTCCGACGCGTCCGGCGCTCATCGATCGTCCGCCGGACCTCTACGGACCCTCGCCCGTGCGCCTCGCCAACATGAGCGGGTTTCCGGACCTGATCGTGCCCGCGGGGTTCACCGGCGGAGGGCTCCCGGTGGGGATCTCGTTCCTGGGCCGGGCGTTCAGCGAGCCCCGGCTCCTGGCCCTCGGCTATGCCTTCGAGCAGCGGGTGAGGGCCCACCGGGTCCCCGCGCACACGCCGCCGCTGCCGGGCGAGCGGATCACCATTCCGTGACCCCGCCGCGCCGCTAGTCCGGAATCCGCAGCACCCCTTCGGCGACTTCCACGGCCTGCCCGCCGACGCGGACCAGCGAGGGTTGCCCGCCCTCCCGTTCGACCTCCACGTGGATCGAACTGGGACGACCCATCTCGTAGCCCTGCTCGATGACGAGGCGGACCGGATCCCGGTCAGCGTCCTTCACCAGTCCGTGCCGGACCAGCCAGGCGCCGAGCGCGCCCGCGGCGCTGCCGGTCGCCGGGTCTTCGTGCACGCCGAGTCCCGGAGCGAACATCCGGGCGTGCGCGGCGCTCTCTTCGCGGGCGCACTGGGTGGAGAACACCATCATGCAGTCGGAGCCGATCTCGTCGCGGTTGAGCAGCGCCTGGGCCGCCGCCGGATCCAGTTCGAGCTTCTCGATGCCGCGCAGCGACCGCACCGGCACCATCAACTGGGGAAGCGCCGTCGAGACGACCTGCGCCGGCCGCCCGTCGGGAAGGAGTTCGTCGGCGCCGATACCGAGGCAGGCAGCGAGGGAGCTCCGATCGGTGAGTTCGGCGAAGAAGCGCGGGGGCGCCTGCGTCATGACGACCTGCTCCACTTCGCCTCCACGGACCCGGATGTCCACCGGCAACACCCCGGCGCCACACTCCTGGTGGATGCGGTGGACGCCGGTGCCGAGGTTCCGGAGCGCCTCGCCGAGGCCCAGCTCTCCGCGCCTGGCGAGCACGAAGAAGGTCCCCACGACCGGATGGCCCGCCAGCGGAAGCTCCGTATTGGGGGTGAAGATGCGGAGGCGGCAGAGCGCCTGCACATCGGTCGGCGGCAGCACGAACGCGGTCTCCGAGAGGTTCATCTCGGCGGCGATCCGCTGCATCTCCTCGCCCGACAGCCCTTCGGCGCCGGTGACGATGGCCAGCGGATTCCCGGCGAACGCGCGGTCGGTGAAGACGTCCGCCTGAAGGAACCGGTACTCGCGCACGAACGCCCCGAGTCTATCCGTTGGGGAACAGGAGCCGGCCGCTCCGGTTGGGCCCGGGCGCCTGCCGCCCCTGCCTGGCGGCCGCTTCCGAGGCGAGGGTATGGGCCCTTTCGTTTCCCGGGTGGCCGGCGTGACCCGGGACCCACTCGAACCGAACCCCGGGCCGCCCGGCGCGCGCCGCGGCCAGCCGCCGCCACAGGTCGGCGTTCTTGACCGGGCGGCGGTTCGCCGTCTGCCAGCCGCGCCGGACCCAGGACGGAAGCCACTGGGTGATGCCCTTGACCACGTATTGACTGTCGCACAACACCGTGGCCGCGGCTCCTTCCGGCACCGCTTCCACCGCCCGGATGGCGGCGGTGAGCTCCATACGGTTGTTCGTGGTCTGCGGTTCACCCCCCGACAGGACCCGTTCCTCTCCGGCATCGGTCAGGATCACCGCCGCCCACCCTCCCGGTCCGGGGTTGCCGAGGCAGGAACCGTCGCACGCGATCTGCAGCATCCGCTCGGTATCCTACGTGGAGGTTCTGCCTCCCGTTCGAATGTCCTGGATTCACATGGTTCCGCCCACCGCTCCCGAGGGGCAGGCGGGGCGGCTCGGGAAGCTCTATCGGCGCCATCGCCGGCCCGACGGACTGGTGGACAACATCCTGAGGGTGTCCAGCCTGAATCCCGAAGCGCTGGAGCACCACCTGTCCCTGTATGAACACCTCATGCGGGGCGAGTCGGGCCTGAGCCTCGCCGAACGGGAGCTGATCGCGGTCGCCGTTTCGGTGGTCAACGACTGCCACTATTGAATCGAGCATCACCGGAGGGGTCTTCTCCGGCTGACCCGGGATCCCGAACTGGTGGATGCCCTGCGCCGTGACCCGGAGGGCTGTTCGCTCTCGCCCCGCCATCGCGCGCTCGCCGACTACGCCACCAAACTGGCGCGGACCCCGGGGAGCCTGGCGGAGGAAGATCTCGAGCCGCTCCGCCGGGTTGGACTCTCCGACCGCGACATCCACGACGCGTGCGCGGTGGCCTCCTACTACTGCTTCGTGAACCGCATGGCGAACGGCCTGGGGGTGGAGTTGGAGGAGGCGGCAACCGGCCGGTAGCCCGGCCCTCCCGGGAGGTTCAGGGGCTGCCGGCGCCCTGCTGCACCGCGGCGTCGAGGCGTTCGAGTTCCTCGTAGAGGGCCGGCAGCCGGCCCTTCAGGTCCTCGTAGGTGGCCGTGACCTCGCGGGACCCCTCGCGGTCGCCGAAGAAGCCGGGCGCCGCCATCCGCGCTTCCAGGCTTTCGACGGCGGCCTCCGTGTCCGCGATCGCCTCGAACACCTCGCGCCATTCGCGCCGCAACTGGCGCAGCCGGTTCTTCCCGGGCGGCCGGCGCGCGCCGGCCTTGCCCGCCTGTTTCGCGCTTCGCTTCGGCCGTTTCGCCGCCGCCGGTGGGGACGCGGGCGCCGCCGCCGCGTCGGGCTCCGGGGGGCTGACCCTTGCCAGGTAGTCCGAGTAGTTGCCCCAGTAGAGGGCCGCTCCGCCCCCGCCGATCGCGGCGACCCGGGTGGCCAGGGCATCCATGAAATAGCGGTCGTGGGCGACGAACACGATCGTGCCCTGGTAGTTCGAAAGGGCGTTCAGCAACGCCCGCTTCGCGTCGAGGTCGAGATGGTTGGTCGGCTCGTCGAGGAGGAGGAGGTTCGCGGGACGGAGGAACAGCCGGGCCAGCGCCAGCCGGCTCCGTTCGCCGCCGGAGAGGACCGCGGTCTTCTTCTCCACGGTGTCTCCCGAGAACAGGAACGCGCCCAGGATGTTGCGGATCTCCGGCAGCATGGCGAGCGGCGCCGCGTCGGCCATGGTCTCGCGGACCGTCCGGCCGGGGTCGAGATCGTGCCGGTCCGGCCCGTAGTAGGCGATCCGGACGTTGTGGCCAAGCTCCCGCTGCCCGGAGTCCAGGCCTGCTTCCCCGGCGATCAGCCGGATGAGGGTGGATTTCCCGGCGCCGTTCCGCCCGACGAGCGCCAGGCGCTGGCCTCGCTCCACGACGAGGTCCACGCCGCGGAAGACCTCGTTCGTTCCGAAGGCCTTGGAGACCGCGGAGAGCGTCACCAGAACCCGCCCGGAACGCGGCGGATGCGGGAGGCGGAGGGCCACCCGCCGGGGCTCCGGCGGCACTTCGATCCGCTCGATCTTCTCGAGCATGCGGACCCGGCTCTGGACCTGCCGCGCCCGGCTGGCCTGGTAGCGGAACCGGTTGATGAAGCGTTCGGTCCGCTCGATCTCGGCGGCCTGCTCGGCGGCGCGCTTGCGCAGATCGGCGATTTCAGCGGCTCGCTGGGTCTCGTAGCGGCTGTAGGTGCCCGGGTAGTTGCCGAGCCGGCCCAGGCCGATCTCGGTGATCCGGGTCACCACGGAGTCGAGGAAGTACCGGTCGTGGGCGACCAGCACCAGGCCGCCGCGGTGACGGGCCAGGAAACCCAGCAACCAGGTGCGGGCTTCGATGTCCAGGTAGTTCGTGGGCTCGTCGAGCAGGACGAGGTCGTTCGCCTCGACCAGCAGCCTGGCGAGGGCGATGCGCATCTGCCAGCCCTGGCTGAAGGTCTCCACCGGGCGTTCCTGGTCCCCGGCCGCGAATCCCAGGCCGGAAAGGACCTCGCTGATGCGGGTGTCCATCTCGTACCCGCCGCGGCGCTGCCACTCCTCCTCCAGTTCGCCGTAGCGGGCGACGAGTTCGGGCTGGTCCGGGGCGCCCGCGAGCCGTTCCGCCACGTCCTCCTGTTCGCGCCGCAGCCGGAGCAGGTCGGCGAAAGCCGTGCGGACCTCCCCGGAAACGGTGCGGTCCTTGAGGCTCAGCCCCTCCTGGGGCAGGTAGCCGACGCGTTTCCGCTTGGCCAGCACGACCTTTCCGGCGTCGGGGCGCACCAGTCCCGCGAGGATCTTCAGGAGGGTGGTCTTGCCGGATCCGTTGGGTCCGACCAGTCCGACGCGGTCGCCGTCGCCAACCCGCCAGGAAACATCACGGAGCAGGACCTGTTCTCCGTAGGCCTTCGAGGCCTCGACGAGCTGGATCATGGTGGGGTTGGTGGCCGGGAACCGTATCGCGGGGACAGCCCACGGACGGTCGTTCGGGTTCCGGGCGGATACCGCCTCCAGCGACTGAAGTCGGCGCGGGTTGGTCATAATGGGGAGTCCATGTTCCGGAGCCTGAAGCCCCTTCTCTCGTGGCGGCTGCCGCTCGTTGCCGCGGTCGTGGTGTCTTCCGCCGGCGCCCGGACGCCGCAACAGGAGGCGGACGCCGGGATGAGCCGCGGGGTGGCGCTGCTCGAGCAGTTCCGGTTCTCGGACGCCGCCGCCGAGTTCGCGCGGGTGGTGGAGCTCCGGCCCGAGTCGGCGGCCGCCCACGTGAACCTGGGCATCGCCTGGTTCAACGAGCGCGATTTCCTCGCCGCCCGCGCTTCCTTCGCCCGGGCTCTCGATCTCGATCCCGGCGGACTCCACGCCCGCTACAACCTGGGTCTTGTCGAGAAGCTCGAGGGCAACACCGAGGCGGCGCTCGCCGCCTTCCGGCAGGTCGCCGCGGCCGACCCGGATGACGCGATGACGCAGTACTACCTGGGCGCCGCCTACGCCGCGGTCGGCCGTCTCGAGGAGGCGGAGGCCGCCCTGCGCACCGCCATCCAGCTCCAGCCGGAGCACGAGTCCGCGCACTTCAGCCTGGGGA
>CAYUVU010000333.1:0-4842 GCA_964448205.1 uncultured Acidobacteriota bacterium
GTTCAGGGCGCACTTCACGCGGGCCTCGGCGAGGCTGACGTGGGGCCAGGACCCGAGTCCGAGGTTGCGCTGGCGCCCGTCGACGTGGAGGCGCTGCGCCCAGGACTTGGCCAGGTGGCCTCGGGTCGTATGCTTGACGAGTAGAGAGAGGCCACCGGAGCCGCGCCCGTCGCCGTAGCGTCCGGGCTGGTCAATGGTGGCGACGAAGCGGGCGGAGAGTCGGTATGGTCGTTCCATCATGTTGTTTTTCGTTCCTGAAAGGGGTTCTCGATTCCTGAGGCGACCACGTGGATATCAGAAAAACGTCGAGAACGACCGGGCGGTGGTCGTCCCCGGATGGAACATTGTAGCACGATAACTCATTGATATACGACCAGTATGAGAGCACTCCGAGGCACCCATCGGAATCGCTTGGAACGCTTGGAGTGCGGACCTCTGGTCGGCACCGCCCACGTCAGCTGGCGAATGGAAGCTCTGAGTTCTCGTGCGCCGGCCTGCTCAGTGCGGGCGCTGTCCCGGGTCGGTCGGATTCCCGGCGAAGAGCCGCCCGATTTCGCCGCCAAGGGCCTCCGCCATCATCGCTGGCGGAGGATGGTCTCCGGGACCGAAGTGTGGATCGGCCCCCGCCTGAATGAGCGCCCAGGCCGCCGCGAAGGGTTCCTCGTCCTTCGGAGGAAGCCGCGACCGGCTCGAGAGCGTCATCGTCCAGCCGCTCAGGATCGCCCGCAGGGGCGTCTGGTGGTTCGGTTCGGCATGGGCATTCGGGTTGGCGCCCGCGCTCAGCAGGAACGCCACCGCCTCCGCATTGCCGTAGAACGCAGCCTGGGTCAGGGCTGTCTGCCCGTACTGATTGAGCGCTTCGAGGTGTGCTCCCGCCTCCACGAGGGCCTGGAGCGCCGCAACCGAACCGGCGACGGCGGCCCGGTGAATGGCGAACGTCCCCTGACTCTCGGAATCCGGCAGCACTCCGGTGGCGAGCAGTTCACGGACGCGTTCGGCGTCGCCCGCACCGGCCGCTGCCACCAGTTGTCCCGCCAGGCTGTTGTCCGGCGGCAACTGAACGACCGGGAGTCCATCGGAAGGCTCTGAGGCGTCTGACCCCGTTTCCGGCGCGGCGGCGCCCGCGGCTGGATCATCCGCGCCGTCGGGCAGCGACTCCGGGGCGACCGCCTCGCCGGTCGTGGGCGACGGCGGAGTGGCCGATCGTCGGATCACGGCGACCGTCACCACGACCGCCATGAGCGCCAGCACGGCGCCAAGCGCCGCTCGACGAGGAGTCACGATTCCCATGTTATCGACCGGAGCTCCACCGTTATCGACCGGACCTCGAAATCCGAGACACCGGATATCGACCGGACCCCACCGTTATCGACCGGACCTCGAAATCCGAGGCGCCGGATATCGACCGGACCCCACCGTTATCGACCGGACCTCGAAATCCGAGACACCCGATATCGACTGGACCTCACCGTTATCGACCGGAGCCCGGAATCCGAGACACCCGATATCGACCGGACCTCCACCGCTATCGACCGGAGTTCGGAATCCGGGACACCCGATATCGACCGGACCTTCGCCGTTATCGACCGGAGCTCGAAATCCGAGACGCCTGATATCGACCGGACCCCGACGTTATCGACCGGAGCTCTCTCCACGAAGGTGCCGTTCGATTTCCTCCACGGAGGCCGTCTCGAAGAATAGGGTCAGCGCTTCGGTCAGGTTCGCGTGTGCTTCGGCAACGGTGTCTCCCTGGCTCGCGACATCTACTTCCGGGCACAGGGCGACATATCCGTCGGCCTCCGGTTCAACGATCGCGGTCAAGCGGCGGGGCATCGCGCCCTCATCCTATGGCCCACTCCACCACCGATCCTCGATATCGACCGGAGCCCTGACGCTATCGACCGGAGCTGGAATCCGAGACATCAGATATCGACCGGAGTTGTTCCCGCCGGCTGGCGTTATCGACCGGAGCTTCCGTTGCGACGTGCGCGGCGCGGAGCGCCGCGGTGCCGGTCTGGAGACCGGCGGTCCCAGCCGTGCGTGTCTTCCCCGCGATCAGCGCCGCGCTGTGCCGGCTGAAGCCGGCGTTCCAAGCCGTTGCGTCACCGGTAGCCGACGATGTTGTGGGCTGGGAGGGTGAGGCGGTGCTCGACCACGCCCCCTGCCCTCTCGATCCGGTCCGCCAGTTCCTGGAGGGTCATCAGTTCGCGGTAGCCCGTGTTCAGTTCGTCGGCGAAGGCGCGGTAGAAGAGGCGGACGGCCAGGCGGTTCCGGGGGCTGCTGGAGATCTGGAGTCCGTCCGGCTTGAGGAAGTTCCGGAAGTGGGCGATGAGCTTCGCCTTTCCCGGATCGGGGAAGTGTTCGATGAGGCCCCAGTCGATGCCGACATCGAAACGGGGCTCGGGGGCCACGTCGAAGAAGTTCTGGCGCAGGTAGCGCCAACGGTCGAGATCGCGGTTCACGAGCAGTTCGGGCCGGCCCGAGCCGCGGGGCGCCCGAACGCGAACGCTCCGCGGCGCGCGGAGGAAGCGGTCGTACGCCGCGGGGTCCTCGTCGATCAGCACCACCTCGCCGCCGGCTCCGAAGAGCGCCTGCAAGATCGCCGCCTCCCAGCCCGCCTCGGCTCCGAAGAACACGATGCTGGGGTCGGGTGGAACGCGGAGCCGGGAGAGCGCCGCCGCCTTGCCCGCGAAATCGTGGACTGCGTCCCGCAGTTGCTGCGCGCACGCCATGCCGAGGCGGAGAGGACGGAGCCACGCCGGCCCGCGATGTCCCCGGTTGACCTGCCGCCAGGGGGTGTTCAGGAACCGTTCGAAGTTGGCGTTGAAGAGCGCCCAGTCCACCGCTCCCGAACGTTCCGGGTCCCTGATCCGCTCCGGATCGAAACCGCGTGCCAGCGGCCGGGTCACCCACATGACGGTTCAACGAACACGGAATATGCTCACCACGTCCATGCTGGCCCTGCTCCGAAAGACCCTAACCGCAATCGTTCTCCCCGCGGCCGGACTGGCGCTCGCCCCGGCGTGGGCGGCCGGGTGCAACGGGCCCGCCCCGCTCGACGGGCGCCAGGCGATCACCGCCGCCCTCGACGGCGTCGACGCCTCGGAGTTCACCGGGCTCGGCCGCAGCATCTGGATCGGGACGGCGGGCGGCGCGGCGCTCTACGACGAGGCGCCCGATGTCCCCCGCCCCGCGGCCAGCTCGATCAAGACCGCCTATCTGGTCGAGTTCTTCTCGGACCGCGCCGACGCGCTCGACGAACCCGTCCCGGACGCGGTGGAGGTAGTCGGCAATCCCGAACATCCCGCCATCGTCCACTTCGACGCGGACACTCAGGCCGAGATCAAGGAACACCTGGAAACGGCCGATGCGCGGACCGTGGGGCGCCACATGATCCGGGGTACCGGAGTCTCGAACCCGGTCTACAACGCGGCGGCGAACCTGGTGACCGCGTTCCTCGGCGGGCCACCCGAACTGACGGCCCGGATCAAGGCCCGCCACCCGGACTACGCGGGCATCGACTCGCGGCGCTACATGCTCGCGGCGCGCGACGTGACCGGGGACAACACCGCGACGGCCGGCTCTCTCGCCGCGGTCCTGTCCGCCGTCGCCCGGGGCGATGTTCCCGGCGTCTCGCCCGAGACCCACGAGGCGATGCGGGACATCCTCTTCCTCGAGGACACCGGGGGCGGCCGCCACTTCTACAAGGGCGGCTCGCTCAACTCGAACCCCATCACCCGCGTGCTCTCGGGGTACTACGCGGTGCCCGGGGAACCAACCGGCCAGGCACTCGTTTACGCCTTCATGGCCGAGGTTCCCGGACCCGCGAGCGTTGCGCCGGGCGATCTGGAGCCGGGCGATGCGGGCCGGCGCCTCCAGGACCATCTCGAAGCGCTTCGCGAAGCCGCGTTGCCGGCGGCCCGCCAGTGGCTGAGCAGCCAGGAGGGTTCCGAATGAGGTTCGCCGCGGTTGCCGCCCTGCTCCTCCTGCCCCTGCCCGCTACCGCGGGCGAGGACTGGCCGCAGTGGCGGGGGCCGAACCGGGACGGCATCTCCCTCGAAACGGGTCTCCGGCAGAGCTGGCCCGACGGCGGCCCGCCGCTCGTCTTCCGGGCCGACGGCCTCGGCGCCGGCTACTCGACGGTGGCGGTCGCCGACGGCCGCATCCACACCCAGGGCATGTTCTCCGGCCGGGAGTGGATCGTCACGCTGGACGCCGCGACCGGCGCCCAGCTCTGGGCGACGCCGCACGCCGACGCCTACCGGGACGGCCGGGGCGACGGCCCCCGCGGCGTCCCGACGGTGGTGGACGGGAAGGTGTACGCCCTCGGCGCGAGGGGGCAACTCACCGCCCTCGACGCCGCCAGCGGCCAGGTCCTCTGGACCCTCAACCTCCTCGAGCGCTTCCGGGGGCGGAACATCAGTTGGGGAATCAGCGAATCGCCGCTCGTGCTCGGCGACCGGGTGCTGGTCTCGCCCGGCAGCCGGCAGGTCGGGTTCGCGGCCTTCGACCGGGAGTCCGGCGAACTCCTCTGGGGAACCGCTGGAGACGAGGCGGGCTATTCCTCGCCGCTGCCGGTGGACCTCGCGGGCGCGCCGCACATCGTCTATTTCAGCGGCGAACGCGCCGCCGGAATCCGGGCGGACGACGGAGCCCTGCTCTGGAGCTACCGCCGCGCCTCGAACCGGACGGCCAACATCGCGACGCCGGTCCTGGTCTCGAACCGCGCGGGCACCGCGGAGGTCTTCCTGTCCTCGGACTACGGCACCGGCGGCGCCTCCGCGGTTCGAGACCAGGACCGGCGTCGCGATGTTGGCCGTCCGGTTCGAGGCGCGGCGGTAG
>CAYUVU010000334.1:0-13853 GCA_964448205.1 uncultured Acidobacteriota bacterium
GCCCGGGGCAGAGGGCGGCCCGTCTTCCGCGGGCCTCGGGCCCGCTGTGCCGGCTGAAGCCGGCGTTCCAGGCCCGCGCGCCATCCGGCCTCTCGGCGCACCGCGGAGCTCAGCGGGTTGCCGCCGCCCCCGCTACGCCGCGCGCCGCGCTTCCCGGACCGTCTGGTAGGCCTTCTGGATCTCCTGGGTGCGCCGGGTGGCTTCTTCCTTCATCTCCTCCGGCAACCCCTGCGCCGCCAGCCGGTCGGGGTGGTGCTGCCGCATGAGCCGCCGGTAGGTGGAGCGGATCTCGTCGTCGCTGGCGGACCTCGCCGCGCCGAGCACCCCGTAGGCGTCCTTGAGCTTCTCCTCCGGGGAAGGGCCTCGCGGCCGCATCCCGGCCGAGGCCACCCGCTCCATCTGGGCCATCTCGCCGCGCGAGAAGCCGAGGACCGCCCCGATGTGGTCCAGGATCCGGCGCTCCTCGGGGTGAACGGTGCCGTCCGCCCAGGCCGCCTTGAACTGGATCTCCATGAACGCGCGGAGCAGGTTCCGGCGCCGCCCGGCCACCTGGACGAGCTGGCCGAGCGCGTCGTCGAGGTTGAAGCGCGGTGACTTGCCCTCGTTGAAGATGCGCGCCGCGAGGTTGCGATCCCGGGCGTCGAGCCCGAGCCCCGCCATCACCTCCCGGGCGAGCTGGGCCTCTTCCTCGGTGACCTGGCCGTCCGCCTTGGCGATGTGCCCCATGACCCCGAAGGTGGCCACGAAGAACGCCACCCGGCGTTGTTCGTGGGTGTTTCCGGCCGGCGGGGGAGGGGGAGCACCCGGTCCCTGGCCCGGGAACGAATGCATCCGGGCCGATCCCGACATGCTGGAGCCGATGGCGGCGCCCAGCATGGCGCCGAGCGGACCGCCCAGGGTCCACCCGAGCGTGCCGCCGATCAGCGTGCCCCAAAAACCCATCTTGTCGGTCGATTCGCCGGGAGCCTGAGGGTGCCTGCGCGGTCCATCGGCGGGAATCCTAGAACGATCCGGCCCTCGTAACCGGTATTCTTCCCCGCCGCCGCGCCTGTCCGGCGGCGAGGAAGCGGATCTCCAACCTGGGTTGCACTGCCCCATCCATGAAAAAAAGGATCGAGGGGGTATGTCTCCCGGGCACGGTGGCGAGCCTCTGATTCAGCCCCGGCGGCGCCGATCCACGCCCTGACCGGTCGGGAACTCCTACGCGACAGCCCAAGTCACCTCACGTGGAGAGCGCAGGGCGGACATGACCATCGCGACGGGCAACGAGAAGCACACCTCCCGCGAGTCGGGGGTTCTTCGCAAGGTCCGGATCATGCTGCTCGGGATCGTCGCCCTTGGCATCATCGGCACGAGTGTGGAACTGACGCTGCTCGGACACTTCGAAGAGTCGGCCCAGAGCATTCCCCTGATCGTGCTGTCGGGCTGCCTGGCTGTCATCATCTGGCACTTCCTGTCGCCGACCGCCACCAGCGTCAGGATGACGCGGGTCATGATGATGCTCTTGATCGTGACCGCGGTTGCCGGCGTCGGCTACCACTTCCTGGGAAACCTGGAGTTCAAGCGGGAGTTGTACCCGGAGCTGGAAGGCCTGGACCTCCTCGTGGAGGCGGTGACGGGCGTGACGCCCGTGTTCGCCCCCGGTTCGATGCTGCTGCTGGGTTTCATCGGCTTGACGCATACGTTCCGGGACCCGTGCCTCACAGAGGAGCGAGCACACGTGGCGGAGTCAGGCGTCGAGCAACTGGCGGATGCCCGGTTCCCCCACGCTGGCGCCGGTCAGTAGGGCCACGCTGAGGCCGCGCTCCCCGGCCGGCACCATCCGGGTGGCGGCCGTCGCCAGCGCCCCCGAAGGTTCGGTGACGAGCTTCTGGCTCAGCAGCAGATCCCGCGAGGTCGCGAGGGTGTCCTCGTCCGGGACCAGCACGGTGCGGTCCACCAGACTCGCCAGCGCCGGGTAGAGCTCCTCGGTCAAATACGGCACGGCGGCGCCGTCGCAGACCGTCTCGCACGGCGCCGATACCGCGCGTCCGGCCTCCAGGCTGTGATGGAGCGCCGCGCATCCGGCCGGCTCCACCGCGAAGATGCGGATGTCCGGCCGCCGGTCCTTCAGCGCTCCGGCCACCCCGGTCAGCAGGCCGCCGCCGCCCACCGGGATGAACACCGATTCGACGTCGGGCGCGTCCTCTAGCAGCTCCACGGCCAGGCTCGCGTGCCCCCGGTGGACCATGGGGCAGGTCCACGGATGGACGAACAGGTAGGGCTCGTGCTCCCAGAGGTGTTCCTTCAGGAACCGGAACAGTTCGGGGACCGTGACGAGGCGCGGCGTCCCGCCGGCGGCCCGGAACCCCTCGACCTTCGCCGGCGGCGCGGTCTCCGGCAGCAGCGAGAACGCCGGCACCGCGCGCCGCCGGGCCGCCCAGGCGAGCGCGAGCGCCGTGTTCCCGGCGCTGACGGTGGAGAGGCCGGGCGCCACCCGCTCCTCGCTCAGTTGCGAGACCGCGTCCCAGATGCCTCGCACTTTGAAGGAACCCGTCGGCAGCAGGGTGTCCGCCTTCAGCAGCAGTTCGTCCGCGAACTCCGGCCCGGCGCGGAGGAGCGGACTCGGCGGGAATACCTGCCGGAGGCGCGCCGCCGCCGCCTCAGCGTCCGGCCAGCGCGGTGGCGTGATCGTCCTGACCCCGCTGGCGGAGGCGTCACCCATCCCGGTGCCGGGTGGAAGCGACTCGCAAGGCCCCGTCATGAGCGCCGTTATTATGCGATCCGGCCGCTCGTCCCCGAGAGCGCCGCTTCCGGAGGAGACGCCATGAGGAATCCGCTCATTCCGCCCGTCCCGACGCGTTGGCCGCGTCGTCTCGTTCCGATCGCGGCGCTGCTGCTGGCCGCGAGCGCCGCCGCCGCCGCCCAGAAAGGCGGCCGCACCGACGATTCGGGCTGGGACACCACCCTCGCCCGGGGGGACGCCTACGACCTCGTGTTCGAGACCTCCGAGGGCACCTTCATGTCCCTCGACGTGTCCCCGGACGGGAACTCCATCGTCTTCGACCTGCTGGGCCACGTGTACAAGGTTCCGATTGCCGGCGGGCGGGCGGAGTGCCTGACCCAGGACAGCGGGGTGGCCGTGAACTACCACCCGCGCTGGTCGCCCGACGGCGCGACCATCGCTTTCGTCTCCGACCGGGGCGGGCAGTCGAACCTCTGGCTCATGGACGCCGACGGGGGCAACCCGCGGGCGGTCCACCAGGATCCCGAGTCGCGCGTCGCGACGCCGGCCTGGCTCCCGAACGGGCAGGGGATCGTGGCCCGCTGGAACACCCTCGCCCAGCCCCGCCGGTCGGGCCTCTACCTCTTCCATCCCGACGGCGGCAGCGGAGTGGAACTGGTGGACGGGGCGGAATACGGGCGCGCGAGCTGGCCGGCCCCATCGAAGAACGGGACCCTCTACTTCCACTTCGCGCCCTCCTCCGAGCGCGACCTGGTCCGGGGCGCCATGCAGATCCGCGAACTCGACCTGGAGACCGGCAAGGTGTTCGACGTGACCGAGGGGCAGTCCCAGCAGCAGTATCAGGGGTCGAGCGGCGGCGCGATCGCGCCCGAGCCCTCCCCCGACGGGCGCTGGCTGGCCTTCGCGCGCCGGATCCCCGGCGGCACGATCTCGTTCAAGGGCCACCGTTTCGGACCGCGCACGGCGCTTTTCCTCCGCGATCTCCACACCGGGGCCGAGCGCCTGCTCGCCGATCCCATCGAGACCGACCTCGCCGAGGGAATGAAGACCGAACGGGTGCTCCCCGGCTATTCCTGGAGCCCGGACAGCTCGGCCATCTACGTGCTGCGGGGCGGCCGGATCGTCAGGGTGGACGCCGCCAGCGGCGCCACCGAAGAGGTCCCGTTCGTCGCCGAGGTCCGGCGCCGGGTCTCGGAGCAGGCGAGGGCCGAGTTCGACATCTCCGGGGACACATTCCGGGCGCGGATGATCCGCTGGCCGGCGGTTTCGCCGGACGGTTCGGTCGCGGTCTTCCACGCCGCCGGGCGGCTCTACCGGATGTCGCTGCCGGACGGGGCCCCCGAGCGCCTGATCCAGGGCGACGACCCGGCCTACGAGCTGTCGCCGGCCTTCTCGCCGGACGGCTCCACCGTCGCCTACACCTCCTGGGACGACACGAACGGGTACCTGTGGACGGTGCCGGCGGCCGGTGGAGCGCCCACCCGGCTCACGGAGACCTCCTCCGAGTACCTCCACCCGGTATGGACGCCGGACGGGAGCGCCATCGTGGTGGCCAGCGGCACCGGCGCCCCCGCACGCGGCCGATCCTGGTCCCAGAACCTCCGCTACGACCTGGTGAGCGTTCCGGCCGGGGGCGGCGAGGCGACCGTCATCGCGAAGACGCTCCGGCCCTTCAACGCGGGCCGGCCACTGATGCCGCGCCGGCAGATCGTGGCGCCTTCCTTCGGCCCCGACGGCCGCCTCTTCTTCCCCGAGCAGGACAGTTGGGAGCGCGGCGGCCGGCGCCAGGACGTGACCCGGCTGGTCTCGGTGAAGGCCGATGGCTCCGACCGGCGTGTCCACCTGACCTTCCCCTTCGCCGACGAGGCGGCTCCCTCCCCGGACGGGCGCTGGGTGGCGTTCTCGGAGGGCGACAACGTGTACGTCACCGCACTGCCCTGGCCGGGGGCCGGCGGGGAGGCCCCCCACATCGAGCGGCGGAGGGCTTCGCTGCCGATCCGCACGATCACGAAGGACGGCGGGATGTTCCCCCGCTGGACTCCCGACGGGCTTCTCTATCTCGGCAGCGGTCCGCGGATCACCACCTACGACCCGGACACCGACGAGACCACCCGCCACGAGATCACTCTCGACCTACCGCGTTCGCGCGGGCAGGGCTCGGCGGTCCTGACCGGAGCCCGCATCGTCACCCTGGGCGACCAGGGCACCCTCGAGGAAGGCGTCGTCCGGATCGTGGACGGCCGGATCGCCTGTGTCGGCGACTGCGTCCGGGCCGACGAGGACCGCGAGATCGACCTCTCGGGCAAGACGATCGTGCCGGGGTTCATCGACATGCACGCGCACCACCACCGGGACCACACCGGGGTGTTCCCCCGCCGGAACTGGGAGGCGGGCATCTACCTCGCCTACGGGATGACCACCACCCTCGACAACTCGCAGTGGTCGCAGAACGTCTTCGCGGCGGCCGAACTGGTGGAGGCCGGCGAGATGGTCGGGCCGCGCATGTACAGCACCGGCGACCCCATGTACAACGGCGATGGCTCGCGGCAGAACGACATCCGCAGCTACCAGGACGCCGAGGACAACATCGAGCGGCTGACGTCGTGGGGCGCCACCGCGATCAAGTCCTACATGCAGCCGCGCCGCGACCAGCGCCAGTGGATCGCCGACATCTCCCGCGAGCGGAAGCTGATGCTCACCGGGGAGGGCGGCAGCCTGGTCTACAACGTGGGCCTCATCCTCGACGGGCAGACCGCCTGGGAACATCCGCTCACCTACATCCCGCTCTATGCCGACGCCGCCAGGTTCTTCGGGCGCACGAAGACGGTCTATTCGATCACCTTCGTCGTCGGCGGCCCCTCCGTCTGGAACGAGGAGTACTTCTGGCAGGAGACCGCGAACTGGGAGGATCCCAAGCAGCAGCGCTGGCTGCCCTGGCGGATGCTGATTCCGCATACGAGGCGGCGGCCGCTGCGGCCGGAGACCGACTACAGCTTCCCGCTGCTCGCCCAGGGTCTCCAGGACATCGTGGACGAGGGCGGCTCGGGGGCCATCGGCGCCCACGGGCAGCACCACGGGGTCGGCTCGCACTGGGAGATCTGGATGGCCGAGGTCGCGATGGGCGCCGAGGGAGCGCTCGATCTCGCGACCCGGCAGGGCGCGGCGTTCCTCGGGCTCGAGCACGAGCTCGGGACCGTCGAGGACGGCAAGCTCGCCGACCTCGTGGTGCTGAACCGGAACCCGCTGGACGACATCCGGGCCACCGCCGACATCCACCTGGTGGTGAAGGACGGCCGCATCTACGACGGGGACACGCTGGACGAGGTCTGGCCCGACGCGCGGCCCTACGGCGGCTATCCCTGGCTCCAGGAGGAGATGTTCCGCAGCGACGACCGGCCGATCCGCCCCGAGGGCAACTGATGAACGGCTTTCCCGCAACCGCCTGGGTGCTGCTCGTCGTCGCCATCGTGCCCGGCATGGCGCTCGCCATCTGGAACGCCGCCCGGGGCCGCCGGGCCGGAAGCTGACGGTCTGACATGCCCGCCAATTGGCCGCTCTGGGCTGTACTGATCAGCTACCTCTCCATCCTCTTCGGGCTGGCGATCTGGAGCTCCCGCAGCACCCGCGACCTCACCGGCTACTACCTGGCGGGCCGGAAGCTCCCGGCGGCGGTCGTCGGCTTTTCCGCGGCGAGCACCGGCGAGAGCGCCTGGCTGCTCCTCGGGCTCACCGGGATGGGCTACCTGCTGGGGGTGAACGCGCTCTGGATCGTCTTCGGGGAGGTGCTGGCCACCGCGGTCGCGTGGGCCTTCATCGGCCCGCGCTTCAAGGCGCTCGCCGACCGCTACCGCGCCATCACGGTGGCCGACTGGATGGAGGAGCGGTTCGGAGACCGGCGGCAGATCCTCCGCATCCTCGGGTCGGTGGTGATCCTGGTCATGGCCGGGACCTACATGGCCGCCCAGCTCACCGGATCGGGCAAGACCTTCGAGTCGTTCCTCGGGATTCCCTACGAGGCGGGCGTGGTCCTCGGCGCGGTCGTCATCCTCTTCTACACGAGCTTCGGCGGCCTCAAGGCGGTGGCCTGGAGCGACCTGATCCAGGCGACGCTCATGGCCGCGGCGCTGGTGGCGCTGCCGCTGGTCGCGATCCACGAGATCGGCGGCCTGTCGGTGCTGGCGGAGCGGCTGGCGAGCGCCGATCCCGGCCTGCTGCTGCCGCTCGGAAGCTCGGGGATGAGCGGCCAGGGGATCGCGGACGTGGTCAGCCACATGGGGATCGGGCTGGCTTTTCTCGGCGCCCCCCAACTCCTCGTCCGGTTCATGGCCTCGAAGGACCGGCGCACGCTGTCCGACGGCGGGTTCATGGCCGCGTTCGTGATCGTGCTCTTCGATCTGGGCGCCGTGCTCACCGGGATGGCGGGCCGGGTCCTCTATCCCGTGATCGACGATCCGGAAGGGATCCTGCCGCTGCTGGCGTCCGACCTCATGCCGCCGGTGGTCACCGGCCTCTTCCTGACCGCGGTGCTGGCGGCGATCATGTCCACCGCGGACTCGGTGCTGCTGCTGGCCTCGTCGGCGGTGGTGCGGGACTTCTTCGAGAAGCTGCTCGGGCCGCGCCACCGGAACCCTGCGGCGTCGGGAATCTCGGGGTTCATCGCCCGGGTGACCGGGGACGACGCCCGGCTGGCCCGCTTCGGCAAGGCGGTCACGCTGGCGCTCGGGGTGGTCGGGATCGGCGTCGCCCTCCCCGAGGTGCGCGTCATCTTCTTCTTCGTGCTGTTCTCGTGGTCGGGGCTGGGCTGCGCCTTCGCGCCGGTCGCGATCCTGGGGATCTTCTGGAAACGGATGACGCTTCCCGGGGCGGTCGCGGGCATGGTGACCGGATTCCTGACCTCGGTGGGCTGGTTCCTGTGGGGGAAGCCAGCGTACTTCCAGCTCTACGAGATGGTCGTGGGGTTCGCCGCCGGATTCGCCGCCGCCATCGTGGTCAGCCTCCTTACCCGGCCCGATCCGGAGGGCGCGAAGCACGTGGACGAGGCGGCGCGCTGGGCGAGGCAGCGGTGAGAGGGGCGGCCGCGGGCGGGGCCGTCGCGGCGCTCGCGCTTTTCGCCTTCTCCGCCTGCGAGGAGGGCGGGGAAGGCCCGACCAGCCCCGGACCCGACCGTCCGTCGAGCGCCCTGATCGATCGGGTGGAGATCGTCTCGGAACCGGCTGCGAACGGGACCTACCTCGCGGGGGAGGAGTTGGTCTTCTCCGTGCTGGTCACGAGCGGCGAGGAGGTGGAGACCAGCGGAGAAATCTTCCTGATCTTCGACCTGGGGCTTGCGAGCCAGCCGGCCGCTCTCGCGGCCCATGAAGCCGGACGGCTGGAGTTCCGCTACGAAATCCGCCGCGGCGACTACGACGGCGACGGCATCAGCGTGCCGGAAGGGGAGCTGATGTTCTCCCCGGGCGCCACGCTGCGGATCGGCGCCGCGGACCTCGACCCCGCGGTTCGAGAACTTCCGGCCGACGGCGAGCACCGCGTGTTCGCGCACTTCACGCCGGGCGAGACCGTCGTCTTCGATCCAACGCTGGACCGTTTCCCGGTGGATACGCTGGGCCTGAGCGGGGTCGTCGGCTGCGCCTCGACGGATGACATCGTGCCGATCGTGGAGGCCGTTCTCGAACGGAACGCGGCCGGCGCCGCCAGCCTGTGGTCGGTGGCCTACCAGCTCGGGAATTGCGCGGTCCTCAACGAGAACCGGCCGGCCATCTTCCTGTCCGCCGCGATCCGCGAGCACCGCGACGACATCTACGACCTGGTGCTCGCCTACGGCTCCGGCGCCACGCCGGGGGAGCCCGAGGTGGACGCCAACTGGTGGACCCTCGGCGGTTTCGTCGAGCCCACCCCCGTCCGCTGATCCGGGCCGCGGCGCACGCCGCAACGTCATTCGGCCTGACGGCACCCCCGGCTTGGAACGCCGGCTTCAGCCGGCACAGCCGGCCGCAGGCGGGCGGCGGGAAGGATCCCAGTAACCTGAACCGATGCACCGCACCGCCTGCCACAAATTCTCCCCCGCCGACTGCGCCGGCCGACTCCCCGCCGACCGCTACTTCGTGGCCCTGACCCGCGGGACTCTCGAGGTCGGCCTCTACGCCCCCGAGGGCACCGACCCGCAGCAGCCGCACGACCAGGACGAGTGCTACGTGATCCTCGAAGGCGAAGGCCGCTTCACCATGGGTGACGAGACCGTTCCCTTCCGACCGGGAGATTTCTTCTTCGTCCCCGCCGGCGTCTCGCACCGCTTCTTCGACTTCGACGACTCGTTCAGGGCGTGGGTGATCTTCTATGGGCCGAAAGGTGGAGAGGATCCGAGGCGCGTGCTCCCCGAATTGTCTTCCTCGCCGTCCTCGTAGCTCCGCCCCGCCGCGCCTACGAATCCTCCGTGTCCAATAGCGAAACGCCGTCGAGCCGCTCCATGGAACGATGACGGTCCGCGACCAGGTAGCGAACCAGGACGTTGGTATCGACTGCGATCACCGCCCGCTCGCCTGCTCGGGAATTGCGCGCTCCAGGTCCTGAAGCGTTACCGGCGGCCCGTCGTACCGCAGCGCGCCGAGTCGACCGACGCCGCGGTGGATGGTTGGGGGTTTGTGGTTTTCGATTTGCATGGTTGGCAACAATTCCGTTGTACCCGTCGTGAAATCTAGTGAATCCCGCATTTCTAAAATCTATATTATGATTTGCATGGATGATTCCCCGTAAGGCCTCCGAAGAGATTCGCGCCGCCCTCGGCCGACAGGCGGTCGTTGCCCTCCTCGGCCCGCGCCAGGCCGGCAAGACCACGCTGGCCCGCGCCATTGCCGAGCAATCTGACGCAGTAGTCCTCGATCTCGAGAGCACGGCGGACCGGGATCAGCTCGCGGACGTGCCTCTGTTTGTCCGCGCCAACGAGGACCGATTGGTGGTCCTCGACGAGATCCACAAGATGCCGGAGATCTTCGCCGAACTCCGCGTTCTGGTCGATGAGGGGCGTCGCCTGGGAAAGGGTGTGGGTCGCTTCCTGGTCCTCGGGTCGGCTTCGATTCCGTTCCTCAAGCAGTCGGAGAGCCTCGCGGGCCGGATCCAGTATGTGGACCTGGGCCCCCTCAACATCCTCGAAGTGGAACCCACGTTCGAAGCCGCGACCCGGCTGTGGGTTCGCGGCGGCCTCCCGCTCAGCTTCCTCGCCAATAGCGAAGAAGACAGCCTGATCTATCGCCGGAATCTGATCCGCACCTATCTGGAGCGCGACGCGCCGGAGTTCTACCCGCGCATCCCGCCACTCACCCTCGAAAGACTCTGGACGATGCTCGCGCACGGCCAGGGTGGGCTGTTGAACGCCGCACGACTGGCTGCCGGGCTGGGAATCAGCGCTCCCACGGTCGTCAGCTATCTGGATCTGCTGGCCGGGATCCTGCTGGTCCGCCGTCTCCCTCCCCGCCATGCGAACGTGAAGAAACGACTCGTGAAATCCCCTCGGGTATACGTGCGGGACAGCGGCCTTGTACATGCCCTGCTCCGGATAGCGGATCTGAACTCACTGCTTGGCCATCCCGTAGCCGGTCCAAGCTGGGAGGGTTTTGCAATTGAGACCATCCTGGGTACTGCCCCTTGGGGGGTATTGCCCTCGTTCTATCGGACTGCGAACGGTGCCGAGGCCGATCTGGTACTTGACCTCCCCGGACAACTGCGTCCGTGGGTCATCGAGATCAAGCGATCGTCCAACCCGCGCCTGTCCCCGGGCTTCACCATCGCCCGCCGTGACCTGAACGCGGAGCGTGCCTTCGTGGTGTATGGGGGCGAGGAGCGATTCGCGATCCAGCGTGGCGTCGAGGCGATCAGCCTCCGGGAGATGGCGGCGCTCGTCCGCGACATCTGAGCCGGCCGCCGGCCCCGCCCTTCAGCCGGCCAGCGCCCGAAGACCTTCGGATGGAACGAGTTTCGGATCGCCCGTCGCGTCCGCAAGGCGTTCCAGTGACCCGATCGCCCGCTCCAGCCCGACCTGGCGCCGCGCCCAGTGCATCGGGCCGCCCCGCTCTCTCGGGAACCCGTAGCCCAGCCCCCAGACCACATCCACGTCGCCTTCCCGCTCCGCGATCCCCTCACCGAGGATCGCGGCTCCCTCGTTCACGAGCGCGAAGAGACAGCGCTCGAGAATCTCGCGGCTCTCCACCTCCCGCCGTTCGATTCCCAGCGCGGCGGACTCCCGGCGCGCAATCTCGGTAACGTCCGGATCGGGCCGGGGCGTCCGATCCCCAGGCTCGTACCGGTAGAACCCGGCGCCCGTTTTCTGGCCGAGCCGGCCCCGTTCACAAAGCCGGTCCGCCACGTTCGGCGGTGGCGGCGGTTCGCCCCGGGCCGCCGCCTCGGCAGCGAGCCGCTGCCGCACGGCCCGCCCGATGTCGAGTCCCGCCAGATCGGCCACCGCGAAGGGACCCATCCGGAACCCGAAGTGCTGGAGGGCCCCGTCGATCTGCTCGGGCAAGGCGCCCTCGAGCAGCAGCCGGTCCGCCTGCCGGCGATAGGCGTAGAGCATCCGGTTGCCCACGAAGCCGTCGCAGACCCCAACCGGCACCGGCGCCTTGCCGAGCCGGACGCCGAGGGACATCGCGGTGGCGAGCGTTTCCGGGGACGTCGCTTCACCCACCACCACCTCCAGTAGCCGCATGACGTGGGCCGGGCTGAAAAAGTGCGTTCCGACCACGGCATCCGGCCGACTGGTGGCGGTGGCGATGGCGTCCACATCGAGTGACGAGGTATTCGTCGCGAGGACCGCACCCGGCCGGGCGACCCCATCGAGGCGGGCAAAGACGCCCTGTTTGACGCCGAGTTCCTCGAACACCGCCTCCACCAAGAAGTCCGCGCCGCCGAAGTCTTCGAACCCTTCCGCGCGGCGAATCCTCCGCAGCCGCGCTTCCGCTTCCGCGGCGTCGATCTTTCCCCGGCCCACGGCGCGGGAAAGGCTCCCGGCGACCGCCGCTTCGCCCCGGACCCAGGCCTCGTCCGATTCCTCGTAGATGACCACCGGGATTCCTGCCGCGGCGAAGGACATCGCGATCCCGCGCCCCATGGTCCCGAAGCCCACCACCGCGGCGCTCTCGACCGCGGACCCCGTCACCCCTGCCGGAATTCGCCGGGACCGCGCCGCGTCGCTCTCCGACCGCCGGAGGTGGTCGGCGGCCGCTCGGTGTTGTTCCGTTGTCGGCGCCCGGTCCAGGGGTTCCGAAGCCGGGGCCGGGGGGTGCATGGCGGAAACAGGATAGCGGCGGTCCCGCCCGGTGTTACCGTCCCGGCCGTCCGGGAGGCTCGTCATGCGAACCATTCTCAAGATCACGGCGCTGGTGGCGCTGCTTGCCCTCGCCTGGGGCGCCGGCTGGCTCGCTTCGGGGATCGGAGTCGGGCGGGTCGCCCCGGAGGCCAGCCTCGAAGAGCGCGAGCGCGCTTTTTCCGAGAGCCTGCGGGAGGTGGTGCTCGACGGGCAGTTCACGGTCGCCTGGCCGGAGCCCCGGGAGGGGGTTTACCGCGACCGCTACGAGATCGCGGGGGTCACCAAGCTGGACGGCGACCGCTGGCGGTTCGACGCCCGGATCACCTACGGAAACACCGACGTCACGCTGCCGGTGGTGGTGCCGATCCGCTGGGCCGGCGATGTGCCCATCATCCGGATGGTGGACGTCGAGATCCCCGGACTCGGCGAGGAGTTCGGCGCGACCATCGTCTTCGACGGGGACCGCTACGGCGGCACCTGGGACCACGGCGAAGTGGGCGGCTTCATGTTCGGGCGCGTGGTCCGCGAATAGGGCAACTCAAGCGCCGGACCGCACTCCGAGGGGGACATGACCGGGCGTAGCGCTTCCCAGGCGACCTACGTGGCGCTCCTGCGCGGCATCAACGTCGGCGGCAGGAACGTGATCCGGATGGCGGACCTGCGGAGTGCTTTCGAGGAGGGAGGCTTCCGCGACGTCGCTACGTACATCCAGAGCGGGAACGTGATCTTCCGCGCCACGGGCTCGACGCCCGGGGCCCTGACGACTCGGATCGAGGAGATGCTGGCCTCGGCGTTCGACTACCAGGCGAGAATCGCGTTGCGTTCCCGTGAGGCGATGGAGGCGGTGGTGACGGGGGCGCCGGCAGGATTCGGCTCGCAACCCGATCGGTATCGCTACGACACCCTGTTCCTGCGGCCTCCGCTGACTTTCGCCTTCCGGCCGCGTCCGAGCCCGTGCCGCGAAATCCCTTGCGAAAACTGCAATAGACATCGGTTACTCTGGCTCCGTCGTGTTGATTCATCCGCTCACTTTCGCTACCATCAGAAAATAAATTGGGAACGGGATAGATAACGCCATCATACCAGAGCGGACCGCGAAAGCGCCATGAAGACCCTCCCGAAGAAGCCGCGGGCCACCAAGCGCAGGGGCCGGCACCCCGACAAGGCGCTCAGCGCCGTATTCTGCCGCACCGTCGCCCAGTCCGGCCGTTATGCCGACGGCAATGGACTGTACCTGCACGTCGACCCGTCCGGGGCGCGGCGCTGGGTGCAACGGCTCGTCATCCGCGGCCGGTCCCGCGGGCTCGGGCTCGGCAGCTACGCCCTTATCTCTCTGGCCGAGGCCCGCGAGCTGGCGCTCGCCAACCGCAAGCTCGCCCGCGTCGGCGGCGACCCGCTGGCCGCCAAGCGCCGCGCCGAGGGCATGCCGTCGTTCGAGGAAGCGTCCGAGAAGGTGGTCGCGATCCACAGCGGCGGGTGGAAGGACGGGGGCAAGTCGGCGAAACAGTGGCGGGCGAGCCTGAGCGAGTACGCCTATCCGCGCATCGGCGACAAGGGCGTCGACCAGGTGACGACGGCCGATGTCATGGCGGTGGTGCTGCCCATCTGGACGAGCAAGCACGAGACCGCACAGCGGGTGCGCTGGCGCATCAGCGCGATCATGAAGTGGGCCATCGCGCAGGGCTACCGGAACGACAACCCGGCCGGCGATGCCATCGCGGCGGCGCTGCCGAAACGTCCCGTGAAGGTCCGTCACATGCCGGCGCTGCCCTACCGCGAAGTCCCGGCGGCGATCGCCGCCGGGACTTCGCGGTAGGGCAGCGCCGGCATGTG
>CAYUVU010000335.1:0-8837 GCA_964448205.1 uncultured Acidobacteriota bacterium
GCTGGGCGCGGCGCGGCTGGCCCGGCGGTTCCTGCTGCTGGAGATCGGCGCCGCGGGCTTCGCGGCGGGGCTGCCGCTCTATCTGGGGGGGACGCTCCCGCTGGCGCGCCTCGCCGATCCGGGCCCGGGGGGGTTCCTGCTCACCGCCGTTCTCTCGTCGCTGTTCCTGCTTCCCGCCGCCACCCTGATGGGCGCCACGCTGCCGACGTTGACGGCGCTCTCGCGGCGGCTCCGCGACCGCGGCGAAGGAAGTGCGGCCGGCTGGCTCTATGCCGCGAACACCGCCGGCGCCCTCGCCGGGAGCGTGGCGGCCGCCCGGCTGCTCATTCCCGAACTGGGACTGGGCGGATCCACGCTGTGCGGGGTCGCGGCGAACGTCGCCGCCGGGGTCCTGGTCTTCAGCCGGTTCGGGCGGACCGCGGCTCCGGGGCCGAGCGACGCCGTCGGGGCCCCGTGGTTCGGCAGCCGGGCACTGTTCCCCTTCGGCGGCATTGCGGCGCTCTCCGGATTCGCGGCGATGGCCGCCGAGATCGGCTGGGCGCGGCTCGCCGCGTTGCTCTTCGGCCCCACCATCTATACCTTCGCCTGCGTCATCGCCGCGGTGATCCTCGGCGTCGCCCTCGGCAGCGCCGCGGCAGTGCGGCTCGCCGGCCGGCCCGGCGCGGGGAGAACCGCTTCGCCGCGCTTCTGGCTGGCCGCCGCCCAGCTCGTGGGAGCGGCGTCCTCGGCCGCCGTGGCCTGGTTCGGGAGCGGGCTGGTCCTGCCGGTCGGGGAACTCATCGCGAGTAGCGCCGGCGACGTGCCGCACCTGCTGAACGTCCAGTTCGTCGGGACCGCCGCCGTGCTGCTGCTTCCCGGCCTGGCGTTCGGCGCCACCTTCCCGCTGGCGGTGGCCGGCGCCGCGGCCTCCGCGAACGACTCGGCGCAGGAGGCCGGGCGCGCCACCGGGACGATCTACGCGGCGAATGCCGCGGGCAACGTCCTCGGCGCGCTCGCGGCGGGGTTCTGGCTGATCCCGGGGTTCGGGATCGAGGCCGCCCTCGTGGCCGCGGTCCTCGCCCAGCTCCTCGCGGCCTTCCTCGCGAGTCCCCGGGTCCTGACGCTGGCGCTCGCCGTTGCCCTCGGCGCCTTCGGGTTCACCGCCACCGGATCATGGGACTGGGAGGCGCTCTCCGGAGGCCTCTACCGGGTCGCGCCGCAGATGGAAACCTCCCGCCACCGGGACTTCCTGCGCAAGGGGCGGCTGTTATTCCTCGAACAGGGCGAAAGCGCCACGGTCACGGTCAAGGAGGTGGCGGGCGAGCTGTCGCTCGCGATCGACGGCAAGGTGGACGCGACCGACGGGCCCGACATGCTGACCCAGCGGCTGCTCGCCCACCTGCCGCTCCTCCTCCATCCCGCTCCGGAGTCCGTGTTCATCGTGGGGCACGGCAGCGGCGTGACCGCCGGCAGCGCGCTCCGGCACGAGGTGGCGCGGGTCACCGCGGCCGAGATCTCACCCGAGGTGGCGATGGCCTCCCGGCTGTTCGAGGAGAGCAACGGGGCGCCCTGGGAGGACGAGCGCTTCGCCCTTCTGGAAGTGGACGCGCGGAACCACCTGCTCCTCGACCGCGACTCGCACGACGTGGTGATCTCGGAGCCGTCGAATCCCTGGATGAGCGGCGTTTCGCCGCTGTTCACGGTCGAGTTCTTCGAACTGGTGCGTTCCCGCCTCAACGACGGCGGCCTCTTCTGCCAGTGGATCCATCTCTACAACCTCGCCGAGGAGAACCTGCGGACCGTGGTGGGCGGGTTCACCGACGTCTTCCCCGAGACCGCGCTTTTCGTGCTCCACGACGGCGACGCGCTGCTGATCGGCTCGAAGGGCGCGTTCCCCGCCGCGCCGCCAGCGGTCATCGAGGAGCGCATCGATCGGTTGGCCGGCGAACTCGCTCCCTACGGGATCACCGGTTTCGGCGCGCTGCGTACCTGGCTGACCGCGACGGGTCCCGCCCTCGACGACTGGGCAAGGGAGGCGCCCCGCCACCGGGACGACCATCCGATCCTGGAGTTCCGGGCGCCCCTCTCCGTCCACGCGGCGACCGCGTTCCGGAACCGCACGGCGCTGGAGGAACTTCCGGCCGAGCCCGAATTCGGGCCCTTCGGGCCGGCGGTGCCGCCCGACGCCCGGATCCTCGCGGGACGCGCCGGCGCCCTTCTCTCGGCCCAGAATCCGGACTGGGCGCTGGACCTGGCCCGGGAGACGCTCAGGCTCGACCCCGCGGAACCGGACGCCGCCGACGCCGTGGTCCGGGCGTCACTCGCGAGCGGACGGGCGGAAGAGGGCGCGGCCGCTCTCCGCGCGGCCCTCGCCGCCGCTCCCGCGAACGGGAGCGGCCCGCCGGTGCTCACCGTCGCGCTCGCCCGGCTGCTGCTCCGCGCCGGCCAGCCGGAGGATGCCGCCGCCGTGCTGGAGGACGGACCGGCCGCGCTCGCCGAAGACCGCGAGGCGCTGCTGCTGGCGGCGGAGGTCCAGGTGGAACGCGGCGACCCGGATTCCGCCGAGGCGCTCGCGCTGGCGGTGCTCCAGGTGGACCCGCGAGATGCGGAGGCGGCCGCCTGGCTCGCCGAACTCAGCGTGCGCCGCGGGCGGGCGGAGGAAGCCGCCGACCGGGCCGCCGCCATCCTCGCGGAGCGTCCCGGGACCGAGCGGGCGCTCCTGGTCCGCGCGGTGGCGCTCGCGGAGCTCGGCCGCACCGCGGCCGCCCGGGAAGCGTTTTCCGACCTCGTCCGGGAACGTCCCGCACCGGCCTTCCACTGGGCCAACTTCGCTGCCTTCGAGGCGGCGGCGGGGAATGCGCCCGAAGCGGTGCGCCTCTACCGGGAGGCGGTGGACCGTGACCCCCGGAACCTCACCGCCTACCGGGGACTCCTCGAGGCCGCGACCCGCGCGGGGAATGAGGAGCAGGTCCGGCGAGCCCGCGAGGTGCTGGGAGGGAGGTAGCCGCCGGCTTGGAACGCCGGCTTCAGCCGGCACGCGCTGCGCGACAGCGCAGCGCACGGCGCGGGCGCGGCGCGGCCGTCGCGGGGGATGAGGTCCGTCCCGCCGCCCGCCTCCGGCGGGCTGTGCCGGCTGAAGCCGGCGTTCCAAGCCGGCGCGCCGTCCGGGCCTGGAGGGCGGCGTCCCTACTCGCTGTAGAGCATGCCGGCCAGGACGCCGGCGAGGGCCAGCTCCACGGCGGTCCAGGCCAGCATGAGCGGCAGACCGTCCGGGGCCATCCCCATGTTCCACATGCCGCCCGCGGGGAGCAGGGTGTGCAGCGCCCACACGAGCAGCCCGGCGCAGACGCCGGTCTTCGGTCCGGCGCCGCAGCGGGGACGGATCAGGGCGTACAGGTAGGCGGTCAGCAACCCCATCACGAAGGCGTAGACGACCCAGAACCCGATGGATCCGCCCGCGCCTTCCGGCACGGGGATCACCATCATGTTCAGCACGAACTCGCTGACGTTGATGAGAAGGCCAGCGACCAGGCCGCCCTTGATGACTCCGGACATGTTCATGGGATGTCTCCTGTCCCGTCCGGCTCCCCGTGGACCGGAGCGGAACTCCCATCTTGCCGGACGGCGGCCGGGGGCTGCAACCCCGCGGCGCCCGGATCAGCGGCCGCCGATGATGCGGAAGAGGTTGCGGACCGGGTCGTAGAAGCGGTCCACCACCCGCTCCTTGAGCGGGATGATCGCGTTGTCGGTGATCGTGATGTGCTCGGGGCAGACCTTGGTGCAGCACTTCGTGATGTTGCAGTAGCCGACGCCCTGGGCCTCCTTCAGTTCCTCGAGCCGGTCCTCGGTGTCCAGCGGATGCATCTCGAGGGCGGCGGCGTGGACGAAGAACCGCGGGCCGATGAACTCGTCGTGCTTGTGGGAGTCCCGGAGGACGTGGCAGACGTCCTGGCAGAGGAAGCACTCGATGCACTTCCGGAACTCCTGCACCCGGTCCACGTCGCGCTGGTCCATGCGCCAGGTCCCGTCTTCGGCGTCCGGGGCCCGGGGCTTGAACTTCTTGATCCGCTTCTTGACCTCGAAGTTCCAGCTCACGTCGGTGACCAGGTCCTTGAGCAGCGGGAAGGTGCGCATCGGCTCGATGGTGACCGGCCGGTCCTCCGGCAGGTCGCTCATCCGCGTCATGCACATGAGCCGGGGGTTGCCGTTCACCTCGGCGCTGCAGGAGCCGCACTTTCCGGCCTTGCAGTTCCAGCGGACCGCGAGATCCCCCGCCGACTCGGCCTGGATCTGATGGACGGCGTCGAGGACCACCATGCCCTCGGTGATGTCGGTGGTGTATTCGGCGAACTGCCCGTCGCCGCCCTGCTCGCCCCGCCAGATGCGGAAGGTTCGGCTCGCCATCAGCGGTTCTCCTCGATGATCTGCTGGAGCTCGTCCCGGGGCGGCGTCACGGCCTCCTCCTCGATCTCCATCTCGCCGTCCGCGCCCTTCCGCACCACGAGCGTGGTCCGGCCCCAGTGCTCGTCCTTCGCCGTGTGGTCCTCGCGGAAGTGGGCCCCCCGGCTTTCCTTGCGGAGCGCCGCGGTGCGCGCCACCGCCTCGGAGACGAGCAGCAGGTTGGGCAGGTCGAGCGCGGTGTGCCAGCCGGGGTTGTAGGCGCGGTTCCCGGCGACGCTCACGTTCCGGGAGCGCTCCTTCAGGGCGAGCACGTCCTCGAGCCCGGACTCGAGTTCCGCCTGGCTCCGCACGATGCCGACCTTGGCCTGCATGAGGTCCTGCAGCTCGCTCTGGATGGCGTAGGACCCGACGCCGCTTCCGCCGCCGTCCTGCCGCTCGAGCGGAGCGAGGGCGTCCCGGGTCGCGGCCTCGACCTGCTCGTTCTCCGCCCCGGACGCCGCCCCGCGCGGGTTCGCGCTCGCGAACTTCGCGGCGTGCTCGCCGGCCCGCTTGCCGAAGACCAGCAGGTCGGAGAGCGAGTTCCCGCCGAGGCGGTTCGCGCCGTGGAGGCCCCCGGCGCACTCGCCGGCGGCGAAGAGGCCCGGCACCCGGGACATCTGGGTCTCCCCGTCCACCTTGACCCCGCCCATCACGTAGTGGGTGGTGGGGCCGACCTCCATCGCCTCGCTGGTGATGTCGATCCCCGCCAGCTCCTTGAACTGGTGGTACATGCTGGGGAGCTTGCGCCGGATGTGCGCCTCGCTGTCCTTCAGCTTCTCCCTGATCCAGGAGATGTCGAGGAACACGCCCCCGTGCGGGCTGCCCCGGCCCTCCTTGATCTCCCGCACGATGCAGCGGGCGACGTGGTCGCGGGTGAGGAGTTCGGGAGGCCGGCGGGCCTCCTTGTCGCCCTGGGTGTAGCGCCACCCCTCCTCCGCATCGGCCGCCGTCGAACCCATGTAGAGGTCGGGGATGTCGTCGAACATGAACCGCTGGCCCTCGCTGTTGCGGAGGACGCCGCCCTCCCCGCGCACGCCCTCGGTCACCAGGATGCCGCGGACGCTCGGCGGCCAGACCATCCCGGTGGGATGGAACTGGACGTACTCCATGTCGATGAGCTCGGCCCCCGCCTCGTAGGCGAGCGCGTGCCCGTCGCCGGTGTACTCCCAACTGTTGGAGGTGACGCGGTAGGCCCGGCCGATCCCGCCGGTGGCGAGCACCACCGCGGAGGCGCGGAACACCTGGAAGCGGCCCTTCTCCCGGTCGTAACCGAACGCTCCGACCACCCGGCCGCCGTCCACGATCAGCCGGGTCACCGTCCACTCCATGTGGACGTCGATCCCGAGGTGGATGCCGTGATCCTGGAGGGTGCGGATCATCTCGAGCCCGGTCCGGTCGCCGACGTGGGCGAGCCGCGGGTACCTGTGGCCGCCGAAGTTGCGCTGGAGGATCTTCTGGTCGTTCGTGCGGTCGAAGACGGCGCCCCAGGCCTCCAGCTCCCGGACCGGGTCCGGGGCCTCCTTGGCGTGGAGCTCGGCCATCGTCGGGTTGTTGACGTACTGCCCGCCCCGCATGGTGTCGGCGAAGTGGGTCCGCCAGTCGTCGCGGCCGTCCACGTTGGCGAGGGCGGCGGCGATCCCGCCCTCGGCCATCACGGTGTGCGCCTTCCCGAGCAGGGACTTGGTGACGAGCCCGACGCTCACCCCGGCTGCGGATGCCTCGATGGCGGCCCGGAGGCCGGCGCCCCCGGCCCCGATGACGAGGACGTCGTGCTCCGCGACCTGCATCTAGAGAATCCGGTAGTCGGTCCAGATGCCCATGGAGCAGAGCCGGACGTAGACGTCGGAAAAGGCCACCCAGAAGAGGCTGGACCAGGCGAACTTCATGTGCCGCACGTTCAGCCAGCTCGAGCACTCGTAGGCGCACTGGCGGGCCGGTTTGCCCGAGATCCTGTTCAGGAACCCTCCCGCGAGATGGCGGAAGGAGTGGCAGCCGAAGGTGTAGCCGCCCAGCAGGATCACGTTGGTGGTGAGGACCAGAGTGCCGACCCCGACGCCGAACTGTTCCGTCCCGGTCGCCGGATCCACGAACCACATCGCCATCCAGGCGTCCCAGGAAAGGATGCCGATGAACGCCACCGCGAGGTAGAGGAAGTAGCGGTGGACGTTCTGGAGGATCAGCGGCAGGCTGTTCTCGCCGCGGTAGGTCTTCCAGGGCTTCCCCACGGTGCAGTTCATGGGGCTCGCCCAGAACGCCTTGTAGTAGGAGCCGCGGTAGTAGTAGCAGGTGAGCCGGAACCCCGCCGGGGCCCAGAGGATCAGGAGCGCCGGCGACCAGGGCAGGAAGGCGGGCCAGATGCTCGGTTTCCCGCCGAACCAGGCGTGGTGCGAGTCGCCGAAGAGGACCGGCGAGTACATCGGTGAGAGGTAGTTGCCGAACTCGTAGTGGGCGTTCTGGAACGCGGCCCACGTCGAGTAGACGATGAATCCGGAGAGGACGGCGAAGGTCGCCGCCGGGACGACCCACCAGTTGTCACGCCGGCGCGTGACCCCGAATCCTTGCTGCTCGGGAAGGGCTCCAGCGACTGTCGGCACGGCGGCGCAGTGTACCGCCGAAGGGTGTGGACGCCGCCCCTAGAACGCGCAGCGGAAACCGGTGTGATCCCAGGCGGAGTCGGCGGTGGCCCGGTTCTCCCAGGCGATCCGGTACCCCTGGCAGGAGTTCTCGGCGCAGAGGAACGAACCGCCCTTGAGACGCCGGTCGCCGGGGGCGCCGCCGTCCACCCATTCCCAGACGTTTCCGGCCATGTCGAGCAGTCCGTACGGATTCGGCGGGAACAATCCGACGGGAGCGAGTCCGGCGAAGCTGTCCCCGGGACCGGGATGGGTGGGGAAAAGACCGTCGAACAGATTCGCGACCGGCTCGCCGGCGAAGGGCGAGCGGTCGCCCCAGGGGAAGGGACTGTCTGCTCGGCCGCCCCGCGCCGCGTGCGCCCATTCGGCGCCGGTGGGGAGGCGGCCGCCGCCGGCGGCGCAGAAGGCGGCGGCGTCGTTCCAGCTCAACTGCGTGGCCGGGTGTTCGTCCGCGGCGGGCGGCGCCTCCGGCCCCCGGGGCCGCCGCCAGTCGGCCCCGTCCACCCGGACCCACCAGGGCGTACCGGCGACCACCTGCGCGTCCGGAGGCTCGGTCCCGGGCTCGTGGAACACCAGCGACCAGCCGTAGCGCTCGGCGTCGGTCTCGTGGCCGGTCTCCGCGACGAAGGCGGCGAACCGGGCGGTGGTCACCTCCTCGCGATCGAGCCAGAAGCCGGGAAACTCCTCACCGGGCGGAATCCGGACGGTCCCGGGCGGGCCGGCGGGGCCGCCGCAGGCCCCCAGCGCCAACAGGAGCAGGACCGCGGGCGGCCGCAAGATTCCGGACCTCAGAAGCCGAAGACGAACAGGAACTGGGGCAGGAACTCGTGCGCCCCCTCGACCCCGAACTTGTTGCGCCACACCTGCAGCTCGGTCCCGATCAATACCCGGTTCTCCACCCCGGACACGGCCTTCCCGAGGTCGTAGCGAATCTGGGGCTGCACGAGGACCTGGTACGGCTGGCGCCCGACCTCGTTGTCCGCGGGGCTCTGCCACTCCCCGTGGCCCTCGATCGAAAAGGAAGCCTCCCCGATCTGGAAGGGGTAGGCCCAGTTGAAGTCCACTCCGAGCATCGGATCCGCCTTGGGCACCCCACCCCCGTCGAGCCCGGCGCCCACGTCCACCAGGTAGACGAAATCCAGGTTCGCGAACGCGAACCCGGGCAGGTCGAGCTGGAGCTGGACTCCCGGGGTCAGCTTGGCGAAGCGGGACTGCGACCCCCAGTTGACCCCTCCGATGAGGTTGATGTCGCGGACCGGGCCGAAGGAGATTTCCTTGCCGCTCAACGCGCCGAGGCTCAGGCGGGAGTACCACTCCAGGTAGGCGTCCCGGTTGGATACCGGGTCGTCGCAACACACCATGTCCACGAAGAAGAAGTTGGATCCGTGGCTCCAGGCGCTCGCGTGCTGGAGGGTGAAGACGTGCTGGAAGCCCGGAGGGCTGACAACCCCGTCCACCCAGGCCGAGCCGCCCTGGTACTGGAACTCGGTGCGGCTGAACCCCTGGGCCCCGGCGGACAGCGGCAGCGCCAACCCCACCAGGACGGCCCACCAGCAGACCTCTCGCGCCCGCGCCACGCCGACTGATTCCATCACACTCCCGCCGGGAAAGGCGGCACGTACGGCTTGGAACGCCGGTCTCCAGACCGGCACGCGCGGTGCTCCGCACCGCGCACGTCGCAACTCCAATCGGACAAGTTGGCTCCAGCTTCGGCTTGAGACTCAACAGCGAAGGTAGCGCGTACGGCTTGGAACGCCGGCTTCAGCCGGCACGCGGCCCGCAGGG
>CAYUVU010000336.1:0-9751 GCA_964448205.1 uncultured Acidobacteriota bacterium
CCGATGAGCGCCACCCCGTCGTTGCCGCCCGACAGGTTGACGGCCATGATGCCGGCGCCGATGATCACCGCGAGCAGGCCGGCGGTGCCGAGGAATTCGGCGGCGAGGCGGCGGATCAGCATCGAAGGTACGCGGTGCGTACGGTAATCCCTTGGCGGCCTTCCCCGGCGGCCGCGGGGCTCAGCCGAGGAGGCTCAGGTCGGCGCGCCCGTCCCGAAGGGGCGGACACCAGAAGTACGCCCCGGTCACCGGCCGGGTGAAGCGGAACAGGTGATCCGCGATGCGGTCGGCAGCGCCAGTCATCCGGGAGAGGTGGTACTCGAAGGCGTCCAGGCTGCGGCCGAAGGCGACGAACACGAGGCCTGCCCGCCGCGCGTCCGCCCAGGGCATGGAGCGGCGGAGCAGGAAGACGGGCGGGTCGGGGGCTTCCTGTTCGGTGCGTTGTACGTGCGCCGCATCCGGCCCGTCCCTGAGTTCCACGTTGTCGCTCTTGCGGCGTCCGATGATGTGGTCCTGCGTCTGCGCCGAAAAGGACTCGAAGCGGTCGAGGTCGTGGACCCACTGCTGCACCGCCGCGAACGAGGACCCGTCGAGACCGGGGCCGCCGCCGGAAACGATGGCCGCCTCCACCGCCGCGTCGCCCTTCGGGTTCTCGGTCCCGTCCTCGTAGCCGGTGAGGTCGAGGCCGGTCCGGTAGCGAAACGCGTCCACCACGCTGTCCAGCGCGAACGCGCCGGCGAGCGCCTTCTCCACCCGGCGGGTCTCGTGGACGAGCTCGCCGCGCTCCTCCGAGCGCAGCCAGACCCAGAGCGCCGCGGGGGTGGACGGGACGGTGAACCCCGGTCCGCTGGAGGCGGGGAAGTCGCGCAGCCCCGGGACCTCGGCGCCCAGTTCGCGTACGAGCGACGCGCCCAGGCCGAACACGAGCGACAGCCCGGGATGTGGATCGGCGAGACGCTCCAGCGCATCGCGCGGGCCGGGCGATGACGCACACCTCCGGAAGGTCAGGTAGCGCGCGTGGGACGGGATTTCGGCCAGCACGCCGGGCTGGGGAAGAACACCCGAGCCTCCAGATTCCACTCTCATGTTCACTCGCTTTCGATCGGAACGCTAGCGCGCCACTACTATCGGCGGTCCGCGCTCGATACCGCCCGGGAGACCCGCCGACCATGATCCCAACTGCCCCCCGTTCCCGCCGTGTCTTCACCCTGCTCTGCTGCCTGTTCACCTCGACCACCTTCGCCCAGGACGCCCCGATCTTCACCGCGGACTTCCCGGCGGAAGAGTTCCAGACCCGCCGCGAAGCCGTGCTGGACGCGGTCGGGCCGCGAGGCGCGGCGGTCCTCCAGGGAGCCGGCTCCCCCCTCGCCTACGAGCGCTTCCGGCAGACGAACTCCTTCTACTACCTCACCGGGGTGGAGACGCCGCACGCCTACCTGCTGCTCGATGGCGCCTCCCGCCGCTCCGTGCTCTACCTGCCGCACCGGAACGACCGGCGGGAGGCCTCCGAGGGGCGCCTGCTGACGGCGGAGGACGCGGACCTGGCCCGGGAGCTCACCGGGGTGGACGACGTCTTCGGGACCTGGAAGCTCAGCGACGACCTCGCCCGGATGGCCTGGAGCAATCGCCCGCCGACCCTCCACACCCCGCTCAGCCCGGCGGAACTCGCCGGCATGAGCCGCGACCTCGCCACCCGGGGGAACTCCGACATCGCCAACGACCCGTGGGACGGCAGGCCCTCCCGGGAGGCAAACTTCGCCGCCCGGCTCCGGGACCGCTTCCCCAAGCTGGACATCGAGGACCTGTCGCCGGTGCTCGACCCGCTGCGGCTGGTCAAGCGCGAACGGGAGGTCGCCCTCATCCGCAAGGCGACCGACCTCTCCGGCCTGACGCTCATGGAGGCGATGCGCTCGACCCGTCCCGGGATCTACGAGCACGAACTCGACGCCGTCGGGAAGTTCATCTTCTTCCGGGACGGCGCCCAGTCGGAGGCCTACTACTCGCTGGTGGCGACCGGGACCAATGCCTGGTACCCGCACTACCACCGCGGGGCGAGCCGGCTCGAAGACGGGCAACTGATCCTCATGGACTACGCCCCGGACATCGGCTACTACACGAGCGACGTCACCCGGATGTGGCCGGTGAACGGCGTCTTCAGCGATTGGCAGCGCGACCTCTACGGGTTCTACCTCGCGTGCTACGAGGCGATCCTGGACGCCATCCGGCCGGGCGACGTGGCCACCATCATGGGCGAAGCGGCGACCCGGATGGAGGAACTGGCCCGGACCTGGCCGTTCACGAAGCCCCACTACCGGCCGGCCGCGGAGGCGTTCGTCGCCGCCTACCGGCGCCGCGCTTCGGGACGCAGCTCGATGGGGCACGGCGTGGGGATGGCGGTCCACGACGTGGGGGACGCCGACGGCACGCTGACCCCGGGGATGGTGTTCACCATCGAGCCCCAGTTCCGGGTGCCCGAGGACCGGATCTACATCCGGCTCGAGGACGTGATCCTGATCACCGAGGACGGCGCCGAGAACCTCTCCGAGTTCGTGCCGATGGAGATGGACGCGATTGAGGCCTTGATGGCGGAAGATGGTCTGCTGGACCTCTATCCGAGCCCGCTGAAGGAGCGCGCGAACCGCTGACGGTTCAGGAACGACCGGGCAGACCTCGGCACTCGCGCCGGCCTTCGGCTGTCAGTCGGTTCCGTCGGGCCAATCCGCGGCCGCGGCGATTGGACGATCCGGGTGGAGGCGGCGAAGGAAATCCGACACAGGGAGACAGAGAATGCCGGCAGTGAACTCGGGATGGGCTCCCCGGTGGAGCAGGAGCCGGCGGGCTTCTGGATACTCGTCTCCGAAGGAGCGGAGACCGCGAAGGTCCTCGGGCCGAACGTGCCTTCCATTCTTGACCTCGATGCCCCAGAACTCGTCCGGGCCGTACACCACGAAGTCGGCTTCGGCGCCCGAGCGAGTACGCCAGGTGAACAACCGGTCTCCGCGGTTCCGGTAGTCGCACCAGGCTCGGAGATGCTGAGCCACGAGTCCCTCAAGGGCGGCGCCACCGATCTCGGTGGGGCGGTCGAGGGGTCCCGTGGGACGCAGGGCGCGGAAGATCCCGCAGTCGAAGTAGTAGAACTTGGGGTGGGAGGCGAGGCGACGGCGGGCGCGTCTGCGAAATACGGGCAGCCGGAATCCCAGCAGCAGGTCCTCGAGCACTTCGACGTAGCCGGTCACGGTGCTCGCACGGACGGCGGTTTCCCGGGCGACAGCCGCGATGTTCAGCTCGGCGCCCTGCGAGAAAGTCATGACCTCCAGAAATCGGGCGAACGCGCCGATGTCCCGCGCGAAGCCCTCGGCGCGGACTTCCTGGTCGAGATAGAACGAGGAGAAGCTGCGGAGCTGGTCTGCCGGATCCGCCGCCCCGACGACAAGGGGCAGCATTCCCCAGCGGAGCGCGCGGTCGAGGTCGAAGGCGTCCCCGAGTTCGACCGCCAGGAAGGGATGGAGCCCGAGGTCGTACGCTCTACCGCCGAGCAGATTGGCGCCGCCGCGGCGGAGCTTGCGTGCGCTGGAGCCGGTCAGCACGAACCGGAGCGGAAACTGCGATTCGATCAGCGCGTGGACCACATCGAGCAGTTCGGGAACGCGCTGCACCTCGTCCACCACGACATGCGTCACCCCGGCGGAACCGGGACCGCGAGCGGCAGCAGCGATGGCACGCTCGCGCAGCCGCTCGGGCTCGGCCGCCAGGACGCGGCGTTCCGTCGGGTCCAATAGATCTACCGTAAGGGCCTCGGGCAGCGACGTACGAACCCAAGTCGTCTTGCCCGTGCCGCGTGGCCCGAGCAGGAAGGCATGGTGGAGTGGCGGACGAAGGAGGCGAGAAACCAGCGACATGAAGCGAAGCGCATTCTAACGGCAGTTTCGTTGTTTTGACGGTCAATTTCACGAAACAGCCGTTGTTTTGACGAAACGTCGTGCCGCTGGAGATGGACGCCATCGAGGCGTTGATGGCGGAGCCGGGGCTCCTGGATATCTACCCGAGCCCGCTGAAGGAGCGCGCGAACCGCTGAGACCCGTTCCTACGGACGGTTTTCGACCAGGTACGCGTGTGACGCCTCGGCGTCCATCAGCGGCACCACCTTGTCCGGGTCCACCCGCACCATGATGTAGGTGATGTGATCCTCGATCCGGGTGAACTGGTGGCCGGTGCCTGCGGGGACGATCAGCATGTCACCGGCGGTGAGTTCGTGGGTCACCGCGTTGCGGATCTCCGCGGCGTTGTTGCCCGGTCCGTTGAGGAACCGGACCGCCCGGTTGTCCGGGGCCCTTCGGCGCTTGTCCACGAGATCTGGCCCGCTGACATTGGTCCCGGAGCCGCTCAACACGTAGTACACCTCGGTGACGAGGTCGTGCTCCGCGACCGAGTGCGGCCGGGGCGCTTCCAAAGCGCCGCGCCGGACCAGCGCGATCTGCACGTTCGCCTTGCCGATGTCCACGGAACGCACCTGCTGATCGGTCAGGCCGGTCGCCTCGGCGATCCGTTCGTACGCCTCGAGTTCCCCCGCCGAAACGAAGTCCGCGTCGCACATGTTGCAGCTCGGCGCGGGACCGGGATCCTGGGCGGCGCCGGAGAAGCGTCCGGCGAGGAAAGCGGCCAGCATCGCGACGGCAACTCCAGCGGTTGTTTTCCTGGTCATCACCCGCTCCTTTCCCGAATGCGGCTCGGGACCGGTCGCCACCATAGCAATGTGGGGAAGGGGACAGGCGGTGCCCCAACACCGGGCCGATGCACGTTGGGGTCCGCTATCCCGCTGATTGGCGTTTCGACATGCGCGGCGCGGAGCGCCGCGCGTGCCGGTCTGGAGACCGGCGTTCCAAGCCGTACGCACGCTCCGGCGGGAGCGGCCCTACGCGACTCCGCCCGCCTGCGGCGGGCTGTGCCGGCTGAAGCCGGCGTTCCAGGCCGGCACGCCGCTCTCCGCGGGAACGGGCCGGTCCGGGGCGCGTTCTGACTTGCGGGAGAATTGCCGCGGCACCGCCATGTTCCACGAGTTCGCTGAAGCGCTGAAGAGCCTCTCGAAGCGGCCGGGGTTCGCGCTCCTGGTGTGCGTTCCTCTCGCCCTCGGGATCGGGGCGACCTCGACCGTCTTCTCGGCGGTGTACGGGGTGCTGCTGAAGGCGCCCGACTACCGCGAGCCGGAACGGCTGATGCAGGTGTGGGAACGGCGGCCGCGCCTTCCGATGCCGGACGAGGTGGCGGCGTTTTCCACCGACCACTTCCGCCGCTGGCGGGACGCCAACACGGTGTTCGAGGGACTTGCCATGTACGGCGACCGTCCGGTGGCCTACCGCGGGCTCGCGGAAGCGCCCGGCGAGCCGCGCCCGCTGTCCGCCGAACAGGTGTCACCCGAGCTGTTCGAGATCCTGGGCGTCCCACCCGCACTCGGGCGATCCTTCCGTTCCGAGGAGGCGATCCCCGGACGCGACGCCGTCGTGATCCTGAGCCACGCCTTCTGGGTGCGGGAGTTCGGAGGCGATCCCGGGATTCTCGGGCAGGCCCTCAGTCTCAACGACCGGAGCTTTCAGATCGTCGGCGTCATGCCGCCGGACTTCGGCTTCCCGATTCCCACCACCGAGATCTACGTCCCCTACCCGACCGAGCCGCCCGCCGACCTCCAGCCCGGCCAGGTCCGGCTCGAGCTCGTCCAGGTGGTGGGCCGGCTACGGGACGGCGTCGGGGTCGAGCAGGCCGAGCAGGAGGCCGCGGCGCTCATCGCCCGGTTGAGCGAGGAGAGCGAGATCCAGCGGATGCTGAACGAGGGGGTGAGCGTGCACCTCGACTCGTTCACCGAGCGTTCCACGCGCCGGATCCAGCAGCCGCTCATGGCGCTCTTCGGGGTCACGCTGCTCGTGCTGCTCATCGTCTGCGGGAACGTGGCCAACCTGCTGCTCACCCGGGCCGCCTGGCGGGAACGCGAGCTCGCGGTCCGGAGCGCGCTCGGCGCCGGCCGGTCGCGGCTGTTGCGCCGGCTGCTCGCCGAGAGCCTGCTCCTGGCCGCGGCTGCCGGAGTCTTCGGCGTCCTCCTGGCGGTGGCCGGGGCCGGCCTGGTGCGTTCGCTGACGGTCCTCGGCCTGCCCCAGCTCGCGGCGGCGAGCGTGGACCTCCGGGTCGTCGGCTTCACCTTCGGCGTCGCCGGGCTGGCCGCGCTCGTGTTCGGAACCCTGCCCGCGCTGAAGGCGTCTTCGCGGGACCCGGCGGCGGCCCTCGACGCCTCGGCGCGCGGCGATTCCGCTCCACTAGGCGGGAGTTCGCGCGGCCTGGGGCACCGGGGCCTCTTCGCGGCCCTCCAGCTGGCGCTGGCGCTCCCGCTGCTGATCGGCGCCGGCCTGCTGACCCGAAGCTTCCTGGCCCTGGTGAGCGCGCCCCCGGGGTACGAGCCGGCGAACACCGCGGTCTTCGAGGTCCAGGTCGCCGCCGACCGCTACCCGGACACCGCGGGGCAGACCGCGCTGTTCGACCGCATCCGCGAGTCCCTGGCGGCGGTCCCGGGGGTCACCCACGCAGGCGTCGTGGACACGCTCCCGCTGAGCGGTGAACGGGCGATCATCGGCTTCCAGCGGATCAGCGAGGCGCCGGTCACGGATCCCAACCAGGTGCCGCGCGCCCTTCTCCGCCGCGTGTCGCCGGGGTATTTCCAGGCCATGGGAATCCCGCTCCGGGAGGGGCGGGCGTTCGAGGAGAGCGACCGCTCCAACCCGGGCGCCGTGTCCGTCGTGAACGAGAGCCTCGTCGAGCGGTATCTCTCGGACCCGCCGGTGGGACTCGAACTCCAGGGCATGGGAGCGATCGTCGGGGTGGTGGGAGACGTCTACGAGGAAGGCGTGGACACGCCGCCCGAGCCGATCCTCTATCGCCTGGATGGCGACGGGCGGATGCCGGGCGGCGGAGACGTCATCCGACGGAGCGTAGTGCTGCGGCACGCGCCGGGCGCCGCCGTTCTGGAGGCCGCCACGGCCCGGCTCGGAGAGGTCGACGCCGAACTGGCCGCCCTGAATCCCCGTACACTCGGAGACCGCATTCGGGAGTCGGTCGCCCAGCCCCGGCTCTACGCGTTGCTCCTCGGCGCCTTCGCCGCCGCGGCGGTGCTGCTCGCCGCCTGGGGCGTCTTCGGCGTCGTCGGGTTCCAGGCGAACGCCCGGGTTCCCGCGCACGGGGTGCGCATGGCCTTCGGCGCCACTCCCGCGGACATCCGCCGGCTGGTGTTCCGGGACGCGCTGCGCATCGCGGCCCTCGGGCTCCTGCCGGGGCTGCTTCTGGCCTTCGTGCTCGTCCGCGTGGCCGGCAGCGAGTTGAGTCCCCTGCTCTTCGAGATCACGCCGCTCGACCCGGTGGTCTACGTGCTGGTGCCGCTCCTGCTCCTCGCCGCGGTGCTGGCGGCGGCCCTGCAGCCCGCGACCGCCGCCGCCCGCCTCAACGTGGTGCAGGCGCTCCGGTCCGAGCACCCGCAGGCGCGGAAGAGCTGGTTCGCCTGACGGGCTCCGGATCGCCGCACCGAACCCGCGAGGGGAACGTTCGGCAGCCTTCGGCGTAACAAACCCCCGAATGAGAACGGATTAGGATTGGGCAAGTTGTCAGGCATTCCACGCAGGTGGCGCCTCCTCGCCGCGCTGGCCGTTGCCGGGGGCGTGGTCCTTCTCCGGTCCGGGTCCGACGACCAGGACGAACCGGCCGACGGGGAAGCCGAGCCGGCGAGCGTCGTTTCGGACTGCGCGCCGGGTGAGGGACTCGAAGGCGCGCTCTGCGGGACCCTCGAGGTGCTGGAGAACCGCGCCGATCCCGAAGGACGAAAGATCCGCCTGAACATCCTGGTCCTCCCGGCCGCCGAACAAAACGCCGAGCCGGATCCCGTGTTCTACCTGGCGGGCGGGCCGGGGCAGGCAGCCACCGAACTCGCGCCGCTCCTGCGTGGTCTGGCCCCGGATCTCTTCCGCTACCGCGACTCCGTGTTCGTGGACCAGCGCGGCACGGGCGAATCCAACCCGCTCACCTGCGATTTCCTCGAGGAGCGGACCGGGTACTTCGACAGCATGCCCGAAGAACTGTCGGAAGAAGACTGGCAGGACTGCCTGGATTCGCTGGACGCGAACCCCGAGCACTACACCACCCCGGTCGCGATGGACGATCTGGAGGAAGTGAGGGTCGCCCTGGGGTATGGACCCATCAATCTCTGGGGCGGCTCCTACGGCACCCGCGCCGCCACCGTGTTCCTCCGCCGGCATCCGGACAGCGTCCGCAGCGTCGTCCTCGACGGGGTGGCGCCGGTGGACATGCGGATCCCGCTCCACTTTCCCCAGGACGGAGAACGGGCGCTGAACCTGCTCACCGCCGCCTGCGGCGCCGACCCGGCGTGCGACGCCCGCTTCCCCGGACTGCGGGACTCGATCGAGACGCTGCTGGCGAGCCTCGACCAGGATCCGCCCCGCGAGTACCGCATCCGCCACCCGCGCACCGGGGACTGGCAGGAGGTTCCCATCAACCGCGAGCTGGTGGCCGGGGTGCTGCGGGCCGTGCTCTACAGCCCCCAAAGCGCCGCCCTCGTGCCCCTGATGGTGGAGAGCGCCCTCGACGGTGACTTCGGACCCCTGATGGTGTTCGCCGACCCGGTCGCCGGGCCCCAACTGGCGATCGGCATGTTCCTGTCGGTCCTGTGCGCCGAGGACGTTCCCTTCCTGACGCTCGACGAGGCCGCGGACGCCGCCGAGGAGAGTTTCGTCGACGAACTCATGACCGAGCAGATGCTCGAGGCGTGCGCCGTCTGGCCACGCGGCGAGCTCCCGGACGGCTACCGCGAACCGGTGCGTTCGGACGCGCCGGTCCTCATCCTCTCCGGGGAGCTGGATCCGGTCACCCCGCCGCGCTGGGGAGACCACGCGGCGGCAACCCTCCCGAATTCGCGGCACCTGGTCGTCCCGGGGACCGGGCACGGCACCCTCCGGGCTGGCTGCGCGACGCGGCTGATCGGCGAGTTCTTCGACAGCGCCGATCCGGCGGCCCTGGACGCGTCCTGTCTCTCCGGTGTCGCCCGGCCGCCGTTCTGGCGATCGGCGACCGGTCCGGTGGATCCCAAACCGGGCACTGAACAGTGATCCGGGTCTCGGGTCTCCGCAAGACCTTCGGCGAGGTCATCGCGGTGGACGACGTGAGCTTCGCCGCGGAAGACGGAGCGATCACCGGGCTCCTCGGCCCGAACGGCGCCGGGAAATCCACGACGCTGCGGATGCTCTACGGCCTGATGGCGCCGGAGGCGGGCGAGGTCGCGGTGGACGGGGTGGACGTCCAGCGCCGGACGATGGCGGCGCAGGAGCGGATCGGCGCCCTCCCGGACACCCACGCGCTCTATCCCCGGCTGACCGGCCGCGAGAACATCCGCTACTTCGCCCGGCTGCGCGGCATCCCGGCCGACGTGACGGAGGGCCGGCTCGACGAGTTCGTCCGGCTCCTGGAGGCGGCGGACTTCGTGGACCGGCGGGCGAAGGGCTACTCCCACGGGGAACGTTCGCGGGTGCTGCTGGCCCGGGCGCTCATCCATGAACCGCGAAACGTTCTGCTGGACGAGCCGACGAACGGACTGGACGTGATGAGCACCCGGCGGATGCGCGACCTGATCCGCGAACTCCGGGGCCGCGGCTGCGCGGTGCTCTTCTCGAGCCACATCATGCAGGAGGTGTCGCTCCTGTGCGATCAC
>CAYUVU010000337.1:0-25264 GCA_964448205.1 uncultured Acidobacteriota bacterium
CCTCCGCCAGAACCGCATCGTCGAAGCGTTCCAGGCCGCGGGAGGCACGGCAGCCGAGTAGGCGCGACGGCCTGGAACGCCGGTCTCCAGACCGGCACGCGCGGTGCTCCGCACCGCGCACGGCGCAACGCTGGCAGTGAACGAGTGCGTACCGGCTTGGAACTCCCTACCGCTGCGTCTCGATCCAGCGGCGGATGACCGTGTCCAGCACGGGTAGCGTGACCGGGCCGTTCAGCAGCACCGCGTCGTGGAAGGCGCGGATGTCGAACCGGTCGCCGAGTTCCGCCTCGGCGAGCGCGCGCAGCTCCCGGATCTTCAGTTCCCCCATCTTGTAGCCGAGCGCCTGCCCGGGCCAGGCGATGTAGCGGTCGGTCTCGGTGGTGATCTCGTGGATGGAGAGCGCGGTGTTGGCGGCCAGGTAGTCGAGCGTCTGCTGGCGGGTCCAACCGAGCGCGTGCATCCCGGTGTCCACCACCAGCCGGCAAGCGCGCCACATCTCGTAGGTCAGCCGTCCGAAGTTGTTGTAGGGGTCCTCGTAGAAGCCGACCTCGAGGCCGAGGCGCTCCGAGTAGAGCCCCCAGCCCTCGCCATAGGCGCCGATCCCGTAGTAGCGGCGGAATTCGGGCAGGTCGAGTTCCTTCGCGAGGGCGTTCTGCAGGTGGTGGCCCGGCACGGCCTCGTGGAGCGAGAGCGACTCCAGGGTGTATAGCGGCCGGCTGTCGAGCTGATAGGTGTTCACCCAGTAGCGCCCCGGCTGGGTCGAGGTGAGCGCCGCCCCGACGTAGCGGCCGCCGGTGTACTTGGGGGCGATGGCGTCGGGGACCGGCTCCACGGTGTAGGGCTGGCGCGGCAGCCGGCCGAAGAGCCGCGGCAGCGCGCCGTCCATGCGCTTCACGATCCACATCGCCTCGCGCAGCAGTTCCTCCGGGGTATCCACGTAGAAGCGGGAGTCGGTGCGCAGGAACTCGAGGAACTCCGCGAAGGTCCCTTCGAAGCCGGTGGCCCGCATCGCCTCGTCCATCTCCCTCCGGATGCGTTCCACCTCGCCGAGTCCGACCTGGTGGATCTCCTCGGCGGTCCGGTCGAGGGTGGTAAAGCGGCCGATGAGGAAGGCGTAGTACTCGCGTCCGTTCGGCAGGTCCGAAGCCCCGATGGTGGTCCGCGCCGCGGGCCGGTATTCGTTCTCGAAGAAGTCGAGGAAGGTCCGGTAGGCCGCCACCGCGCCGGCGAGCACCGCTTCCGAGCCGGCGGCGCGCAGCCGGGCTTGCTCGGCTTCGGGGATCCGCTCGGGAAAGGAGGCGAAGGGAGCGTAGAAGACGCTCGCCTCGGGGTCTTCGAGGACGTGGCTCGCGATCGTGACCTCGTAGCCCTCGAGCACCACGCGGGGCACCGTGATCCCGCGTTCCATGCCGCGCCGCATCAGGGCGATGTGCTCGTCGAAAGTGCGGGGGATGTCCCGGAGGAGCGCAATGTAGGCCTCGTAGTCCGCCACGGTCCGGAGCGGCAGCGAGTTCGGGAGGCGGGCCATCCCGATGTGGAACCCCGAATCGGCGTTGATGGGCAGGAAATGGCCGCCGAACCGCACGTCGCCGATCCGATCGCCGAGCATCGACTCGAAGATGTCCCGATGAACGAGGTCCTCGTCGGAAAGCCGGTCCCGGGGGATTTCGAGCAGCCGGTCCCGGAAGCCGCGCGCCGCCGCCGCGCGCCGCTCGATGTCCGCCTCGGTCATGGACCCGAGCGTGGTCGGCGAAACGCCGGCGAGCGAGGCCGCGAAACGGGGCTCCTCCTGACGGCGGAAGTCCATGAACTCGTCGAAGAGCGCGTGGAGTTCGGCGTCCTGGGCCGCCGCCGGCGCCGGAGCGAGGGAGGCGGCGGCGAACGGGATGAGGATGGCGAGGGTCGGACGGAGGAGGATCGAGGTCACGGCGGCGATGCTACCGAAGCGCAGCCCCCCGCCCCGATACACTGGCGAATCGAGGTGGCGTGATGAATCTGACCAACCGCAGCGAACACGCACGGAGGAAGTTCCTCGCCTGTTTCTCGGGCGCCGGACTCGGGACGACGCTCTTCCCCGGCGTCCTCTGGGCGCGGCTCCAGGAGACCGGCGCCGAGGGCCTGACCATCGGCATGATGAAGGAGGCCGCGGCCCTCGCCGGGCTCGAGTTCACCGACGAGGAATACGAGCTGATGGTGGACGAGGTCGAGAAGAACTTCGGCCACTACCAGGACATGCGGCAGCGGCGCGTCGACAACTCGGTGCCGTCTCCCCTGTATTTCAACCCCGCCGTCCCCGGGATGACGTTCGACCGCTTCCAGCGGGAGATGCGTCAGGGGGCGGCGCCCGAGGTGTCGCGCCCCGCGGACCTGGAGGAGGCCGCGTTCTGGCCGATGACCCACCTGGCCCGTCTCGTCGAGACCCGGCAGGTGAGCTCCGCCGAGCTGACCGACATGTACCTGTCGCGGCTCGAGCGGTTGAACCCGGTCCTCAACTGCGTCGTGAACTTGACCGCGGACCGGGCGCGCCAGCAGGCCCGGGAGGCGGACGAGGAGATCGCCGCCGGCAACTACCGCGGCCCGCTCCACGGCATCCCCTGGGGCGCCAAGGACATCATCGCGGTGCGCGGCTACCCGACCACCTGGGGCGCCGGCGTCTTCGAGGACCAGGTCATCGACACGGACGCCGCCGTCGTGGAACGGCTGGACGCGGCCGGCGCGGTGCTGGTCGCCAAGCTCACGACCGGGGAACTGGCGTTTGGCCACAACTGGTTCGGCGGGCGCACCAACAACCCGTGGAATCCGGAAGAAGGCTCCAGCGGATCGTCCGCCGGCTCGGGGTCGGCGGCCGGCGGCGGGCTCGTGGGGTTCGCGATCGGGACCGACACCGGCGGGTCCATCCTCTCGCCCTCGATCCGCTGCGGCGTCGTCGGCCTCCGCCCGACCTTCGGCCGGGTCCCCCGCACCGGGGTGATGGCCGCAGGGTTCTCGCTCGACAAGATCGGGCCCATGACGCGCGGCGTAGAGGACAACGCGCTCATCCTGCACGCCATCGCCGGACCCGACGGCCAGGACCTCGCCTGCGTCCAGGGGGTCCCCTTCAACTGGGACGGCGCGGCTTCCACGAGCGGGCTGCGGCTCGGTTACTTCGCGTCGGCGTTCGAGCAGCTCGAGTCGGAGAACGACCCCGAGAACCTCGAGCACGCCCGCCGGACCCTCGACACCCTCCGCTCGCTCGGCTACGACCTGAAACCCGTGGAGATCCCGCGCGACCGGCTCATCTACTTCATCGAGTACGTCGAGCGCTCCACCGGTTTCGACGAGTTCAAGCGGAACCGGCAGGACGAGAACCTGGTGCGGCAGGGGCACCGCGGCGAGCTGCGCGCGTCGCACCTGGTGCCGGCGGTCGAGTGGCTGCAGGCCAACCGGATCCGCTACCTGTTCATGGAGGAACTGGCCGGCATCATGGACGGGCTCGACGCCGTCGTGTCCCCCTGGCGCGCGATCAACGCGCTCACCAGCATGACCGGGAACCCGGTGGTGACGGTGCCGAACGGTTTCGACCCGGACGGCACCCCGACCGGCATCGCGCTCCTGGGACAGGTTTACGGGGAGGAGCGGCTCCTGCTCGCGGCGAAGGCGCTCCAGGATGCGACGGACTACCACCTCCGCCGTCCGAGCCTGTAGCGGGAGCGGATTCGTGTCCGGGATCCGGGCGGCCGCGCTCGCCGCCTTCCTGCTGCCCGCCGCCACTCAGGCGCAGGAGCTGTCGGTGGTCAAGCTCTTCACCACCGGCGGCACGATCCAGAGCCTCGGCAAGGACCGGCTGAAGCTCGCCGAGTACAACGAGGGCCGCATCGACGGGGCGGCGATCATCGAAGCCGTGCCGGAGGCATCGCGGCTCGCGCGCATCGAGGTGGAGGCCATCTCGGCGGTCAGCAGTACCCGGATGGGCGCCGAACAGGGGCTGCCGCTCGCCCGGCAACTCACGGAGGAACTCGCGAGGCCGGAGGTGGCGGGCGCGATCGTCACCCACGGCACCACCACCCTCGAGGAGACGGCCTACTTCCTCCACCTCACCGTCAGGACCACGAAACCGATCGTCGTCATCGGCTCGATGCGGCCGTGGACGGCGGTCAGCCGGGACGGGCCGCTCAACTTCCTGGGCGCCGTCCGCACCGTGCTCACTCCCGAGGCCGTCGGCAAGGGCGTTCTGGTGCTGCTCAACGACACGATCCACTCGGCCCGCTTCGTGACCAAGCGGCACACCTACCACATCGAGACGTTCGTTTCTCCCGACGTCGGCCCCCTGGGTTTCGCCGACGCCGACCGGGTGGCGCTCTACCGCTCACCCGTGACCCGCCATACCGCAGACACCGAGTTCGACCTCGACGGGATCGAGGAACTCCCCCAGGTGGACGTCGTCTACGGGTACCAGGAGGCCTCCCGCGCCCCCATCGACGCGCTGGTGAAGGAGGGCGCGAAGGGGATCATCCTGGCCGACGGATCGCCGGCCTACCGGAACGCGGTGCTGGAGGCGCAGGCCGCCGGCGTGGTCGTGGTGCAAGGCAGCCGCAAGGGGTCCGGCCGCGTCGTGCTGAGCGATCGCACCGCGGCGCGGAGCGAGATCACCGCCGACAACCTCCACCCGCAGAAGGCGCGCATCCTGCTTCGTCTCGCCCTCACCCGGACGACCGATGCCAGGGAGCTGCAGCGGATCTTCAATGAGTACTGAGAGGGCGCTCGTAACCGCCGGCGCGGCCCTCCTCGCCGCCGCCACCGCGGCCGCACAGGAGATCCCGCCGCTGCCACCGCCCGGCATCGACCTGCCGCACGTCGTGCTGGTGTCCGTCGGCGGGGAGATCGCCCGGAACTGCGAAACGCCCCTCGAGCTGGCGGGCTGCGAGTCCGCCGGCGAGCCCTTCGCCCCGGAGACCTGGATCCGTGACCTGCCGGATCTCGGGCTCGTGGCCCGGATCCGGACCGAGGATCTGCGGGCGTTTTCGCGCGGTGACGGAAGTGCGGCCCCGGAGCACTGGCGCGGACTCGCCGATCGTCTGCGGCAACTCGCCGGGGATTCCGCAGTGGACGGCGTCGTCGTCACCCACGGAGCCGACGGGCTCGCGGACACGGGGTTCTTCCTGAACCTCGTGCTGGCGACCCGGAAGCCGGTCGTCCTGGTCGCCGCCCAGCGTCCCTGGAGCGCGGTCAGCGGCGACGGGCCGCTCAACCTCTACGACGCGGTCCGGGTGGCCGCGCATCCCGCCGCTGGCGGCAAGGGAGTGCTGGTGGTCGCGAACCAGGAGGTCCACGCGGCCCGGGACGCGCGGCGGACGAGCGCCTACCGCATGGACGGTTTCGGGAGCGTTGATCTCGGACTGATCGGCGTGGCGGATCCCGACATCGTGCGGTTCCTCACCGAACCGACCCGAAGGCACACCCATCGCTCGGAGTTCGAGCTCACGGCGCTTCCCGAATCGCTGCCCGCGGTCGACATCGTGGCGGCGGTTCCGGACGGGCCGGGAAGGCTGATCGACGCGGCCGTGGCGGCGGGAGCGGAGGGCCTCGTCGTGGACGGGGCGGCCGGTCTGTCCGGCGGCCAGCTCGAGGCCCTGCGGCGCGCCCGGGACCAGGGGATCGTGGTCGTCGCCACCTCGGCCACGCGCGGCGGCCGGGTGCCGGAAACCGCAGCGCTCCGCGAGTCCGGAATCATCCCCGGCGACAACCTGACGCCCGGGAAGGCCCGCACCCTGCTCCGGCTCGCGCTCACGAAAACCTCCGACCCCGCGGAGATCCGACGCTTCTTCGCCGAGTACTAAGGCTCGCCACCGGCGCCTACCCGGTGACGAATTCCGGCCGCTCGGGAAGTGTCGGGATCTCGCCCACGGGAAACGCCTCGATACGGGAATCGAGGGCGAACGCTTCGTCGCCCGGATAGACCACGAACAGGCGTTCGAGACCGAGATCCTCGATGGCGACCCGCATCGAACGGGTCGTCCGGGGCGCTTCGGTGAACTTGATCTCGAAGCCGTAGCGCTTGCCGTTCCGGGTCACCAGCAGATCGAGCTCGGCCCCGGCGTGGGTCGCCCAGAAACAAGGATCACGGACCGAAAGCGCGGTGCAGACCTGCTCGATGGCGAAGCCCTCGAACGAGGCGCCCACCTTGGGGTGCCCCGTGAGCGCGGCGAGCGACGGGATCCCGAGCAGGGCGTGCAGCAGCCCGGTATCGCGCACGTACACCTTCGGCGACCGGACCTGACGTTTCTTCAGATTCTCGAACCACGGCGGCAGCGCCCGGACCACGAAGGCGCCGACCAGCAGGTCGAGATAGCGCTTCGCCAGGGCTTCGCCCCGCCCCAGCGCCCGGGCGAACTCGGCGGCGTTCCAGATCTGTCCGTGATAGTGCGCCGTCATGGACCAGAAGCGGCGGAGCGCCGCGGCCGGGATGTTCTCCCCGGTCGCGGGGAGGTCACGCTCCAGGAACGTCTGGATGAAGTTCTCCCGCCACTCCCAGGACGCCGGCGCGTCGGGTTGCAGGTAGCTTCGAGGGAAACCACCCCGCTCCCAGAGGATTCGCCAATCCGCCTCCGGGCCAACCTCGCCGAGGTCGAAGCCGGTGAGCTCCACGAGGCCGATCCGGCCGGCGAGCGACTCGGAGACCCCCTTGACGATCGTGGGAGACACGCTGCCGAGCAGCAGGAATCGGGTCCGGCCCGCCGCTTTGTCGATGATGGGCCGCAGGGCCCGGAACAACGGCGGAAGGTGCTGGGTCTCGTCCACGACGACGAGGCCGCCCAGCGGAGACAACGTCTGCTCCGGGTTCTCGAGGCGCCGGAGGTCGGCATCCCGCTCCAGATCGAAGAACGTGGAGACCGGTTCACGGGCGACGACGAGGCGCGCCAGCGTCGTCTTGCCGCATTGGCGCGGACCGAGCAGTGCGACCGCGGGATGAACTCGAAACGACCGGGCGATGCGGCGGATCGCGCCGGGACGGGCAAGGATCACTGGCCCATATTACTTGAAAATCATCGTTTAGAAAACAGATTTTCAAGGAAAATACTACTCGGTAAGCCCGGGAGAACGGACGCAGCCATCGATTGTTACAGTAATAGTGTGTTTTGTTACCAGTTCTGGAACGCCTGACTTCCAGACGCCAACGCATGCCGGAGGTCGATCCATGTCGCTGTCCGAGGCGGTTCGGGTTCTCGTGCTCGGTGCGGGGCACAGGTTTCCGATCATTGACCGGCAGGGGCTCCGCACGCTCTTCGCCGGGGATGGAGACCATGCCTTCAATACCGGACTGCGGAGGTTGATCGAACTCGGCCTTGTGGAACGACTGGCCCGCGGGGTTTACCGGAACCGGGCCGCGCCGCACCCGGGGCGCCGGGGACTCGGGATGGTCGCCCGGCATCTGCGCCCCGGTCACCTGTGCTACGTGAGCTACGAGTCCGCTCTCGCCGAGTTCGGGTCCATCAGCCAGGTTCCCATGGTCACCATCGTCGCCACCACCGGGAACGGCGGCGAGCATCGCTCACCCTTCGGCGACCTGGAGTTCTGCCACACCAGTCGCTCAGAGCTGGAAATCCTTGCGAACACCGTTTTCGACGACCGGCTTGGGCTGCGGTTCGCCACCCCAGGGGTGGCGTACGAGGATCTCGCGCGCGTGCGCCCGGGGAACCTTCATCTGGTGGATCACGACATTCACGCCGAGGTGCTGGCTGATTGGGGACGATCCGGGGCGGAGTCCGCCAATGCGTGACTTCCTCGCCATCGCCGACCAGATCGTGCGCGACGAGCCGGGGCTGGCGGCCTGCCTCCCGGTGATCGAAAAGGAACTCCTGCACGTCGAGATACTGCGCGCCATGCATCAGGCGGGACACCTGCGGCGCCTGACGTTCAAAGGCGGGACGTGCCTGCGCCTCTGTCACGGCGGGCTGCGCTTCAGCGAAGACCTGGACTTCTCTGGAGGAAGCGCGTTCGACCCCGTGTTGCTGGCGGACATCGAGAACGTGTTGCGGGCTCGGGTCGAGCAGCGCTACGGCCTCGAGGTAACCGTGGCATCACCGGCGCATGTGGATGGCAGAACGCGTTCGGTAAGCCGTTGGGTAGCTCGCATCGTCACCCGCCCAGCCCGCCGGGACTCGCGCCTCGGCGTGCAGCGCATCAAGCTCGAGATCGACGACCGGGAGGCGCCACCGGATGTCGCGCCGCTCCCGATCCGGCAACGCCACGCTCTGCTGGCGGACGACTTCGCTACCTTCCCGATTCAGGCGGCACCCATGGCGGACATCTGCACCGACAAGATGGTTGCTTACCCAATGTCCGTGCTGACGCGCGACAACCCGCGGCATCGCGACGTATGGGACATCGCCTGGATCACGGAGCGGCTCGATGCCGGTGCCGCCAGCCTCGCGGCCCGGGCCGCCGACAAGGTCGCCGTCCGCGGGCTGGGCGCCCGCATGCCCGATGCGCTGCGGCTCACGGCTGAGCGCAGCGACGCGCTCATCGAGTCCGAGGGCTTTCGCGCCACCTTGCAGCGCTTCGTGCCCCTCGACGTGGCCGTTCGCACCGTCGGAGACCCCCGGTACCGACAGCGGCTCGCCGAAACGATCCGAGGGATCTGCGGTTCGCTGCTCGCGGCCCTGTCGAAGCAAACGGGCGGATCGGGGCCGTAGCCACCGATCCCGCGAACTTCACCCCTGTCGGGCGCTTGTGGGCCGCGAGAGGTCCTGGACGACGGGAACCGGCGCCGCGGGCTCGCAGGCGGTCCGGACGATCTCGGTGTTCACCGGCTCGAAGCCGGCGAGCGCCCGGGTGATCTCGCCGGGACGGGGCGTCGAACCGCTGCCCGCCAGCACCGTCCGGAACCGGAGCGTGAGCCGGTCGGCGGAACAGCCGAGGAGCGCCGCCTCGGCGCCGGCGGGGGCGAGGCGGACGTCATCCACGAAGTCCCGGAGGTTGACTTCCACCGTGCGTTCGGCCGGCCCGGCGGGCGCCCGCGGACCGCGGCGCCGCGATTTCGCCTTCACGCGGCGGACCAGCTCGGCGGGCCAGGAATCGGCGTCCGAGAACGCCTCCAGGCGGGCCTCGACGCTCGCCGGCTCGAGATCGGCGGCAAGCAGGACCGCATAGCGGAGCGCCGCGATCCAGCGGGAGAGCCTGGGCTCGCCCGGATGGACGCGGCCCAGCTCCGTGAACCGCAGGCCTTCCTCAGAAGCTCCGCGGAGCGCCTCCAGCACCTGGACCTCCGGCAGCTCCTCGGTCAGCGCGAACTCGCAGAACTCGCCGAGCGACTGCACGCCGAGCGGCAGCGCGGGACCGAAACTGAGCTTCGGGCGAGGCGAGAAGCCTTCGCTGAAGCGGATCGGGAGGCCGGCGCGGCGGAGCACCCGCGGGAGGATGCGGATCAGCTCGCCGTGGCCCCGGAGCGCCATCGGGCCGAACTTGTCGAAACGCGCGCGGTAGACGACCGGCTCGCCCTGGAACGTGCGGACGGGCGGCGCCGGACGGCGGGAGCCGGCCGGGGACGCGGGGGGCGCCGCCGCGGCGACCACCGGAAGCAGGACCTCTTCGGCGCTCCGCGGCTCCTCGGCGCCCAGGCTCTCCAGGAACCCGATCCGCTCGGTCCGCATGCCGTCGAGGTCGCAGGCGACACCGCAGTGGTAGCAGACCAGCCTGCGCTCGTCGGCGCGGGCGTCGGCGGCGTTCGTGTGGTGGACCTGCATCGAGACCGGCTTCCCGCACGGCGGCGAGGCGCGGTCCTTGAGCGAGCGCCGGTACTCGCGGAGGAGGAACCCGTCCGCGAGTCCGACGTCCACGTGCTCCCAGGGAAGCCGGCCGTCCACCGGGATGGTGCCGAGGTAGTCCCCGCGCAGGGCGCCGGTCTCGGACTCCCAGCGTTCGAGGGCTTCTTCCCAGAGCTCCCAGCGGAGCTGCTCGTCCCACCCGTCGAAACGGGCGCCGAGCCGGAAGGCGATCTCGACCAGGCGCGCGGTCCGGATGTCGCCCCGCGCCAAAATCCCCTCGAGGTGGCTGACCCGCCGGTCGTGGGTGCGGAGCCGGAAGCCGTCCTGCCGCGCCCGTTCGTGGAGGAGCTCCTGTTTCCGCTCGATCTCGGCCATCGAGTCCTGGGCGCACCACTGGAAGGGGGTGTGCGGCTTGGGGACGTGGCTCGAGACCGAGACCGTGATCCGGACCCGCCGCTTCGCCTCCCGGTCGCCGATGTGGCGCGCCTGCCGGCCCATGTCCGCGATGCCGAGGACGTCCTCGTCCTCCTCGGTCGGCAGCCCGATCATGAAATAGAGCTTGGCCCGGTCCCATCCCCGCGAGAAGACCCGCCGGCAGGTCTCGTAGATGTCCTGCTCGCTGACGTTCTTGTTGACGACGTCGCGCATCCGCTGCGAACCGGCCTCGGGGGCGAAGGTGAGGCCGGTCGCCTTCACCTGCGAAATGTCGTCGAGGACCTCCTCCGGAAGCCCGTAGGCGCGGAGGCTCGAGATGCCGAGCGAGACCCGGCGCGGGACGAGCTCCTTCATGACCTCCTTGATGAGGGGCGCCACGCAGGAGTAGTCGGCGGTGGAGAGCGAGGTGAGCGAGGCCTCGTCGTAGCCGCCCTTCTCCACCGCCGAGACCACCGTGTCCACGATCGCCTTCGGGTCCCGTTCCCGGACCGGGCGGTAGATCATGCCCGCCTGGCAGAAGCGGCAGCCCTCGGTGCAACCGCGCGCGATCTCCACCGCGGTGCGGTCGAAGATCGCCTCGGCGGCCGGGACCGGTGAGTCGTCCGGGAACGGGAAGCGGTTCACGTCGTCCAGGAAGGCGCGCTCGGTGCGGAGCGGGACTTCCGGGCGCCGCGCCCGCGAGACGTAGGCCAGTCCGGACCGCGGACAGACGTCGCGGTCGTAGAGCGCCGGACAGTAGAGGCCACCCCCGGCCTGCAGCCGGACGAGCATCTCCTCGCGGTCCCGGACTCCCTGCTCGCGGAGCCGCGCGTGCTCGCGCATGAGTTCCGGCAGGCGTTCTTCGGCGTCCCCGATGAGAAAGCCGTCGATGAAGGGGGCCATCGGTTCGGGTTGGGTCGCCACCGGTCCCCCGGCGATGACCAGCGGGTGCTCCGGCCGCCGGTCATGACTGCGGATCGGGATCCCGCCGAGTTCGAGCATGTTGAGGACGTTCGTGAAGGTGAGCTCGTACTGGAGCGAGAAACCCACGATGTCGAACTCCGCGAGCGGGCGGCGCGTCTCGAGGCTGATGAGCGGCAGTTCGCGCTCGCGCAGCTTCGCCTCCATGTCCGGCCAGGGACAGAACACCCGCTCGAGCGCGAGGTCCGGCTGGTCGTTCACCACCTTGTAGAGGATCTTGGTGCCGAGGTGGCTCATCCCGATGTCGTAGACGTCGGGGAAGCAGAACGCCATCCGGGACGCGATCCCTTCGTCGGACGCCTTCACCACCTGGAAGCGCTCGCCGCCGCCGTAGCGGGCCGGGCTCTCCACCTCGTGGAGAAAGGCGGCGTACGGGTGACGGGCTTCGGACATGGCGTCGACTGGGGCGAGCATTCTAGGTGGCGAGGGCCGGCCGTCGGACCGACGTGGTGGCGCGCCGGCCAGGGAACGCCGGCTTCAGCCGGCACAGCCCGCCGCAGGCGGGCGGCGAGACGGCCCTCGTTCGCCGGAAGGGCGCGGCTGCGCGTGCCGATTCACTCGGGCCTAGCGACGAACCGCCCGCGGCCCTGCGGGCCGCTGTGCCGGCTGAAGCCGGCGTTCCAAGCCGGCGGCGCCATCACAGCGCTTGGCCGACACGCGGGATTACATCTTCACGGCAACCGTCCCGCACCGGCGCTACCCGGCGCCACCCGAACCCTAGTTCGATCCCCCGTCGCCGGCGTCCGAGAGGAAGCCCTCATAGATCGCGCGGGCCTCGTCGAACTGGGCGAAGACGTGCGCCCGCTCCCGCTCCGAGCGCCACCCGGGCCATTCCTCCGCCATGGCCCGGAGCTTGTCGATCCACCGGATGGAGTACTCGGCCGAGGCCCGGTTGCGGACCGGCTGCCCCGCCACCGTCACCCACACCGGGTTGGTGAACCCTTGCGCGAAGTTTGCGTCCAGCGGAAAGCGCTCCTCGTTCCGGCCCTCGACCCGCAGGTGGAACCAGCCGCTGCGCTCCACCGGGTAGGAGCGGGACACATCGAGCTCCCGGCGCTCGCCCGCAAACGGAATCTCCTCGACGATCTCGCCGTTGAAGATGACGAACGCCCGGTCGAGCGGCGTGATGCTGCGCACCCTGCCCTGGAGCTCCACCGTGCCGCTCGCGGCGAGCTCCACCTCCTCGCCGGGAATCCGGCCGTTCACGGTGAGCTCGACGAGCGGCCCGGTGCTGACGAACGCGTTGCCGTTCCGGAGGCCTTCGAGCCACGCCTCCATCGTCAGCCCCTTGCCGCCGGTGTACACGTAGGTCCGTACCGAACCCACCAGCTTGCTCCGCTGGAGGTTGCTGATCGAGTCTTCCCCGCCGACCGCGGTGGTCCGCAGTCCGTTGTTGAGCGTCGCGTACCACGGATGAAAGCCCGCGCGGCCCGCGTTGGACCACTCCACCGCGTCCGTCGTCCCGAGCGCGGCGTCCACCATGTAGCCCTTGCCGCCGCCGAGGCTCCCGTCGAGCGGATCGGCTTCGCCGCCGAACGCGTGCACGTAGCCGACGGTGGCGCCCTGCGCCTTCGCCTTCCGGAACATGTCCGTGTTGCTGGGATAGAGGCTTTCGATCGCGGTGCCCTCGTAGCCCGTCGTGTAGGGCGAGATGAGATGGTCCCGCAGGCCGAACATGAAGACGTGCCCGTAGAACGGGGGCCGGTATTCCTGCCCGACGACCAGCACACGGTCCTTCGTCGACAACGGATGCGCTCCCCCGCCGGGAACGAAGAACTGGTAGTCGAGGATCCGGTTGTCCTTGTTGGCGACCTGCTCGAGGACGATGTCCTGGTCTTCGGCCTCCGACATCATCATCAGGTTTTCCAGGGTGTTGTGCAGATTGCCCCCGTAGTTCATGTGCACGTGGGTCGAGCCGCTGTACCAGCCCTTGGCCGCCATGTCCGTCATCGGCTGGAACTCGACCGTGAGTTGGGTCACTTCCCCGGCCTCGATCTCGACTTCCTCCCGCACCGGCCAGAACTCGAAACCCTTGACGACGTCCATCGTCAGGGCGCCGGCGGGCACTTCCAGCCGAAACGCGCCGGGGTGATGGAACATCGGATCATCCACGCCGCTCACCCGCGCATACGCGTCCGCCGGGGCGTAGAACTTGCCGTCGGAAGCGGTCAGGTGCACCCGCGAACCGGTCACGTCGCCCGATCCCGCCGCGGTGGTCCGGACCGAGAGCACGCCCATGGGGCGCCGCCAGCGCCGGTCGGTGATGTCCACGGTGATCTGCCGGCCGCCGTAGGTTTCGAGCAACGCCAACTGCGGGAGTCCTTCCCGGTTCGAGATGTACGCGACCCACTCCCCGTCCGGCGAAAAGCGGGGGTGGAAGGCATCGTGGTTCAGGAACGTCATCTTGTAGGGCTCGCCGCCGTTCGTCGGCTGCACGTAGAGGTTGCTGAACTGGTCCGCCGCTCCCGCGGTCGATGAGTAGATGAACCGCTTGCCGTCGAGGGAAACGTCCGGCCGGGTCCGATAGAGGGTCTGTTCGGCGAGAACCGTCTCTCCACTGAGGATCCCGTCTTCCTCGGCCGGGATCCGGAGCACGTTTCCCGAGCCGAGCGGCACTCCCCGGTTGGAGACGATCAGCAGTTCACCGCTTCCCGGGAGCCAGGCGGGGGTGATGGCCATGTCCCAGGGACCGAAGTAGAGCCGGTTGTTGCCGTAGTTGTTGTCCTTCGTGATGGCGACCTCTTCTCCCGCCCACTGCCCGTTCTCGAACGCCCGCACGTACACGTTGAAGTAGCCGTTGGGCTTCGTGGACACGTAGGCGATCCGGCTTCCGTCCGGAGAGAAGACGGGATCGACGTAGACCTGGTCGTCGTCGGTGAGCGCGTGGCTCTCGCCCGTTTCCAGATTCAGGACCTCAAGTTGAATTGTCGTCCCCCCGTCGTCCGCGGTGTACACGAGCCAGTTTCCGTCGGGAGAGATGTCCGGCAGCGAGTGGTACTTCTCGTTGTAGGTCAGTTCCCAGGCCTGTCCGGTCTGCGGATGGACCTTCCAGATGGACCCGCTCATCGCCACCGCGATCCACTCCCCGTCGGGCGACCAGTCCGGCGCCCAGGGAGTCGAACTCGGCGCCGGCGGAAAGTAGAAGTTGTGCATGTAGTTCCCGCCGTGCCGTGACGCCGGGTAGGTGTTTCGCTGTGGTTGCGCGACGGCCCCGGACGCCGCCACCAGCGCGCCGGCGAGAATCAGCGACAGACGCCTGTCAGGGTTTCGATGCATCGGGCGTACCTCCAGGGTGGGGTCAGGGCGGATTGCCGAGTGCGAGTTCGGCGAGACGCTCCTGGATGTCGGGCTGCTCGGGGTCGATCGCGACCGAGCGTTCGAAAACTTCGCGCGCCCGCGCCTTGTCTCCCAACCGAACGTAAGCGTCGCCGAGCGCGTTGAGGATGCCGGGCTGCGGCGGCCGCAGCGAGACGGCCTTCGCCAGGTGCGGGACCGCCGCCTCCAGGTTGCCCCGCAGATAGAAGCCGAGACCGAGGCCGACGACCACCTCGTAGCGATCGGCATGCTCGAACTGCAGCGGCAGGAGGAGACGCAGGGCCGATTCGGCCTTCCCGGAGCGAAGGTAGGCCGCGGCGAGCTTCCACTGCGCCTGCGGGACTTCCGGATCCGCCTCCGCGGCGGCCCGCTCGAAGTGCCGCTCCGCGGCGGCGAAGTCCTCCATCGCCCAGTGCTGGTCGCCGAGGACGACCGCCACCCGGGCAGGCCGCGCGGCGTCGAAGCTCCGGCGCGCGAACAGCCCCGCCCGCGGAATGCTCGCCCGCGGCGAGACCGACAACGGCGCGCTCTTCTCGGCCAGCACGCTCCCGCCGCCGTCCTGGAGCCGGACCCGGAGTTCGTACCGGTCCGCTACCACCCCCTCCAGGCTGAACTGCTCCTCGATGAAGGGCGGCTCCGTGCCGAGGACATCGCGGACGCGCTCCGCCACCACCTCGTCCCCGCGGAGGACGGCGAAGTGCAGTCGGTGTGAGGGGTCGGCGGCGAGCAACTGGAAGACGCAGTGCACGGTCTCGCCGGTCGCGAAGGTGCCCCCGGGGGCCGGGTGGACCCGCGTCGCGCCGGCCTGGAACGTCTTGAACGCCCCCGGATCATCCGGCATCGGCTCGGTGCGGAAGCCGAGCACGAGGTCGCTCAGCGCCGGCCGGCCGCGCGGGGGATCGCTCACGCGCACCGAGTGCTCCGCCACCGTGTATTGACGGGACACCCGATTGCGGAGGATGAGCATCACCTCGTAGTCACCCGGGGCCAGCGGGACGCCGTCCTGGTAGGCGAACCTCGAACCCCGGATCGCGTCCAGCTGCGCCTTCGACAGTTGGACGAAGGCCTCCCTCTCGTCCGTGAGGATCAGCCGGGCCGCCCGGTCCCGCACTTCGAGGCTGGCGTCGAGCGTCGTGAACGCACGCGACCCGTCGCGGTTCGTGTCCATCGGCAGGTCTTCAAGGTCGAGCTCGATGCTGAAGTGGAGGTAGGAGGTGCGGTCCGGACCGGTCAGGACCGCGAAACTGTCCTCGCTGGGCACGAAGTTGAACGAGTACTCCGCGGATACCCGGCGGCCGTAGCGTTCCCAGGCGTCGAGGTGGTCGGTGCGGATCGCGAACTTCGGCGAGGCCTCGATACGCGCCATGGCGGCCTCGGACCCAAGGCCGACGGTGCCGCCCATGATGTCCACGGCTTCCGACGCATCCACGGCGAGCGCGGCGCGCGCGAGCTCCGGCGAGATTCGCACGAGCTGTTCCATGTTCTGCTCGGGAAACGAGCGCGCCGGGCCCCGCAGCAGGTCTCCCGGAACGTCCGCTCCCGGAATGAAGAGGCGGTACTGGACCGCGTCCTGCCGCTTGAAGAAGAGCAGGTAGAAGAACGACGGCAGGTTCCGTTGCGGGTCGCCGTGATAGAACCAGAGCTGGCTCGTGTAGAGCTGGTTGTAGTTGTCGAAGGTTTCGATGCTGCGGGGCGGACCGAGGATGATGTGCATCCGGCCCCGGTCCGTCCTCCACCCGGGCGAGAACGCTTCGCCGCGGAGTTCGCGGTTGGCGTGCTCGAGCCGCCGGTAGTGCTCCTCCCGGAACTCGTTGGCAGGGGTACCCGGGACCGGATCGCGCTTGCGCCAGAACGCCTCGATGAACCGGTCGCGCTCGTCCGCCGTGTCCAGCGCAAGGAAAACGTCGCGCTCCCTCTCGGTGATGACGTAGGTCACCTCCTCGTCCACCCACCGGCGGTGGTCGGGAGTGAGTTCCTGAGCGGGGACGGCCCGCGGCGCGGCGGCGGCCGCGAACAGAAGGACGAGAACCAAGCGCCGCATCCGCCGGAATCCCCCGGGCGTTGCCCGTCCGCAACATAGCAGAGGCCGCTTGAGAGCGGCAAAGGTGACGGGCGGGGTCCGAACTGCGGGTTGCGCCCGGGGGGACGGGCTGCGGAGGCGCGACCCGGTGTCGGGTTCCCGACTGGCTGCCGGAGCCGAAACCCTCATCTTACTGGGGCGCGCAGCGAGAACCAGAACGGGTACAACACACGTTGAATCAATGAGTTAAGTGAAGATCGTCACGTTTGACTTTCGAAATCGGAAGCTCCTAATGTTCGAATTACTTCGTATAGCAGGTAGGGCATTAACTGAGGAGAGTGTCATGCGGAATTCGATGTACCGATGGTCAATGCTCGCCTTGGCGGGCGCTGTTTTGCTGCCTGTCGCCGTCGTGGCGCAGGAATCGGCGACGCTTTCCGGAACGGTGGAGGACACCTCCGGAGGCGCTCTCCCGGGAGTGACGGTCCTGGTCGTCGAAAACGACACCGGGCGGCAGAACTCGGCGGTGACCGACGCCTCGGGAATGTTCCGGGTGTCGGCGCTGCCGCCCGGCAACTACCGGGTGGAGGCGACGCTCTCCGGCTTCGCCAACATGATCGTGCCGGAGATCCAGTTGCTGGTGGGCCAGAACGCCGACATCACGATCCAGATGGCCCTCGCGGGCGTTGAGGAGACGATCACCGTCACCGCCGAGGCGCCCCTCGTGGACCTCGTGTCGTCGGAAGTGGCCGGCAACGTGGATCGCCGCATGATGGACGACCTGCCGGTGCAGGGACGCAACTGGATGGAGCTCGCCCTGCTCGTGAAGGGCATCACGGCCAACGACACCAACAACAACCGTCCCGGCATCACCCGCGACGAGAGCTTCCAACTCAACCTCGACGGCCAGCAGATCACCCAGCAGGTGGCGAGTTCCGGTTTCGGCCAACCCAAGTTCAGCCGCGAAGCCATCGCCGAGTTCCAGATCGTCACCAACCAGTTCGACGTCACCCAGGGCCGTTCCTCGGGGGGACAGGTGAACGCCATCACCCGGTCGGGCACCAACACCGTCACCGGCAGCCTCTACGGCTACTTCCGCGACGACCGCTGGAACGCCGAGGACCACATCGCCGAAGAGGTGCTGCCGTTCGAGAACCAGCAGATCGGCGGGGTGCTCGGCGGACCCATCGTCGCCGACAAGGTCCACTACTTCCTGTCCTACGAGTACGAACGGCAGCCGGGCAGCGTCTTCGTCCAGCCGGCCCGCCTCCCGAACCAGGAATGGGTCTTCGAAACGCCGGAAACGCAGAACAGCTTCACCGCGCGCGTCGACCACACCGCCTCCGACAACGACCAGCTCTCCTACCGGGTCTCCTACTGGGACTTCGAAACCGCGTTCAGCATGACGAGTACGCAGCATCCCTCCAACGCCCGGGCGCGTACCCAGGAGTCAACGAACGTGCTCGCGACGTGGAGTCACCTGTGGAGCCCGGAGGTCTTCACCGAGCTGAAGGTCGGCTACAACGGCTTCGAGTGGACGAACAAGCTGGCGGACCCCGCGGTCGGCGGGTGCGACCAGACCTTCGGCCAGCCACAGCAGGATCAAGCCAGTTGTCAACCCAACTACGTCTTCCCGGGGATCACCTTCGGTGGCCCGCGGAACTTCCCGCAGTTGTTCACCCAGGACGTGTTCTCCGCGCGCTTCCAGTTGAACTGGGACCAGACGGCGCACGACGTGAAGCTCGGCGGCGAGTTCCTGAGCTGGAAGGACGGCGGCGAGTGGCACCTGCTCGAGCGGGGCGAGTTCATCTTCAACGAGCGTCCGCCGGATCTGGAACGCCGGTTTCCGCAGGAGTGCGCCACCAACCCCAGCTGCTGGGACGTGAGCGGGCTCGACCACACGGTCGCCCGGTTCAGCCAGAACGTCGGTAACTGGATCATCGACATCCCCCGGCCCACGTTCGCCGTCTGGGCCGCCGACACCTGGCGGGTCAACGACAACCTGGTCCTGAACTTCGGCGTCCGCTACGACCTGGACTGGGGCGCGCTCGCCCCGAGGGGAAACGACATCATGACGCCGTTCGCTGGACCGAGCGAGGGACGGCAGGCCGGTGATTCCCTGTTCAAGTGGGACATCCGCGACACCAACAACTTCGCGCCGCGGGGCGGTTTCGCCTATGACGTCGGCGGCACCGGCGACCTCGTCGTCCGGGGCGGGTCGGGAATCTTCCACACGATCAGTTCATCCAACGTGACGTTCAGCCAGCAGTCCTTCAACGGCCAGCGAATCCTGGTGAACTCGTTCCCGAACGACGGGCTGCCGGGCTTCCTGCAGGATCCCGCCCGCGGAGTGACGCCGCAGCAGATCCTGAACGGCGAGGTGCCCGTGCCGCCGCAGGCGCCGCGGACGATCGCCCACAACTTCCAGATGCCGTACAGCTGGCAAACCTCGATCGGTTTCCAGAAGCAGCTCGGCACGGTGTGGGGGTTCGAGACCGACCTGCTCCACTGGAAGGAGCACAACACCCCGCGCGCCACCGACCCGAACCAGGTCTACGATCCGGTGACGGGCTACAACATCCGCGGCTATCTGGACCCCAACTTCACGCGGATCCGCTATATCGAGAGCACCGGCAGCCAGGACTACATGGCGGTCTCCAGCGGGCTGCGGCGCCGCTTCCGGGACAACTTCCAGGTCAACGTGACCCACACGTACATCTTCTTCAAGAACGACGACACCCGCGGCTGGGGTGACTTCCCCAACAACACGTTCGACCTCGCCGCCGAGTGGGGTCCCGCGCTCGACTTCCAGGTGAACACCTTCCGCATCAACGGGATCTACCAGCTCCCCTACGACTTCGCCATCTCGGGCGCGTACTTCTACGGCTCCGGAAACCGCTACCGGACGTCCGTCGGGGGCCGGCCCTACGGGAAGAGCGCGAGCACGAACCGCCTGAATCTGGGAGACCCCATCCCGGTGAATCCGGATGTCCGGGATCGCTTCGACGGACCCGACGTGATCGGGACCGGCCCCGGGAACGAGGCGCCGCGGCACGCGCTGATGGGCGAGGCGCTCCACAAGGTGGACATCCGCCTCTCCAAGGTCTTCAACATCGGGCCGGTGAGAGTCACCGGGCTCGCCGAGGTCTTCAACCTGCTCAACCACGAGAACTACGGGAACTACAACGGGGTCATCGATTCGAGCACTTTCGGCGCTCCGAGGCAGGTGACTTCCACCGCCTACGGTCCGCGGGCAGGCCAGTTCGCCTTCCGCCTGGAGTTCTAGGCTCGGTCAACCGTCCCGGCGGAGCCGGCCGCTGACGCGGCCCGCGCACCGCCGGGACCCCCGGGCCGGCGCAGACCGGCATCGCGGCCAAGGGCCGCCAAACGGCCTCCGGCCGGTCCGCCGGACCGCGCATGGCAGCAGGTAGATTCCCGTCCGGATGGCGCCGAACCGCACCGAAATCCCCGTCCCCCCCGCGCTCGGCGCCGAACCCATCCGGATTCACCATCCGGAGGGCGCCTTCGTTCCGACGCCCGCCAGCCTGATTGCCCTGGACGCGATTGCGGCGCACGCGGGCCGTTTCCGGGGGCGCGGACTCGACTGGGGGAGCGGTTCCGGACTGCTCGCGATCGCCGCCGCCCGGCTCGCCGGAGTGGAGGAGGTGCTCGGACTGGAACTGGACCCCCGCGGCGTGGCGGCGGCTCGGGAAAACGCCCGCGTGAACGGTATGGAGACCAAGGTCCGGTTCGTCGAATCGGACTCCTACGACCCCGTCCACGCCGACGGTAGGCGGGCGCTCGCCGGGTTCCGGGGCTCGACCGACTTCATGATCGCGAACCCGCCGTCATCGAGCCCGGTCGGGGACGGATTCGAGATGCGGCGGGTGGTGGTCCGCGACGCGATCCGTTACCTGCGGCCGGGCGGTTTGATCCTGCTGAGCGTGTCTTCGCAGTACGGCGAGGGACGGGTGGCGGGATTGCTCCGCGAGACCCCGGGGTTCTGGCACGACGGGGTGGGGGCCACGACGGGCCTGGTTCCATTCGACATGGGGCGCCCGGACCTCCGGCGCGACGTCGAGACCTACGCCCGGGAGGAAGAGCGGGGCGGCCTCACGTACGCGTTCCGAAATCCGCGGAGTCCGGAACGCCCGATGACCGCGGTGGAGGCATGGAACCACTTCCACGCGACCGGCGAGAGCCCGCTCTCGCGGTGGCAGAGCCACCTGCTGGTATGGGAGGGGCAGGCAGGCCCTGGACGCGTTCCGACGCGAGGGATTGTGGAGACTACGGTCTAGACCACGGAGCGGACCGCGGCGCAGACCGCGTCTTCCGTCAGGCCGAGCCGCGCCGCGACTTCGGCGCCGGGGGCCGAGGCGCCGAAGCGATCCACGCCGACGACCGGACCGCTCCCCACGTAGCGCTCCCAGCCGAGCGTCGCCCCGGCCTCCACCGCGACCCGGGGCACCCCGGCGGGCAGCACGCTCTCCCGGTACCCCGGACTCTCCGCCTCGAACAGCTCCCAACACGGCAGGGAAACCACCCGGACCCCCACGCCCTCGGCATCGAGCCGCTCCGCGGCGGCGACCGCGAGCGACACCTCGGAACCGGTGGCGATCACCACCGCGCGGAGCGCCGACTCCGGGTTCCGGAGCACGTAGCCGCCGCACCGCAGGCCCGCGGCCCGTTCCGGGGTGGTCAGGGTCGGCACCTTCTGGCGGGTCAGGACCAGCGCGGTCGGCCCCTCGGTGCGGCCGAGCGCGTGACGCCACGCCTCCACGGTCTCGTTCGCGTCGGCGGGACGCACCACGTGGAGGTTCGGCATGGCGCGCAGCGACATGAGGTGCTCGACCGGCTGATGGGTCGGGCCGTCTTCGCCCACCCCCACCGAGTCGTGTGTCCAGACGTAGACCACCGGCAGACCCGAGAGCGCCGCCAGCCGCACCGAGGGACGCATGTAGTCGGCGAAACAGAAGAACGTGGAGGCGAAGGTGCGGAAGCCGCCGTGGTAGGCGATTCCGTTCGCCGCCGCGCCCATTGCGTGCTCGCGGACGCCGTAGTGGAGGTTACGGCCGTTCGCGTCGGAGCCGGACTGGGAGCCGAGACCGGTCAGCGCAGTCTTCGTGGAACAGGAGAGGTCCGCGTCACCGCCGAAGAACTCCGGAATCCGCGCCGCCAGGGCGTTCATGGTCTTCCCGGACGCGTCCCGGGTAGCGAGCCGGTCGTCGGGACCGAAGGCGGGAAGCTCTTCGTCCCAGCCGTCCGGCAGCCCGTTTTCGAGACGACGCTCGAACTCGGCGGCTCGTTCCGGCGCCTCGGCCCGTGCGTGGCCCAGCCTGGCGTACCAGGCGTTCCGCGCGGCCTTCCCCTGCCCGGCCCGGTCGGCGCACCGCTCGCGAACCGTCTCCGGAACGGCGAAGGCCGCCCCCGGATCGAGCCCGAGCGCCGCCTTGGCGGCCGCCGCTTCGTCCGCGCCCAGCGGAGCCCCGTGGGCGGCCGAGGTCCCCGCCTTGTTCGGCGCGCCGTACCCGATGGTCGTGTTCACCACGATGAGCGAAGGCCGCTCCGTCTCGGCCACCGCGGCCGCGATCGCCGTGTCGATCGCTTCCAGGTCGCGGTTCCCGTCGGCGACGGTCTGCACGTGCCAGCCGAGCGCGCGGTGCCGGGCCGCCACGTCCTCCACCGAGAAGGAGAGCGACGCCGGTCCGTCGAGGGTGACGTCGTTCCGGTCGTAGAGCCACACGAGCCGCCCGAGTCCGAGCTGCCCGGCGAGCGAAGCCGCTTCGCACGCCACCCCCTCCATCAGGTCCCCGTCCGAAACCAGCGCGAACACCCGGTGGTTCACGAGCCCCGGGAACTGTGCCCGGAGCGCCCGTTCGGCGATGGCCATGCCCACCGAGTTCCCGGCCCCCTGCCCGAGCGGCCCGGTGGTCGCTTCCACGCCCGGGGTCGCGAAGGTCTCCGGATGCCCCGGGGTGCGGCTCTCCCACTGCCGGAAGTCGCGGATGTCGTCGAGGCTCACCGGATAGCCCGCGAGATGCAGCAGGGCGTAGAGCAGCATCGAGCCGTGGCCCGCCGAGAGGACGAAGCGGTCCCGGTCCGGCCAATCCGGATCGCCGGGACAGGTATTGAGATGCCGGCTCCAGAGCACCCAGGCCATGGGGGCCGCCCCCATGGGCAGGCCCGGATGGCCGGAATTCGCCTTCTCGACGGCGTCGATGCCGAGCCCCCGGATGGCGGCGATCGCCTGCGCATCGACCTCGTCGAACGGGCGGCGGGAAGCGGTGGTGTCGCTCAACGAGCGCCGGACGGTAGCACGTTCGAGGCGCGTTTTGGCCCCCTGAACCCGGCGAAGGCCGGCCCGTTTTTCCGGGCGGGCGCTGCTAGGCCGGAACGGCGCTCAGGACCTCGGCGAAGGCGCCGATCGCCTCGTCGACATCCTCGTCGGAGATTCCCAGATGCGGGATGACCCGCATCGCGTCGGGCGAGGCCGGCAACACCGCGACGCCGCGGTCGAGCAACCCTTCGGCGAGCCGGAAGGCGTTCATCCCCGGAGTCCGGAAACGGACGATGTTCGTCTCCACGCCGTCGAGGTCCACCTCGATCCCGGGCAGTTCGTTCAGGCCGTCGGCCAGCCGGCGCGCCCGGCGGTGGTCCTCGGGGAGCCGCTCCCGGTGGTGTTCGAGGGCGTGAAGAGCGCCGGCCGCGACGATCCCGGCCTGCCGGAAACCGCCGCCGAAGAGCTGGCGGAAGCGGCGCGCCCGCCGGATCAGGGGCGCGGGACCCGCGAGGCACGAGCCGATCGGCGCGCCGAGCCCCTTCGAGAAGCAGACGCTCACCGTGTCGAACCCCTCGGCGTAGCGGCTCTCGGGAATCCCGGTGGCCGCGGTGGCGTGCCAGAGGCGCGCCCCGTCGAGGTGGGTTCCGAGTCCGAGGCCGCGGGCGGTGTCCGCGACGTCCTGCAGGACATCGAGCGGCCAGACCGCGCCGCCCGCGCCGTTGTGCGTGTTCTCGGCGGCGAGCAGGCGGGCCACCGGATAGCAGGCGTCCGGAACCATGGGGTGCGGCGTGCGCACCGCGGCCCGGACCTGCTCGGCCGAAAAGATCCCGCGATCTCCGTCGAGTCCCACGATGGTCGCCCCGGACAGCGCGGCGGGACCGCCGCTCTCCACGAGGTACGCGTGGGCCCGCCGTTCGGCGAGCATCAGGTCGCCCGGCTCGGTCTGGCAGCGGATGGCGATCTGGTTGCTCATCGTGCCCGTGGGTGTGAAGACCGCGGCGTCCTTCCCCAGGAGCTCGGCGGTCCGCTCCTCGAGACGGCGGACCGAGGGGTCGTCGCCGTACACGTCGTCTCCGACTTCGGCGCCGGCCATCGCCGCCCGCATCTCCGGGGTCGGGAGCGAGACGGTGTCGCTGCGAAGGTCGATCCGGACCGGGCGTCCGGCGGCGGTCTGGGGCATGCGGCGATCCTTCCCCCTTAGCGGGTGATGCGGCGGAGGGGAGCGAGGCGGCGCCGCACGGCGTCGCCGACGCCCCGGGACTCCACCAGCTCCCAGAGGCGGTCCACGAACTCGCGATCCGCGAACCCGGCGGGAGAGCCGCCGCTCTCGGGGGTCGAAAGGCCGAAGGCGTCCCGGCAGGCGTCCACGGCGCCGGCCAGGTCCGCGTCGAAGATCCGGAGCGCGGGATCCCGGAGTTCCCCGTCCGCTCCGAGCAGGTCGGCATCCGCCGCGCAGCCGCCTTCCGAGATCAGGATCCGGAGCTGCACGATGTCGCTGCCGGCGAACATGGTGAGCGTCCGGTAGCCGAGCTTCTGGCTCACCGCGTCGTGGATGCGCCGGAGTTCGGCGACCGGCGTCTCGTGCTCGCAGACGTTGATGTGCGTGGAGATTCCGTCGTCGCGCCGCGATCCGCCCTCGCGGGGATCCGCCACCAGGACCCCCGCCGACTGGCGCCGGCCGCGGCGGGCGTCGCCACCCGTCGCCTGACCGGCCTCGAGGGCGGAGATCAGGCGGTCCGCAAGGGAGAGCCCGCTTCCCCGGGTGCGCTCGAAGTCCTCGGCCACCGCATCCACCACCTCGGGACCGACGAGCAGGTTCCCCTGCGCCGCGTAGTCCGGCCCGGATCGGTGTCCCGCCCAGTAGCGCGCCTCGGAGCCGGTGTGCTGGGCCACCCCGCCGGCCAGGCCGACCACCCCGACCTGGCGATAGGGAGCGCCCTCGTCCTCGGCGAGGCGCTCCGTGAGGGCTTCCTCCGCCGACATGCCGGCGGCGAGCCGGCTGAGCAGTTCCTCGCCGTACTGGGTGCGCGTCCGCGCCTGGGTGGCGACGGCGCCCACGCCGACCCGTACCCAGGGAACCCCGTTCGCGACGCACGGGTTCCTCGTCGTCACCGCAACGCCGGACTCACCGGTCTCGGGGTCGACGGCCGCGATCGAAAACGTGTGGAAGACGGACTCTCCGGGAGGGAGTTCTTCCTGGGCGGCGGCCGGGAGAACCGCGGCCGCCACGAGAACGAGCGGCGTCAGGAGCAGGATTCGGAGCACGGAGCAATCGTACTCACGGAAGTGACGCAGGCGGGCGGCGCCATCCGGACAGGCAGCCCTGTACCGCCTGCGTCACTCCCATGAGTACGATTGCTCCGTGCTCCGAATCCTGCTCTTGACGCCGCTCGTTCTCGTGGTGGCCGCGGTTCCCCCGGTCGTCGCCCAGGAAGAACTCCCCCCCGGAGAGACCGTCTTCCACACGTTTTCGATCGCGGCCGTCGACCCCGAGACCGGTGAGTCCGGCGT
>CAYUVU010000338.1:0-3661 GCA_964448205.1 uncultured Acidobacteriota bacterium
CTCAAGGCGCGTCCGGGAACCGAGACCTCTTCCGCCTCGGGAGCGGCCGCCTGAGGCGCGTCACGTTGTTCGCCGGGCCGCTGAACGGAGACTCCGCGTGGATCTGATCGGCGCCCTCGGCAAGGGCTTGGGCAAGGACAACGTCGCGCTCACCACGGTGAGCGCGATCGTGAACTGGGCGCGGCTGTCGGCGCTGTGGCCGATGACCTTCGGCCTCGCCTGCTGCGCCATCGAGATGATGGCGACCGGAGCGAGCCGTTTCGACTGGGACCGGCTCGGCCTCATCCCCCGGGCGACCCCCCGGCAGTCGGACTGCATGATCGTCGCCGGCACCGTCACCCACAAGATGGCGATCCGCATCAAGACGCTCTACGACCAGATGCCGGAACCCAAGTACGTGATCTCGATGGGAAGCTGCGCCAACAACGGCGGCCCCTACTGGCAGTACGGCTACCACGTCGTGAAGGGCGTGGACCAGATCATCCCGGTGGACGTCTACGTGCCGGGTTGCCCGCCGCGGCCCGAAGCGCTGCTCTACGGGATCATGGCGCTCCAGGACCGCATCCGCGAGAAGTCGCTCCTCGACGATCCGCGGGAGGGCCGGCCCCGGCCGGCGGCCGCCGATCAGCCGGCGGGCCGGATGGTGGAGATGGCCGGGTGAACGCCGCCTCCATCATCGAGCGTCTCGCCGCTCATCTCGGTCTGGACGAGGACTCGTTCGAGTCCGATGCGGAGGCGAAGGATCCCTGGATCCGCATCCCGGGGGACCGGCTGCTGGCGGCGGCCGAGTTCCTGAAGACGGATCCGGAACTCGACTTCGACACCCTCCACTGCGTCTCGGGGGTGGACTGGCCCGGCGACGACCCGCCGGCCATCGAGGTGGTGTACCACCTCACCTCGCTGAGCCGGAAGCACTGGATCGTGCTGAAGACCCGGGTGGGCCGCCAGGGAGGAAGCCTTCCGACGCTGGAGACGGTCTGGAAGACGGCCAACTGGCACGAACGCGAGACCTACGACCTCTTCGGGGTCCGTTTCGAGGGGCACAGCGACCACCGCCGCATCCTGCTCCCGGCCGACTGGCCCGGCCACCCGCTGCTCCGCGACTGGGAGTGGCCGGAGACCTGGCACAAGATCCCGGTGAAGGCGGGACGCCAGATGACCGAGCGGGCCGAGGGCGGGCAGATGACGGGCGTGGGCCCGTTCGACTGAGGTAGCGGGGATCCGGATGGCCGAGCAACGTTCTCCCGTCGACGGGGCCCCGCTGGTCACGCTTGCTTGGAACGCCGGTCTCCAGACCGGCATCGCCGCCGCAGGCGGCGAGCCTCACGGGGCGGGCTTCTGATGGCCGAGCAACGTTCGCCCGTTGACGGGGCCCCGCTGGTCACCCTCTACGACGAGGAACTGCCGCCAGACAACTCCTACGCCTTCTCCCCCGAGGAGCTCGAAGAGGACGAGATGATCCTCAACATGGGGCCCCAGCATCCCTCGACCCATGGGGTGCTCAGGGTGGAGCTCAAGACCGACGGGGAGATCGTCAAGGACGCCCGGCCGCACATCGGCTACCTGCACCGGAACTTCGAAAAGCACGCCGAGAACATCGACTACCAGGGCGTCATCCCCTTCACCGACCGGATGGACTACGTCGGCTCGATGGGAAACAGCCTCGCCTATGCGCTCACCGTCGAGAAGCTACTCGGCATCGGGGTGGGCGAGCGGGTCGCCGGCATCCGGGTGATCACCGCCGAGCTGCAGCGGATCGCGAGTCACCTCCTGGCGATGGGCACCTACGGGATGGACATCGGCGCCTTCACGCCGTTCCTGCTCTGCTTCCAGCAGCGCGAGCGGGTCCTCGATCTCTTCGAGTGGCTCTGCGGCGCCCGCCTGCTCTACAACTACAACTGGGTCGGCGGCGTCTCCCATGACCTGCCCGAGGGCTGGACCGACAAGTGCCGGCGCTTCCTCGACGAGTTCGTGCCGGTGCTGGACGAGGTGGACAAGCTCCTCAGCCACAACAAGATTTTCATCCGCCGGACCGCCGACATCGGGATCATCACCCCGGAGATGGCGAAGGACTACGCGCTCTCCGGCCCGAACCTCCGGGGCTCCGGGATCGACTGGGACCTGCGGCGGGACGACCCCTACCTGGGCTACGAGAACTACGACTTCAACGTGGTGGTGGCAGACAGTCCCCACGGCCCCGTCGGTTCCTGCTGGGACCGGTACTTCGTGCGGGTCCGCGAGATGTACGAGAGCGTCAAGATCGTCCGCCAGGCGCTCGACCGCCTGCCCGCGGAGGGTGACGTCCACGAGAACGTGCCGCGGTTCGTCCGGCCGCTGGCCGGCGAGGCCTACTGCCGCAGCGAGGCTCCACGGGGCGAACTGGCGTTCTATATCGTCGCCGAGAACAAGAAGCCCATTCCCTACCGGGTGAAGGGCCGCTCCCCCTGTTTCGTGGCGATGGGGCTGTTTCACGAGATCACCCGCGGCGAGATGATCGCCGACATCATCGCCATCATCGGCAGCCTGGACATCGTCCTCGGAGAGATCGACCGGTGATCACCCGCTTCCGCCAGATCGAGATGCGGCTCATGGGGCCGCTCACGATGATCCCCATCGTGCTCTGCCTGGTGGTGCTGGGCACCATCGCGGCGCTCCCGGTGGTCGCGGCGATCCTCTCCGAACTGGTCGCCGACTTCGTGCCGCCCGCGCTCCAGCACCTGACCATCGTGGTGCTCGGCACCGCCGGGTTCGTGGGCATCCTGGCCCTCAATCCCATCTACTCGATCTGGCTCGAGCGCAAGGTCGCCGCCCACGTCCAGGACCGGCTCGGCCCGATGCGGGTCGGGTGGCACGGACTGCTCCAGAGCTTCGCCGACGGCGTGAAGCTGATGTTCAAGGAAGACCTGGTCCCGCGCGACGCCGACCGGGTGCTGTTCGGCGCGGCCCCCATGCTCGCGGTGGCGAGTGCGTTCGCAGCCTTCGCAATCGTCCCCTGGGGCGTCCGCGAGGACGGGACGGTGCTCGCGGTTGCGAACCTGAACATCGGCGTCCTCTACTTCATCGCGATCACCTCGCTCGGCGCCCTCTCGGTGCTGATGGCGGGCTGGGGCTCGAACAACAAGTACGCGCTCTACGGGGGCATGCGGGCGGCGGCTCAGATGGTGAGCTACGAGATCCCCACCGCGATCCTGGTGCTGGTGGTGGTCGCCCAGGTCGGGAGCCTCTCCATTCCCGACATCGTGAACGCCCAGGCGGGCGGGGTCCTCGGGGTCGGCGACTGGCTGATCTTCCAGCTCTTCCCGCTGAACCTGATCGCCTTCGTGCTGTTCTTCATCTGCGGCCTCGCCGAGACGAACCGCACCCCGTTCGACATCCCCGAAGCCGAATCGGAGCTGGTGGCCGGTTTCCACACCGAGTACAGCGGGATGCGGTTCTCGCTGTTCTTCCTGGCCGAGTATGCCAACATGATCGTCATCTCGGCGATCGTGGTCATCATGTTCTTCGGCGGCTGGCTCCAGCCGTTCCCGAACGTGCCGGCGCTCGCGTTCCTCGGCCTCGTCCCGGCCTGGATCTGGTTCATCGGCAAGATCTTCCTGTTCCTCTACGTCTTCATCTGGATCCGCGCCACGCTTCCGCGATATCGCTACGACCAGTTGATGGG
>CAYUVU010000339.1:0-7184 GCA_964448205.1 uncultured Acidobacteriota bacterium
GCGCCCCGCCCGGGTCGCCGCGGCCCAGCAGCACGTCGCCGAGCACCGCGTGCGCCGCAACGCTGCCGTTGCCGGCCTTCACGGCCGCGCGCGCGGCCCTCAGGGCCTCGGCGCCCCTGCCCTGCCTGTGAAGGGCCGCGGCCCTGCCGGCCATTATCCTGCTCATGGCGCCCTTGGTCGGGCCGTCCTCTAGCAGTATGTCGGCGAGCGCCTCTACCTCGCCGTGGTCGCCGGACGCGTACGCGTCAAGGGCGTCGGCGTACGCCTCGTAGACGTGCGGCTCGGCCGCGCGCGGTATGCCTCCGGGGCCCGCGCCCCTCGTCCGCGGCCGACCCCGCGACATGGCCGTCCTCGCGCGCCGCCGTGACCCGGACCGGGGACGACTCCGGAGAGTGCCTCGCCGCGTTCGCGAGCAGGTTGTTCAGGACCTGGACCGTGCGTCCCCGATCGACGCGCGCCCGCGGCAGGTCCTCCGGCAGGTCGATGCGCAGGGTGTGCCTGCCCCCGCCGCTCAGGAACGTGCTCCGGGCCTGGTCCACCAGGCCCGCCAGCTCCGCCGGCTCCGGCGACACCGACAGCGTGCCGGTCTCGATGCGGCCCTGGTCCAGCAGGTCCGCGATGAGGCTCCGCATGTGATTGGCCTGTCCATCGATGACCCGGAAGAACTGGAGCATTTCGGCGGGATCCGGGGCCGGAGCGGCGCCGAGCACGGTGGCGGTGGAGCCCTTGATGGAGATCAGCGGGGCCCGCAGCTCGTGGCTGACCAGGCTCAGGAACTCGGTCCGCTGCCGCTCGACTTCCTCCAGGGGCGCGAGGTCCTGGATCGTGATTACGTACGATCCGACCTCGCCGTCCGAGGACAGGATGGGGGTGGCGTTGATCAGCACCTTGACTGTCCCGCGGTCCGGGACCGAGAGCGTGAACTCCTCGGCGCGCACCGTCTCCCCGACGCCCAGTTGCTGCACGAGCGGGAACTCCGCCAACGCGACTTCCGGCCCGTTCGCGCGCCGCCAAATCACGGTCTGCAACAACTCCTCGATGGGACCGTCGGGCGAACGGAGCCCCTCCATGATCCGCCTCACCTCCCGGTTGACCGTCACGAGCCTGCCGGTCTCGACGTCGAAGACCACGACGCCCACCGGCGAGGTCTCGACCAGCGTCTCGAGGTCGGTGCGGGCCCGGCGCTCGTCCCGGTGCGTGCGGGCGTTGGCGATGGCCGTTGCCGCCTGCGAGGCGAACAGCACCAGGACCTCCTCGTCGGCGGCCGTAAAACCGTCTCCGCCCTCACTTTCGGCGAGAAAGAAGTTGCCGACCTGGACGCCCCGGTGACGCATCGGCGTACCCAGGAGGCTCTTCGAGCGCATCAGCTCCGACGAGAAGCCAAGCGTTTGAACATACGTGGGGAGATCCGCGAGACGCACCGGCGGCTCGAGGTTCCGGAGGTGCTCGAACAGCCGCGGCCCATCCGGCCAGCTCGCCAGTTCGTGGCGTTCGTCCGGCGTGAAGCCGGAGGTGACGAAGTCCACGGGTTGCCCCGTCTCATCGACGGTCGCGATCACCCCGTAGCGGGCGCCGGTGAGGGCGCGGGCGCTGTCCACGACCTCCTGGAGGACGGTGTCGAGGTCCAAACTCGAGCTGATGCGCAGGACCGCGGCGCTCAGCCGGGAAACGCGTTCCTGGAGCGCGCTGAGTTCCCGCCGCAGCTCATCGGGATGTTCGGGCACTGGCTGACCTCCGCCGGAATGTGCGGACAATCGCACGAGAGTCGCCATATTATCACTTTGTGCATTGGTATTGACACCCAAGTATCACAATCTTGGTTTGACTCTGCCGTTCGGCAGCCGATAGTCTCACCCGTTACCCGGAAACAGCGGCGGCCGGCGCACCGGGTGCTCCGGGGCTGTTTCCTCCTCATCATCCCTGCACGTCCTGTCGCTGGTTCGTGCCAGCCCGACGCGAGCGCGCCGGCCGCCTATCTCCCGCGGGGCGTCACCCCGTACTCGCGTTCAGGACACCGGCTTCACCCCGTGCCCGTCGGATTCGCTGCCGGTGGCCACCCGCAGCGCCGCGCCGACCTGCTTGAGCTTGTCGTCGCTCAGACGGCCGGCCAGGCCGCCCAGCCGGGCGCGGGAAACCGTCATGACCGCATCCAGATTGACCACCGCCGGCGCCTTCAGTCCGAGTTCCGCCTGCAGGGCCACCTCGGAAGGAAGCCCGCGGACGACCGTGGTGACGGGGGCCACCATGATCGCCGGCAGGAAAGGAATGGCGCCGTTCCGGGTGAGCACCACCACCAGCCGCGCCCTGTCGCCGGAACCGGTCTCATAGGCGCGGATGTCTCCGCGCCGGACCGGGCCGCTCACTCCCCGCTCGCAGGCGGCTCGGGGGGCCAGTCCCCCTGGTCCGGCCAGTCCTGCCACCGGGAATCGTTCTGGTGACCTCCGGAGTAGGCCCGCGCGTACTGCTCGTCGATCCGGCGTTCCCGCTCGCGGCGGAGGTAGTCCCGGGCCAGCTCGCGCAGGAGCGCCGAACGGCCGATCCGCCGCACTCTCTCGTCGTCGGCCAACGCGCGCAGCAGATCCTCTTCAAGCGTGACCTGGACGGCCTTCATGGTCCTACCATTTTTGGGAGGAATCCCCGTGGTTGCCACGCCTCCCGTCCTGAGCCGGCGCCGGGCGTCCGCGAACCAGCGACAATGGGCGGAACCTTGACCGCGGCGGACTCGTCAACCTCTACGCCGATGGCTCTCGAAGTCCCGACCGCATACCGGCCCCGCTACGAGGAGGCGCGCCGGTCGGACCGCGAGCTGGCGGACCGCTACTGCGAGCACACCATGCTCGGGGATCCCCTCGCGGAGGCCGCGGTCGAGGCCATGGCCGGAATGCCCCAGGAACGGATCCACCAGCTCATCACCGCCGGGATGGACGAGGACGCGGCGGGCTTCCGCGAAGCGCCCGTGGAGCTCCGGCGGCTCCTCGAAGCCAGTGCGGAAGTCCCGGACTGGTTCGATTCGCGGGCGGTGTACCCCGGATGCCGGGCATTCCACGCCGATTCGGACCTCTACGTCGAGGCGCTGGTGGGCTCGAGCATCGTCCGCGGATTCACCACCCTCATCAGCAAGTCGTTCTTCACGACGGGGAGGCTGACCGACCACGGGGTGCGCCGTCTCCGGCAGAACATCCGGCAGCTCATCGAGATCATGATGCCGGGCGGCCTCGAGCGGTACGGCGAGGGCTGGAAACTGAGCGTCCGCATCCGCCTCATCCACGCCCAGGTGCGCGGTTTCCTGCGCCGGTCGGACGAGTGGGACGAGGCGGAGTTCGGGGTGCCGATCCACGCCGGCCACGTGGCGCTCGCCTCCGCCAACTTCTCGGCGCGGGTGCTCGAGGCGGCGATGCGGCTCGGCGCCGAACCGACGCCGGAGGAGCGCGAGGCGTTCGTCCAGATCTGGCGCTATTCGGGCTACCTGATGGGGGTTCCGGAGACGATCCTGTTCCGGAGCGAAGCGGAGGCGCTCGAGCTGTGCCGGGTCGCCTTCGCGTGCGAGCCACGGCCGGAGATCGAGAGCCTCGTGATGGGGAATGCACTCGTGAACTCCTCGCCCGTGGTGATCGGCATTCACAATCCCGGAGAGCGGCAGAAGCTCGCCGACTACGTGTATCGCGTTTCCCGGGCCCTGATCGGCGACGAACTCGCGGACCAGCTCAACTACCCGCGCCAGTCCACCCGGGGCCTCCTGTTCTATCTGCGAACGAAGCGCCGCCTGGGGAGGCGGGTGCGCAGCCTGTTCCCGCGCTGGGAGGCCAGGGTGAAGGTGAACCGGTTCAAGGCGCTGGTGGACAACTCGCAGTTGCGCGATCCCCTGATCTCGTACCGGCTGCCGCCCAAGCTGTATTCCGATGAAACCCAGACCTGGTAGCCCGGGAGCGCCGGTCTTCAGACCGGCACGCGGGCTGGAGGCCCGCAGACGGCGCTCAGGCCCGGTCCGCGCGTGCGATCGATGGCGCGTCCGGGTACAATCCTCGCTCCCATTTTCCTTTCCGGGCTCGGAAATCCCGCGCCCCAGACACCAAGGAGAACCCCGATGAAAAAGCTCCTCATCCTCGCCCTCGTGCTGTTCGCCTCCGTCGCGTTCGCCGCCGCGGAAGACATGACCTACAAGGGCTGGGTCGCCGACGAAGCCTGCGCGAAGGACTTCGCCAAGGCCGGCAACGCCGAGCACAAGGGCTGCGCCACCGGCTGCCTCAGCCGGGGCGGCGGCGTCGCGCTCGCCAGCGAGGCCGGATTCCACCTCCTCGACATCACGAACGAGAAGGCGCTCGAGCACCTCGGCATGGAGGTCACGGTGATGGGAACCCTCGACGAGGCGACCAACACCATCAAGGTGACCTCGATCAAGGCGTCCAAGTAAGGACCCTCTGATCCCGGCCGCTGCAGGGCCGGAAGTCCTGGGGGAGCGGGCTCGCCCGCTCCCCTCGGCACCCGCCGTCCGGCGGGTTTTTTGTGTGTACGGGTGCGGATTCGTGACGCCCCCGGCTTGGAACGCCGGTCTCCAGACCGGCACGCGCGGTGCTCCGCACCGCGCACGGCGCAACGCTACGCCGCGCGGTCGGTCACTCCTCCACCACCACCGTTTCCCCGATCTGCGCCGCCTCGATCTCCGCCTCGCAGTAAGGAAAGCGCACCCACGCCTTGCGGCTGTAGAGCTCGGTCTGGTCGGCGTAGTGGGGCGACTCGGGGTCGCTCGACTGGGACGGGGCGAGGACGGTGTCGGCGACCGGGCACTCCTCGTCCCAGGTGACCGCCTGCAGGTAGCTGTTCCCGGACCAGGGGGTGTAGCGGCCGTCGCGGAGGCTTGCGGAGATCGCCCCATAGACGCCGGCTCGCGGGTCGCCGCCGTGCACGGGGATCTGCACCCCCTTCCTGACGACGAACTGCACGTCGCGCCACGGGGCGTCCAGGGCCACGCCGGCCGCCTCCAGTGACTGCACGGCGCCGCTCAACGCCTCCACCACGAGTTCCCGGTTGCCTGACTGCGACCGGTCGATGCCCCGGGGGGTGTTGAGCGGGTCGGCCGGGTCGAAGTCCACCTCCCAGAAGGAACGGGAATCGATGAGCTGGCCGAACTCGCTGCCCAGCTCACGGTGAATGCGGCGCCAGAACTCGGTGAACACCTGGGCGCCGCGGCTGTCGGGATCCACCTTCCGGTCCCAGGCGGCGAGCACGGAGCAGGCGCGGCGGGCGCGCGCCTCTTCGGCGCCTGTGATTCCCACGTCTCTGCAGAGCGCCAGGACATCGTCCAGGACGATCTCGGCTCCGTAGACGCGGTTGCGGTACATGAACCCCTTCAGGGAATCGAGCGTGAACCCCGGGTCCGGGTCCAGCCCGTCGCTGGCCGTTCGGCGTTCCCGCACCATCAGGTGCCCGAGGCGGGTGCGCAGGGACTGCTGCGTGTTCTCCCGTCCGAGCCAGCCGAACACCAGGGGATAGCCGGTCAGCGGGCGGTCGGCGTTGCTCAGCCAGTAGCTGTCGTTGCCGTTGCCGGCGTAGTCGGTCGTCAGGAGCCGGGGCCGCGCCTCGTAGCCGTAGAGGTTCGACCCCGGAGGGCTGTCCGGGTCCTCGCCCCACTCGCAGGCTCGCGAGCTGCCGTCGAGAACGGTCAGCGCCTGGTTGGAGGCGGAGGCGAGAAGACGTCCCAGAGCGGTGGCGCAGACGTCCCGTTGCCGCTCGGTCACGTGGGGTACGCCGGCGACCTCGCCGTAGAAGGCTTCGCCGTGGCGGTCGGCGGCCAGGGTATGGAAGACCGGGACGCCGATGCCCTTCAGCGCCTCGGTGAACTCGGCCAGGTTGCGCGCCCGGCCCATGTCCAGGTACTGGTCGATCGCAGAGGTGTTGGGCGGAGCGTTGGCGTCGCGAAGGGTGAGGAGGTTGCCGTTCGGGAGCGGCCACGTGCCGAGCAGCGGGATGATCTCCCTCAGGCTCACGATCGGCCCGAAATGGGACCGATAGAAGGTGTGCGTCCGTTCCTCGAGACTCCCGTCCTCGAGCCGCACCCTGATCGTGGCCTCTTCCGCGGTGATGTCCCGCCACGCGTCCTCGTAGCGGTACTGCATCGGGTCGTCCGGATTCAGTTGCAGTTCGTGGAGCGTGAAGCGCGCGGCGAACGAGGTGGTGTGCGTCCACGCCAGGTCGCGGTTGAAACCGATCCCCACCCAGGGCATGCCGTGCAGGGCGGCCCCCGCCACGTCGTATTCGCCGGGAAGGGTCAGGTGGACCTGGTGGAAGCCGCCCGAGCCGCTCCAGCCGCGGTGCGGGTTGCCGAGCAGCAACCCCTTGCCGGTCTGGCTCAGGTCGCGGCCGACCGCCAGCGCGTTGCTGCCGAGGCCGCCGGTGTGGAAGGCGTGGCGGTTCCGGCGCACGGCGCGCTCCAGTTCCAGGCGCTGGGAGCGGCTGAAGCCCGTCGCGGCGGTGCCGTCCGGTCCGGCGGCGGCGAAGATCGCGCCGCGGACGAGGGGCTGGTCCGAACTTCCGGAGAGCAGGATCCGGAACATGCGCATCCAGACATCGACCGCATCGATCTCGTACACCCAGTCGGCGTCCCGGCATCCCTCATCGCCCGCGGGCAGGTTGGCGGCGCCGGTTTCGCGCAGGTATCGGTTCATGCCCGCGGCATACCCTTCGGCGAGCCGCAGCGCGCGTGCCGCCGAATCGGAGAGATAGTTCGCCCGGAATTCCTCCCTGGTGCCGAACAGCATCCGGAGCACGAAGTCGGAGGTGAGGTTGCCGCGCTCCGTCCCGAAGAACTCCGAGGCCCGGCTCGTCGCTGAGACGAAGGCCCGCATCGCGACGCAGAAGTTGTCCCGGGCGTACGCGTACCCGTAGCCGTAGCCGAGGCTGCCCCAGTCGTCGGCCTTGACGTGAGGGATGCCGTATTCGGTGCGGCGGATCTCTGCCCGATAGCTCGGATCCGGCGGTGTCGGCGCGGGAGTCGTCGGTGCAGGGGTGGGCGACGGCACGGGCGGCGCGCCGTCGCCGGAGCAGCCAGCCAGCCAGACGAACGCAATGGCCGACAGCGCCCGCATGACGGCTTCGATCGTACAGGAGGCTCCAAACCGTGGTCGCTACGGGGATGGAGAGTGGTTGCCGCGTTCTCGGACCGTACCGTCGCGTTCGGGGGCGGGCGT
>CAYUVU010000340.1:0-5816 GCA_964448205.1 uncultured Acidobacteriota bacterium
CTCCAGCTCGTCGGACGATCTTCGGCGGAGGTCCTCGAGGCGGACCGCACCCACGAGGTCCGCCTCATCGAGGACCGGAATCTCGGAATGGGGAGTCTCGAGCGCCAGCAGTTCCGTCGCGGACGCGTTCCTCGGGACCGAGAGGATGCGGTAGTCCAGCAGATGGGCCGCGGTGACCCCTTCGAGCGCCTGCGCCAGCCAGACCTGGCGGGTCACCTCACGTGAGGTCCGCCGCAGATTGAGTCCGATCAGGACGAACCAGGCGCCGAGCACGAGGCGGACCGCACCGGCCGCCGCACCGCTGCCGCCGAAGAGCGCCAGGATGCCGAAGGCGACCATCAGGAGTCCGAACGCGCCGCCGGTCGCGGCGACGGCCCGGGTGGCGGCCAGCGGCCGGTCCCAGACCGCCCAGAGCACGGCCCGCAGAATCCGGCCCCCGTCCAGCGGCACCGCCGGAATCAGGTTGAACGCCAGCAGCAGACCGTTGATCAGGGCGAGGTTGTTCGTCACCGCGAGGACCGGCTCCGGCACCGCCGTGAGCAACTGACCGGCGGTGAGGAACAGGACGAACAGGACCAGCGTCATGAAGGGACCCGCAAGGGCGATCCGCAGCTCGGTGGCGGCGCCTCGCGGATGTCCCTCCAGTTCGGTAGCCCCCCCGAACACCCTGAGCGTGATCCCGGACACCTTGAGCCCCGAGCGGGCGGCGGCGGCCGCGTGCGCCAGCTCGTGAATCAGGACGGAGGCGAGTAGCAGCACGCTGGTCACCACTCCCAGCGCGGCGGCGCCGGCCGCCGAGACTCCTGGGAGGCCGCGGAAATAGAGGACCGCGAAGAGGGCCGACACGACGCTGACGGTCAGCACCCAGGAGTAGTGGATCCGGATCGGGAAGGGCAGCCAGAGCTGGCGGATCCCCCGCCGTGGCGCGCCGGTCACCGCTGCCGCCCTCCGGCGTCAGCCGCGGTGCGCTCCCGGTCGCGCGACAGGATCAGGACGCGCTCTCCCGGGCCGACCGGCTGCTCGAGCCAGCCCCGGTTCAGGAACTCCACCGCGGCGAGGCCGGCATCCATCCTTCCCTCCGCAGCCAGGCGGGCGAGGGCCTCCCGGACCGATCCGCTCGCGCCGGGAGCCACCGCGGCAATCCGCAGCGGCCCCGGCACCGGAACGTCCCACAGCCGGTCCGCGCTCTCGAGGATCTCCAGGAACCAGGTCTCGCAGGCGTCGAAACGGCGCCGCCCGCACTCGAGACTCACTTCGACGAGGAACTCCCCCGCCGGGACGAGCGCCAGCAGGCCGGGAACCGGTCCCGAAGTTCCCTCCGGCTCCCCGTCCCGCGCCCGATGCAGACGGCCGCGCACCCCGGTGAAGCTTCGGACCCGGAACGCCTCGAGGAACGTCACCTCCGCGGCCTCACGGGCCGCGGCTTCCCGGAGGCGCGCCCCCAGGCCGGCGAGTTCGGCCCGGTGCGCGGCCACCCCGTTCCCGCCCACCGGACCGGAACCGGCCGCCGGGAGCTCCCGCACGGTCAGCCCGACCGGCTCTCCGTTCCGGATCGCGCGGAAGACGCCGCGCGCCGCCGGTTCGAACGCGTTCCGGCCGGGCAGCGAGAGCCGGAAATCGGCCCGTGGCAGCAGGAGTTCCCGCCCGTCCGCCACGCCATACTCGGCCGCCTGCCCGAAGAGCAGGCCATCGAGCAGATCGACCCAACCGTCGCGGCTCGCGGCTGCCGCGGGACTGCCCGCATCGGCTTCCGCCGGCAGCACGAGGGAGAGGGGTTGCTCGACCAGCTCTCCCGCGGTCACCGGCCGGAACGCCCCGCTCGCAAAGGTCGTCCCGGCGGACCGGAACAGGTTGGCGAGGGCCGGTTCGCCCGGCAAGGTAGCCAGTGCTCCCCGGGAAACGAACACCGTCCGGTCGGCGAAGAGGAAGGCTTCCGGATCCGGATCGTCGAGGACGGCGAACCGCCAGCCCTCCCGCAGGGGCGCCGCTTCTCCCTCCCGGCCGGCGAGTAGCGGGGTCTCGGCGAGGGCCTCGTGCCCGATTTCGGCGAGCCGGGCGGCGAGATCCGGATCCTGGACGAGCGGCCGGTGCGCCTCAAACGCCGCGCGGGCGCGCTCGGCGGCGTGGATTGCCGCCGCATCCGGCGGCATCGCGCGGGGGCCCGAGGTTGTCGCGCAACCCGCGGCGGTGAGGTTAACGAGAAAAGCGAGAACGGAACCGGCATGCGGCCCCGAGTCTGGCTTTGGGGTCACGCGAGGTCGGGAACGCGAACGGTTCAAGCGCGCGAGACACGAATCCCGCGCGACGGCGGTGACCGGAGCGCCGGTCAGGCGTAGTAGTTGGTGTTGATGTCCCGGTAGTCGGCCCACTCGTCGGGCAACTCTTCGTCCGGGAAGATGGCCGTGACCGGACAGGCCGGCTCGCAGGCGCCGCAGTCGATGCAGGTGTCGGGATCGATGTAGAGCTGGGTGGCTTCCTCGAACCCGTCCTCGTCACTCGTGGGGTGGATGCAATCGACCGGACAAACGTCCACGCACGCAGTATCTTTGGTCCCAATGCAGGGTTCGGCGATCCAGTAAGACATCGTGGGAAGCTGCCTCCTCAGACAGGCGCGAGAAGAGTGATCAAGGGGCGGGCGCCGGGATCAGCCAAGTTCCAGAAGCGTCTGCGAGTACTCGGTGACCCGATCCAGCGAACCCCAGAATAGTAGTCCAAGAACGTTGGGCACTACCAGAAGAACGAGAAGCGCGAGGTCCAGCCGGCTGAACGCGAGCGCCGGCGTGGGGCCGGTCTCCTGGTCGATCACCATCACGCGCAGGACCTTGACGTAGTAGAAGGCCGCCACCGCGGCGTTCAGCACGCCGATGACGGCGAGCCAGCCCAGGCCGGCGTTGATGACCGCGGCGAACACGTACCACTTCGCCAGGAAACCCGCGAAGGGCGGGATCCCCATCAGCGAGAACAGGAAGATCCCCATGGCGACGGTGAGCAGCGGGGACCGTTTCCAGAACCCGGCGTAACTGTCGATCTCGAAGCTCCCCGTGACCCGGTGGGCCAGGATCACCACCGCGAAGGCCCCGAGGTTCATGAAGAGGTAGATCGCCAGGTAGGCGGCGATGGCCTGCACCCCGTCTACCGAGAGCACGCACGCCGCCATCAGCATGGTGCCGGCGTGGGCGATCGACGAGTAGGCGAGCAGCCGCTTCACGTTCGTCTGGAGGAGCGCGGCCACGTTCCCGAGGGTCATGGTGATGACCGCCAGCATCATCAGGAGCATCTGCCAGTCGGCGCCGCCCACCGGAGCGATGGCTCCCCCGCCCGCCGGTTCCGCCATTCCCAGGTAGAAGAAGCGGATCAGGACCGCGAACCCGGCGGCCTTCGGGCCGACGGACAGGAACGCGGTGACCGGCGTGGGAGCCCCGGTGTACACGTCGGGGCACCAGAAGTGGAACGGCGCGGCGGCGATCTTGAAGCCGATCCCGGCGGCGATCAGGATCAGCACGAACAGCAGCCCGGGACCGAAGGCGCCTTCGGCGAGCGCGGCGCGCACCCCGTAGAGGTCGAGGGTGCCGGTCATCCCGTAGAGGAGCGAGAGCCCGAAGAGCATGGCGCCCGTCGAGACCGCCCCGAAGAGGATGTACTTGAGCGACGCCTCGTTCGAGAGCCGGTCCGAACTCAGGTAGCCCACCATGAGGTAGGACGCCACCGAGACCGTCTCGAGCGAGAGGTAGATCATCACCAGGTTGACCGACCCGGCCATCCACATGAGCGCCGCGGTGACGGTGAGCAGCAGCGCCAGCATCTCGCCCAGCCGGACCCCCTCCAGCTCCTTCGAGCGCATGCCGAGGAGCAGCACCACGATGGAGGTGAGGCAGAAGATCGGCCGGAACACGCCGAGCAGGCCGTCGTCCGCCAGCATCGAGGCGAAGAGCGACTGGGCCTCCCCTGCCCCGAGCGCCTGCCACGAGGTCACGAGGGCCCCGGCCAGTCCAACCAGCGCGATCCCGTTCAGCAGGTCGGTGCTGCTCTTGAGCGGACGCCGCTGGGTGAGCAGGTCCGCGACGATCACGACGGCGAGGGCCCCCATCAGGATCAGCTCGGGGAGGAACCGGGAGAGGCTCTGGACTGCGTCTGACATTTAGCAGCCCATGGATGAGGTGGCGTGAGCGCCGAGATCGGCGAGACGCCCGGCTGACAAGGCGCGCGAGGGAGGAATACCTGGTGTATTTCGACCGAAGCGCAACGATGAGCGGAGCGGAGCGAAGCGGTTCAGCCGGGATGTATCGCCGGTCGAACGCCGCGTCACTTCATTCATGGGCTGCTCCCCCCGGTTAACCCTTGAGCTCCGCGGCGTCGTCGAGGTTCACGTGTTTCACGACGCGGTAGAGCGACATCACGATCGCGAGCGCCACCGCCGCCTCGCAGGCGGCGATCACGATGACGAGAAGCGCGAAGACCTGGCCGCCGAGCGCCCCCTCCACGAACCGGGAGAAGGCCACGAGGTTGATGTTCGCCGAGTTGAAGATCAGCTCGATGGACATCAGCACGTTCACCGCGTTCCGCCGGGTGAGCACCCCGAAGACGCCCAGCGAGAAGAGCGCCGCCGAGATGTAGAGGTAGTGCTCGAGGGGGATCATGAGGAGCCCCTTCGCCGGACCAGCATGGCCGCGCCCATGAGCGCGATCAGCAGCAGGACCGAGGCGATCTCGAAGGGCAGCAGGTAGTCGCCCATCAGCAGCCGTCCGATGGACTCGCTCGTCGGCCCGGGGTCACCCGCATCCATCGCGCCCCAGTCCACCGACTGGATGATCCAGACGAGCAGCGCGAAGACCAGACCCGCGGACAGCGCTCCCGGAACCACCTGGATGGCGCCGGAGCGGAGGTTCAGGTTGTAGATCCGGTTGGTGAGCATCACACCGAAGAGCAGCAGCGTGAGGATGCCCCCCACGTAGATCAGCACCTGGGCACCGGCGAGGAAGTCGGCGCCGAGGTAAACGTAGAAGACCGCCACCCCGAAGAACGCCGCCACCAGCGCGAACGCCGAGTGGACCAGGTTCTTCCCGACCACCACGTAGAGCGCCGAGCCGAGCACCAGCGCGGCGACCCCGTAGAAGATCGCCGCCGACGCCATGGATTCCATCGTTTTCCGTCAGGCTCCGGCGGCCTCGGCCGGCGGCGGCTCGGGGGGCGTCCGCGGCTCCTTCGCGTAGCGGTAGAGGAGATCGCCCTTCGTCTGGCCGCCGAACTCGTAGTTGGGCGTCATCAGGATGCAGTCGGTGGGGCACGGGAATACGCAGAGCTGGCAGTAGCAGCAGAGCGACATGTCGATGTCGAACTGGACCACCGTCTGCTTGATGGCGGTCCCGTCGGCCGCGAAGATCGGCGGAGCGTCCCGGGTCCGCTTCTCGTTCTCGATGTGGATGCAGTCCACCGGGCAGGCGCGCTCGCATTGCTTGCAGCCGATGCAGTCCTCGATCTTCACGTGGAGCTTCATCCGCGAGCGCTCCATCAGGGACTCCTTGGGGATGTCCAGCGGGGAGCGCCAGCGCTCCTCGGGGAGCTCGTCGGCGGTGTACTGCTGGGTCACCGAGCGCGTGAAGAGGTGGCGAAAGGTCACGCCCATCCCGATGAGGACGGTGCTGACCGATTCCCACAGATCAACGAAATAGCGTTTCATGTCTCCCTCACAACAGACCCTTGATGACGGTGGTCACCACCAGGAGGAAGAACGAGATCGGGATGACGTACTTCCAGCAGATTCCCATCAACTGGTCCACCCGCAGCCGCGGCAGCGTCCAGCGGAGCCACATCTGGAC
>CAYUVU010000341.1:0-32284 GCA_964448205.1 uncultured Acidobacteriota bacterium
AGTTCGCCATCGACTGGCCCAAAGCCGTCGTTCCCGAGGCTTCCCGCGAGCGATTCCACCGATTGTGGGCGGTCACCATCCCTCGCACCCAACATTTCTCGCAATCGGCCGGCCACCCAATAACCTGGCGTGTAGGCCTTCTCCTCGGGCCGGCGCCGTACCGAGTCGCCGAGTTCCTGTTGTGCCTCCCGCAGCGCGGGAAGCGCTGCTCTATTGTCACCCCTGTCAACAACCTCGAACAAGGTATTCACAACACGGTGGGGCGTTGAAAGAAGGTGGTTTGGAGTATTGGGTTTGGCGCGCCGCGTGATACCAGCGAGAAACTCGATCAGCGTTTCGCCGCGAAACAGAGTGCCGGCCCGCTCGAACGCCAGGCCGGTCGCGCCCAGCACGTCCTCGCCGGTGTGCACGAGCAGCACCCGGCGGGCCGTGATCCGGGGCGCGGCCTCCTCCAGTTCGCGATGGGAGGTGTGACCGGGAAGCGCTTCGAGCGACGTGCACTCGTGGATCAGGAGGTCGGCCGCCGCCGACTCGGAGATCAGTTCGTCGCTGAAGGCGGTGTCGCCCGAATAGACGACGGTCCGGCCGCCGAGGTCCAGCTTCCACGAAAACGCCCAGGCTTCGGGCTGGTGGCGCGCCGCCAGGGCTCGGGCGGCGCCGCCTCCCAGGGCCGCCGGCAGGCCGATGGTCTCGCCGGGGAGCGCCTCCGTGATCTCTTCCTCGAACGGGATGGACAGATCGCGGTAGAGGCAATCCCGGAGCGTCGCCAGCCGTTGCCGGGCGCCCGGAGGCGCGATGACCCGGAGCGGTTCGGTGCGCCCGCTCCGCATCGCGTCCAGCTCGAGGAACGGAACCCCCCCGTAGTGGTCTCCGTGGAAGTGGCTGAGCACCACGGCTCCCAGGTCGTCGCTCGAGAGTCCTTCCGCGCGGAGGGCGGCGTGGCAACCCGGCCCGGCGTCCAGCAGGAGCCCGCGACGGCTTCCGAGAGCCCGCACGAAGATCGCCGCCTGACGCTTTCCGCCGGCGCCGAAGGCGTCGCCCGTCCCGAGAAAACGCACCTCGACTCCCTCGCCGTCGCTCCCGGACCCGGCCGGTCGGGGCCCCTCCGCCGCCGCCCGCTGGCAGCAGCTCCGGCACACGAAGGGCCGCCTTCTTTCGCCCTCCGCCTCCGGGTCGAGCGCCCGGTCGCACCGGCGGCAGCACTCCAGCCGGGGCGCCGGGAGTGCGGCCGCATGCCGTTCGAGCATCTCCGCGACGAAGGCCACGATTCGCTCGCGGTCCCCCGCGGCGAAGAGCCGGGAGTCCTCCAGCGGATCCTCGTCCGGCCGCCGCCGGGCGATCAGGCGGACCTCGACGGTCCGGCCTGAGCCGTCGTCCTCGTCGGGATCCGCGAGGATGCGGATTTCGAGCAATCGGCCGCTACCCGGCGGCCCCCGGGGACAGGAAGGCGAGGTCGCGGTCGGGGTCGAAGGGGGCGGCGAGTCCCGCGGGCCGGTAGCCGCGGAGGTCGACCGCTACCCGACGGTATCCGAGGCCCAGCAGGCGTTCCGCGAGCCGGCCTCCGACCCCCGGTTGCAGGGCGCGGGGGATCTGGCCCGCCGGCAGCTCGATGCGCGCCAGGTCGCCATGGTGGCGGACCCGGAAGGCGGAGAAACCGAACTCCCGGAGCGCCTCTTCACCGGCCTCGACCTGGTTCAGGACCCCCGCGTCGATCTGGACCGTCCCGGGCACGCGGGAGGCGAGACAGGCGGATGCCGGTTCCTCGGCCACCGGCAGGCCCAGTTCGCGGGCCAGCGCCCGGACGGCCGCCTTGCCGATTCCGGCCTCGAGGAACGGCGAGCGGACGCCGTGGAGCGCCGCCGCGCGCCGTCCCGGGCGGACGTCCCCCACGTCGCCTGCGTTCGTGCCGTCCAGGACGGCGGCGAAGCCGCGTGCGTCGGCGACCTCCCGCAGCAGGCCGTAGAGCTCGTTCTTGCAGTGAAAACAGCGATCCGCACCGTTCCGGCGGTAGTCCGCGGAGGCCAACTCGTCCGTCGCGAGCCACTCATGGGGCATGGGATGCGCGCGGAGGACCGACTCGACGAGCCCCCGCTGATGACGCGAGAGGCTCGCGCTCACCCCGGTGATCGCCAGGCTGCGCTCCCCGAGCGCCAGGTGGGAGAGCACCGCCAGCGTCGCGCTGTCCACCCCGCCGCTGAGCGCCACGACCGCCGAGCCCTCCGCCTCGAGAGCGGCCAGCAGGGTGTCCCGCGCCTCAGGCACCGTCCGCCCTCCAGTCGCCGCTCGCCCCGCCGCTCTTCTCGAGGAGGCGGACCGGCCCGATCACGATCGCCCGGTCCGCGGCCTTCAGCATGTCGTAGACCGTGAGGGCAGCCACGGAAGCCGCGGTGAGCGCCTCCATCTCCGCCCCGGTGGAGGCCCGGCACCGGATCCGGGACACGATGCGGACCCCCGTCTTCTCGAACGCCGCCGAGACTTCGGCGTGGTCGAGGGGCAGGGGATGACACAGCGGGATCAGGGTGGCGCAGGACTTCGCCGCCTGAATCCCGGCGAGGCGCGCGGTGTCCAGCACACTGCCCTTGGGTGCGTTCCCGCGGCGCGCTATCTCGAGCGCCTCCTCCGAGACCTTCACGAAGGCTTCTGCGGCGGCTTCGCGCGCGGTGACCGGCTTGGCGCCCACGTCCACCATGCGCGCGCTTCCCCCGGAGTCCACGTGGCTGAGGGTCGCCGGGGACGCCGGGCTAGTGCCGGAACTCATCGTCGGGGATCATGCCATCCGGCCCCGGCGTCCGGAAACCCGGGGAGCGGCTGCGCTTCGACGCTCGCACCGGCGGGGATCGTCTCCGTCCGCTCGGGCACGATGACGAGGGCGTTGGCGAGCGCCACCGCCGCGATGTCGCCCGACCCCTGGGAGCGGATCGGCCGCGCCGCCAGGGTCCCGTCGTCCGCGACCCCCACCCGGGCGGGCAGGAAGGAGCGCCGCGGCCCACTCCCCCTGACCGGGGCCAGCAGGCGCGCCCGGAGACGCGGGGGCCCCGGATCGGCGATCCCCTGCATCGCCTCGAGGGCCGGGCGGGCGAACACCTCGAAGGTGGTGAGCGCCGAAACCGGATTGCCGGGCAGGCCGAAGACGAGCACCGGGGGGGCATCCCCGGTGATCCCGAAGACAAAGGGCTTGCCGGGACGGATGGCGACCGCGGTCACCAGGAGCCGGACCCCGGCCCGCTCGAGCACCGGCTCGACGTAGTCGTAGCGGCCCATGGACACCCCGCCGCTGATGAAGAGCACGTCCGCAGCGAGGCCGGAAGCGACCTTCGCGGCGAGGTGGCCGGGATCGTCGGCGGCGAAACCCAGCCGCCGGACCGGGAGTCCCAGGGCGCGGCAACGGGCGGCGATCAGATGGCTGTTGGCGTCCCGGATCTCGGCGGGGCGCGGCCTGACCGTCCGCGGGTGCCGGAGTTCGTCACCCGTAGAGAACACGGCGATCCGGGGCTGCCGGGCGACCCGCACCCGGACCTTGCCGACGGTGGCGAGGAGCCCCACGCCCGCGGGCGAGACCCGGACGCCGGCCTCGAGGAGCTTCGCACCCCGCAGAACCTCGGCGCCCCGGGCGGTGACCCGGTTCCCCGGCTCGACGGCGGGCGGCGTCCTTCCCGGAGCCGGCCACACGACGAAGTCTCCGTCGCGAACGGTGTCCTCCACCATGATCGCGGCGTCCGCGCCTTCCGGCAGCGGGGCGCCCGTCATGATGGCAGCCGCTTCTCCCGGGCCCACCCGGACCTTCGGCATCGTCCCCGCGGGGATCTGGTCGACGACCAGCAGCCGGCCGCCGCCCGCGAGGCAGGCGGCGCGGACGGCATAACCGTCCACCGCCGAGCGGTGGAAGGGGGGCAGGTCCCGGTCCGCGAACACATCCTCCCGGAGCACCCGCCCCCGGGCCGCTCCGAGCCCGACCGTCTCGGCCGGCAGGCGCGGAGCCCGCTCGAGGATCCGGCGGAGCGCTTCCTCGACCGAGATCAAGGACGTCTGGGGATCCCGGCGGTCAGGCGTCCGTTGCGAAGCTGGCGACCGCCTGGTCCTCGGTCTCGAACACCTCGAACAAGGGAAGCACCCGGGCGACGTTCATCACGTGGACGACGCGCTCCCGCGGATGGAGCGCCTTGAGGGCGCCGCCCGCGCGGGCGACGCGCCGGGCGGCTGCCACGAGTTCGCCGAGGCCCGCGCTGTCGATCGCGCTGACCCCGCTGAGATCGACGACGATGCGGGTGCGGCCCGAATCGAGGAGCACGTCCACGGCCTCCCGAAGCTCCTGGTCACCGTGGCCGTCCACCAGGCGGCCGTTCAATTGCAGCAGCGAGACGCCGCCCCGTTCCCTCAGGTCAAGTTGCATTGCCAGCCCGTGGTGGAACTCACCCGATCAGGTCGTTGAGCGCCTGGCGGTCGATCCGGATCTCGTAGCGCTCGCCCGCGGCCCCGACGAAGGCGGCCCAGATCCGCTGTTTCTTCTCTTCGGCCATCTGCGCCCGGAACGGCTCCTTCTGCTCTTCGTAGGTCGCCTCGGCGAAACCCTCTCTCGCGTTGATCCGGACGATGGCGTAGCCGCGGTCCGCCTCCAGGGGGCCGACGACGTCTCCGACCTCGGCCGCGAAGACCGTCTCCTCGTGGTCGGGGAGCATCCCGGCGATCCCGAGCGGACTGCCGCGGAACCAGCGTTCCAGCGGCGTCGGATCGGTCTCGACGGTCCGGCCGTCGGCAACCCGGTCCCGCAGCGCCTGTCCGGCCTCCTCGGCCAGGGCCCGGGCTCGCTCCTCCTCGAGTTCGGCGATCACCTGCTCGCGAATGTCCTCGAACGCGGGGACGTGGGGCGGCCGTTCCTCGAGGACTTCCACGAAGGCGTAGCCGGTGGGCAGCCGGACCGGCCCCCCCACCGCGCCGGTTTCGAGTTCGAAGGCGAGCGCGGAGAGCTCCGCCGAACCGGCCCCGGCAACGGGGTCCCCCACGGCGAAGAAGTCCGACTCCTGGGGAATGAGCAGGGGATGGTCGCGCGTCAGCTCGTCGAGTGAATCCGCGCCTCCGACCCGTTCCTCGAGTGCGAGGGCCCGCTCGGTGAGGAGGTCGCCGGCCTTCTCCTGCCGCAGGCGGCTCTCGATCTCTCCCTCCACCTCGCTCAGCTCCCGGGTCTCCGCCGGTTGCCGGCTGTCGAGCCGCACCACGTGCCAGCCGTAGTCGGTGCGCACGGGATCGCTGATCTCGCCCGGCATCATGCCGAAGACCGCTTCGGAGAACTCGGGCACCATCTCTTCCGGCCCGAAGACTCCGAGGGCGCCCCCCGCTTCCCGGGTCGCTTCGTCAGCGGAATAGGTCCGCGCCAGTTCCGCGAAGTCCGCGCCGCCGCGCGCCCGCTCGGCGAGGCGGGCCGCGAGGGTGCGGGTGGCCTCCTCGTCCGCCTCGGTCTCCGCCTGCAGCAGGATGTGACTGGCCTGCGCCTGCTCCCCCATCTGGTACTGGAAGAGGTTGCGGTTGTAGTAGCGCTGGATTTCGCGCTGCCGGACCGAGACCTCCTCGGCGAGGATCTGCTCCGAGAGCGTCAGGTAGCGGATCCGTCGCTGCTCCGGGACCTCGAACGCCGCCGGGTCGGCCTCGTAGCGCTCTCGGGCCTCCGCCTCGGTGACCTCCACGTCGCCGCGCCGGCTGCCGGTGCTCAGGAACCAGACGTCGAGCGAGGCGCTCTCGTTGCGGCGCCGGTATTCCTCCTTCAGTTCCAGGTCGGACACGTGCGGCGACTCGGTGATCAGCGCCCGGAGCTTCTCCGTCATCAGGTCCGACCGGATCGAGTCCTCGAAGTCCCGCGGGTTCAACCGGGCGGCGCGCAGCATGGCGAGGTAGGCGTCCCGGCCGATGAAGACCCCGTTCTCCTGAAAGGTGGGAGAGGTGGCGATGCTGGTTCCGACTTCGGTGTTGGTGACCTCGATGCCGAGGCGTTCCGCCTCCCGGAAGAGCACCTGGCTCCGCACCAGCTCGCCCACGACCTGCTCCGGAATGCCGAGTTGCCGGGCCAGGGCGGGAGAGAAGTCGCCGCCGCTCTGTTCCTGGTACATGCGCGCCACGTTCCGGTAACGGTCCAGGAAGGTCGATGCCGGGATCGCTTCGCCGTCCACCCAGGCGACGCCGCGGCGCATCGCGGCGGTGGCCGGATCTCCCATGAAGTCCGGGAAATAGAGGGCGACGAACGCCAGAATCACCAGCCCGAGCAGGCCGGCGCCGACGAACCAGCCGATGGATCGGCGGTTGCGGAAATACTCGAGGATCATGGCAACCCGCCATGGTACCGCCGAGGACCGCCGGCCGGCAAACCGGGACGGGGAAACGCGGCGTTTGAGAATGTCACGGCCGCGGCTTCACTGGTAGTCTTTAGGATGGCGCGGCTCCCGCCGCACTTTCCCGTCCCGGCCTTCCTGAGATCCCGGACCCCGTTCCGCTACCCGGCTTCGCCTGATGCTCAAATACCTACTCAGTCTCTTCTCCGTCGATCTCGCGGTCGATCTCGGAACCGCCAACACCCTCATCTATACCCAGGATTCGGGCATCATCCTCCGCGAGCCGTCCGTGGTGGCCATGAACACCGTCACCAAACGGGTCGAGGCGGTCGGGGCGGAGGCGTACGACATGGTCGGCAAGACCCCCGACCACATCAAGGCGATCCGTCCGATGCAGGACGGGGTCATCGCCGACTTCGAGGCGGCGGAGCGGATGATCAGCCACTTCGTCCAGAAGGCTCTGGGACGGCGCCGCTGGGCGGCGCCGCGCATGGTGGTCGGCGTACCGCTCAGGATCACCCCCGTGGAGCGGCGCGCGGTCCGCGACAGCGTGCTCCGGGCGCGGGCCAGCGAGGTGTTCCTGGTCCAGCAGCCGATCGCGGCCGCCATCGGCGCGGGACTCGACGTCACGACGCCCATCGGCTGCTGCGTGGTGGACATCGGCGGGGGCCCGACCGACATCGCGGTCATCTCGCTGTCGGGCATCGCCGCCGGGACCTCGGTGCGCGCCGCGGGCGACATGTTCACCCAGGGGATCATCGAACACCTGCGGCGGGCCCACGGACTGCTCGTGGGCGAGCGGACCGGCGAGCGGATCAAGATGGCCCTCGGCAGCGCCCGGCCCGGCATGCAGGCGCGGAGCATGGAAATCCGCGGCCGGGACCTCTCGCGGCTGTCCCCGGCCACGCTGACGGTGACCGATCAGGACATCCGGGAAGGCCTGAGCGGTCCGCTGCACCAGCTCCTCACCGCGGTGGCGAACGTCCTCGAAAAGGTGGAGCCCGAACTCTCCGCGGACCTCGTGGAGAACGGCATCCTGCTGACGGGTGGGGGCGCGCTCCTCGAGGGGCTGCCCGAGCTGCTCGCCGACGAGACGAACCTGGCCGTCAAGGTGGCGGAGCACCCGCTCGACTGCGTCGTGAACGGGGCCGGCGTCATGCTGGAGCGCATGGACCTGCTCCAGCAGGTCTCCCGGCACGACGTGTGAGCCCGCCGGGTTAACATGCAATCGCGAACGTTGACCTGAAGGAGCGAGACCAGCGAGCCGGTGCCCGGGAAACGCGGCCACGGAATCCTTCTGGGGATCGTGTTGGCCGCGAACTTCCTGGGACTGACCTTTCAGGTGCGGAGCGGGATCAGCTTTCCGATCCGGGACGGTCTGGCCGCGGTGTTCGGCGGGGGGCAGAACCTGGTGCTGGGCTCCACGCGCGCGGTTTCGTCGTGGGTGGAGACCGTGGGGGAAGCGCACGAGATGCGGGAGGCCCGCGACGAGCTGCGCGACCGGGTGGCCCGGCTGGAGTGGGAACTGACCGTCCAGCGGGGCATGCTCGAGCGGGCGCGCGGGTTCACGGACCTGGATGCCGCGGCGATGGACCTCGGCGAGCCGGTTGCCGGCGAGGTCGTGGGCGTCAGCGCGTCGCCGCTGGACCGCACCGTCACGGTGAACCGGGGCAGCCGGCACGGCGTCGAGCGGGATTCCCCGGTGATGGCGGCGACCGGACTCGCGGGGCGGGTCGTAGCGGTCGGGCCGGGGGTCAGCCAGATCGAGCTGCTCTCGGCTTCCACCGCGGCCGTCGCCGTCATCACCTCCTCGAGCCGAACCCGCGGGGTGGTCCGGGCCGCTGCCGGAGAGGCCGGCTACCGGCTCCATTTCGTGCCGGTCGGGCAGGCGGTCGCGATCGGCGAAGAGGTGATTTCCAGCGGGCTCGACGAGCTCTATCCGAAGGGGCTTCTGGTCGGGCGCGTGTCCGCGGTGCACGAGGGCGCCGGCCTGCTCCTCGAGATCGCCGTCGAGCCGGCCGTGGACTTCGACACCCTGGAACGGGTGTTCGTGCTGCCGCGCCGGGACGATTCCGGGCTGGCCCCGCAACCCTGACACCGTGTCATGAGCTATGTGCGAGCCGCCCTCGCGGTGGTTGCCGCTTTCCTGCTCCAGACCGCGGTCTGGCCCCTCACCGTGGGCGACGGGGTCACGCCGGATTTTCTGGTCGCCACCGCGGCGGCGGTGGCGCTGCTCGCGGGGACGGGGCCCGCCATTGGCTTCGGTCTGGTGACGGGGCTCCTGCAGGACTCCTTCTCCGGTGGCCTGCTCGGGATGAACGGTTTTTCCAAGCCCCTGGTCGTCTTCCTGGCGGCGCGCGCCCGTGAGCGCCCTCCACTGGACACCCGGGCCGGGATCCCGGTGCTTCTCCTGTTCGCCGCCGCCGCCGATCTGGCGATTCTCTGGGCCCTTGGTGAAATCGCCGGATTCACCACGATTCCCGCTCTCGAACTGGGGGCGGCCGGATTCGGGACCCCCATCACCGTGATCTACGGACTGCTGGTGATCCGTTTCCTGCGGCCGCGGGCCGCGGAGTACCGGGCGCCATGACGCGCTTCGCCGCGAGGGAAGGCGCTTCGTGATCCACGCCGAGTACCTCGCCCGCATCCGGCGCCGGCTGACCCTGGCGCGCTACCCGCTCTGGGCGTTCGTCATCCTGTTGACCGTCCGCTTCTGGCACCTCCAGATCGTCCGGGGCGAGGAGTTCAGCATCCTGGCCCGGGACAACTACCTCCAGACCGAGCGCCGCCGCGCTCCCCGGGGACTCGTGGTGGACCGGGGTGGGGAGGTCCTCGCCCGCAGCGAGCCGTCGTTCACGCTCCTCGCCGACAGCGCGGGACTCCGCCACCTCGAGGACCTGGGACTCCTCGAGGTGGAGGACGAGGACCGCGCCGGGCTGGAAGCGCGCGCGGCCCGCGGCCCGGCGGTGGTGCGCTCCGGGATACCGTTCGCCGAGGCGGCGTTCTTCGAGGCCCGCCGGCGGGAACTCCCGGGAGTCCGGGTGGAGTTCGTCCCGGCGCGGGACTACCCGCTCGGCCAGGCGACCGCGCACCTCCTGGGGTACGTCGGCGAAGTCACGGCGGCGCAGTTGCTGCTCGAGGAGTTCGTTGCCGCGGCGTCCGGGGACCTCGTCGGGCAGGACGGGATCGAACGGGTCTACAACGCGACGCTGGTCGGCTCCGACGGATACCTGGACCGGGTGGTGGACAGCCGCCAGCGCGTCCTGGTTTCCGGCGGGCTGCGCAGGACGGAACCGGTACGCGGCGAAACGCTGCAGCTCAACGTTCTCGGCGGCCTCCAGGAGGCGGCTCACGGCGCGTTCGGAGATCACCGCGGAGCCTTCGTGGCACTCGACGTGCGGACCGGCGAGGTCCTCGGCCTCGGTAGCTATCCGGCGGAGAACCCCGAGGATTTTCGCGGCGACGCCGGAAGGTTCCGGGAGATGCTCGCCGACACCGCGACCCCCCTGCTCAACCGGGCGGTGCAGGGCCGCTACCCGCCCGGCTCGGCCTTCAAGCTGGTCACCGCGGCCGCGGGGCTGGCCGAGGGCGTGGTGGGGCCCGAAACCCGCATCACCTGCAACGGCCGGGCCCGGGTGGCCGGCCGGACCTTCCACTGCCACCGCACCCAGGGTCACGGCGCCCTCACGCTTCGCGAAGCCATCTCGAAGTCGTGCAACGTGTTCTTCTACCGCCTGTCGGAATCCCTCGACGTGGACGTCATCGCGTCCTACGCCCGGGCCTTCGGCCTCGGGGCGCCGACCCGCGTGGATCTCAGGAACGAATCGAGCGGCCTCGTTCCGACCCGCGAATGGAAGCGCCGGGCCATGGGAGAGCGTTGGTACGCCAGCGAGACGGCCTCGGTCTCCGTCGGCCAGGGAGCCGTTTCGGTGACCCCGATCCAGATGGCCCGGCTGGCGGCGGCGATCGCCTCGGGAGGGGACCTTCCGACGCCGAGGCTGGTCGGCATGGAACCCGGCGAACAGGTGGGCGGGGTCATGCCCGAGCACTTCGAGCTGATCCGCGACGGGATGCGGGACGCGGTGGTGTCGGGGACGGCGTGGCGGGCCCGGATGCCCATTGCCGAGGTGGCGGGAAAGACCGGAACGGCGCAGGTGGCGAGCGCCAACCTGGTGGCCGCCAACAACGAGGACCGGCCGTACGAGCTGCGCACCCACGCCTGGTTCGTGGGGTTCGCGCCGTTCGACGACCCGGAGATCGCGGTTGCCGTGGTGGTGGAACACGGAGGAGCCGGCGGCGCCGCGGCGGCGCCGATCGGAGGAGAGATCCTGCGGACCTTCTTCGAGGACGCACCCGGGACCCGGGTGGCCGGCGGGGGAGGAGTGGACCAGTGAGTCGTTACGCGCCATGGAACTGAGAGCCCGCGAGGGCGCCGACCGGGTGCTTCTCGCCTGTGTGGGGCTCCTGGTCGTGATCGCGGTGCTGCTGCTGGAGAGCGCCCTGCGGGGCGTCGACTCCGGAGCGACGCTCGGTGCGCACCTCATCCGGCTCGGGCTTGCTCTCGGGGTCGGAGTGGTCGCGTACCGGATGGACCATCGCCAGTTGATCCGCTTGTCCCCGGCGCTGTTTCTGTTGGCGCTCGGCCTCAGCGCGATCGCCATCACCTCCGGCGCCCTGCGGGCGGGGACCCGCCGCTGGCTGGAGGTGGGCACCCTGACGCTGCAGCCCGGCGAGCTGGCGAAGATCTCCCTGGTGCTCCTGCTGGCCCATCTGATCGCCCGCTCCCGGCACGAGCCGCTGAGCCGCCGCGCCACCGTCGGTTGGATCGCGGCGTCCGGCGCCCTCGTGCTGGCGGTGGCGGCGCAGCCCGACCTCGGGAGCGCGGCGATCCTGTTCGGCATCGGGGTCGGGATGGTGTTCTTCAGCGGCGTGACGATCTCCCGCAAGTGGATGCTGGCCGCCAGCGGCAGCGCCGTCCTGGCCCTGCCGTTGATCTGGGTCTTCGGCCTGCGCGACTACCAGCGAACCCGGGTCCTCTCCTTCCTGAACCCGGAGAGCGATCCGCTCGGGGCGGGATACCAGACGCTGCAGGCTTCCATCGCCGTCGGTTCCGGAGGCCTCCTCGGCACCGGCTGGCTCCAGGGTCCGCAGACCAGCCTCCAGTTTCTCCCGGCTCCTCACACCGACTTCGTGTTCGCGGTGCTGGCCGAGGAGTTCGGGTTCCTGGGCGTGGTCGTCGTGCTGGCGCTCTACCTCGTGCTCGGCTTGCGACTTCTCCAGATCGCGGTGGAAGCGGTCGAGAACAAGGACCCGACAGGCGCCTTCATGGTGGGCGGGTTCTTTCTCATGCTCCATCTCCAGGCGCTCTACAACATCGCGATGGTGGCGGGGATCGTCCCCATCAAGGGGTTCCCCCTGCCGTTCATGAGTTACGGAGGCAACTCGCTGCTGATCGCCGCGGCGGCCATCGGCCTGGCCGCCTCGGTCCGCCGCCGCAACTTCCTCACCTAGCCTGCCGGGCTCCGGTGAACGGGCGGGGCGCGGCCTGGACGCCGGCGCTCCGGGCGGGGGGATCCGTTTGCCGCCGTGCTACGGTTTCGGCGAACGCCCCGCCGCCCCTTCTAGTAGTTCTGTGCACCGCGAGCTGATCGTCACCAGCCTTCCGGGCGAGACCCGAATGGCGCTCCTCGAGGACGGAGTGGTGGTCGAACTCGGTGTCGAACACCGCTCCGAGCAGAGCGTGTTGCACGGGATCTACCGGGGACGGGTTCAGCGCGTGGTGCCCAGCACCCAGGCGGCCTTCCTGGACATCGGACTGCACCGCAATGCCTTCCTGCAGATCGATCAGATTCCCCGGGGAGCGCTGGATGCCTGGCGGGAAGAAGGCCGCATTCCCGAAGCCGGGAAGGACGAAGCCGCCACCGGGAACGGGTCCGGAGCGTCCGGACTCCGGCTTGAGAACATTCTCCGCGCCGGACAGCCCGTACTGGTGCAGGTCGTCCGCGAGCCGCTCGGGCCGAAGGGTTACAAGGTCAGCTGCGACCTCAATCTCCAGGGGCGGTTCTTCGATTTCCGGCCGCTGGCGCCCACCGGGGTCATCACCTCGCGAGCTACCGCGGGACCCCGGGAACAACTTCGCATCGCGGCCCTCATCGAACGCCGGAGCACGCTGAAAGGAGAGTGGGTGGCGCGTTCCACGGCGGAACAACGCGACGAGGAGACGCTCTCCGCGGACATTGCGCGCCTCGAGGCCGACTGGACCGAGATCCGGAAAGAAAGCCTCTCGGGGCCGCCGGCCTGCCTCCGGGCCGAGGTGCCGATGGTGTTCCGCTACATCCGGGACGTGCTGTCCTCGGGATTCAGCGTCATCCGGGTGGACAGCGAAACGCTCTACGGACGGATGGTGAACTTCATCCGCCAGTTCCTTCCGGGAATGGAGCACAAGGTTCGGCTCTACTCGCGGAACTACCCGATCTTCGAGGAATACGGTGTCGAGGTGGCCTTCGAGCAGGCGACCCGGCGCCGGGTGCGGCTTCCCTCGGGGGGGTCGATCATCATCGATCAGACGGAAGCCCTCGTCGCCGTGGACGTCAACACCGGGAGCTTCACCGGAGACACCGGAGAGCGCGACGAGACGAACACCGTCACCAATATCGAGGCGGCGGTGGAGACCGCGCGCCAACTCCGGCTGCGCGGCCTGGGCGGGATCATCGTGATCGATTTCATCGACATGAAGGAAGGCCGGAACCGGGACCGCGTCTTCCGCACCCTGCAGGCCGAACTGCGCCGGGACCCGGCCTTCACCCGGGTCGCACCGCCCGAGTCGAGGGCGGGGCTCGTCATCGTCACCCGGAAACGCGAGCGCCCGTCGCTGGAGTCCGCGCTACTGGCCTCCTGTCCGGCGTGCCGGGGATCGGGCCGGGTGCGGTCCCTGGGCGCGGTCTGCCAGGACGTGCTGGTGCGCGCCCAGAAGAAGTCGGGAGAGTTCAGCGCCGGACTCCTGATTCGTGCCGCGCCGTCCGTGGCGTCGGCGATTCGCCGGTCCGCGATCCTGCCGGAAATCCGGACGATGGTGGCGGGGCCGGTGGCGATCGAGGACGCTCCAGCGCTCCCGGAGCCGCAGTTCGAGCTCGTTCCGGGAACGGGGGAGTCCGACGGCGCCGCCGAGACCCGGTCCGGCGCTGCCGGGGAGTTCCTTCCCGACCCGGCCGTGGCGGAAGCGAGCCTGAAGTCCGCGTGAGTCCGGAAAGCGAACCCGTGACGGTTCGGCTGGACGTCGAGACGCGGATCGAATGGGTTGAAGTCGTCCTGGGCGTCTTTGAACGTCACTGTGCCCAGTGCGGCTACGAGCCGGACGCCACGCACTGGATGGGAGCGGCGGTCCGGGAGGCGGTCACCAACGGGATGCGTCACGGAAACCGCATGGATCCGAGGAAACGCCTGCGGATTCAGATCGAAACCCGTGACGGCAGCGGTGGCGGTCCCGCGGTCCGGATCGCCGTGGAGGACGAGGGAGAGGGTTTCGACACGGCGGAGGTGCCGGATCCCCTGCTGGAGGACAACCTGCTCAAGGACAGCGGGCGCGGCATCTTCTTCATGCGCCAGTTCATGGACGGGGTGACCTGGACCCGTACCGACCGCGGAGGAACGCGCGTGGTGCTGGTCCAGCGGCAAGGGCCCCGGACGCCGTGAGGAGCGCCGCGGCGCGGGCCTGCGTCGAAGCGGCCAAAGCCGGGGCTGAAGTCGTTCGCAAGGCCCACCGCGCCCGCGCGGAGCGCGGTTTCGGGGTCGATCTCAAGGGCCCGATCGACCTGGTGACCGCGGTGGATCACGCTGCCGAAACCGCGATCGTCGACTGCCTGCAGCGGCTGCAGCCCTCCGTGCCCATCCTGGCGGAGGAGCGCGGCCTGGTCGGCGGCTCCAGAACCGGGTGCCGCTTCATCGTCGATCCGCTGGACGGGACCACCAACTTCGCCCACGGGTTCCCGGTGTTCGCGGTGTCCATCGCGTACGAGGAAGGAGGCGAGGTCGTGGCCGGCGCCGTTCTCGATCCCGTCCGCGAGGAGCTGTTCACCGCGGAGGCGGGCCACGGAGCGCACCTGAACGGCGCTCCCATCCGGGTCTCGCCGACGGCGGACCTGCAACGCGCCCTGCTCGCCACCGGGTTCCCCTATTCCCGGGAGGCGATGGACCGGGCGCTGGACCTGTTCGTCCGCATCATGCGGCGGGTGCGGGCGGTGCGCCGCGCCGGCTCGGCGGCGCTGGATCTGTGCTGCGTGGCCGCGGGACGTCTCGATGCGTTCTGGGAGGAGACACTCAGAGCCTGGGACACCGCCGCCGGCGAAGTGATCGTGCGGGAGGCGGGCGGGCTCGTCTCGGACTTCGACGGTGGACCGTTCACGAACGGCGGGCCGGACATCGCCGTCTCGAACGGACCGCTGCATCCGGCGCTGCTGGAGATCCTCGCCGAGGCGAGGGCCAGTGGGCGCCCGGAAGCAGCCGCGGTGTCGTCGCGTTCGGGCGGCTAGCAGTCAGAAGCGGACGCGAAGGCCGAAGAGGGCGCCCAGGCGGGCCACGCCGAGATCGCCGAAGACGGCGAACTCGTCCCGGTGCCCGCCCTCGCCACGGGCGTAGCGGAACTCGCCGAAGGCATCGAGCCGCCGCCCGAAGGGCATCCGGACCACCGCGAAGTCGAACCCCGCGCCGGCGAAGAACCCCGTGAAGGAAGAGCGCTCTTCGAGTTCGTCGTAGTAGATGTCGAAGTTCTCGAAGTTCACGAACTCGCCCTGTTCCGAGTACTTGTAAAGCGTCCGGGCGAGGCCGAACACGACGTAGGGACTCACTCGTCCTTGCTGAAAGGGCCGGATGCGGACGCCGAGCGTGTAGTCGGTCAGGCTGAGCAAGGCCGAGTGTTCGATCTCGGACCCGTCCTCGTAAACGAGGTCCAGGTAGCTTCCCTCGGTCTCCGCCTGCCCGGTATCGAACCCGACGAGGATCTCCAGCATGGGCAGCAGCGCGTAGTCCAGTTCGAACCCGACGCGCCCGGATCGGAAATCGTCCTCCGTGAGGCCGAACTCCGCCTCGTTGGCGTCAAAGAGCCGACTGTCGATCCGGAGCGCGCGGAACCCGCCAAACGCCGAGAAGCCGTAGCGGGGCCGCGCGCCGGCGGACCGCGAACGGTCGGGGTCCCGGCTGCCGCGCGGGGGCTGCGCCTCCTCTTCGGCCACGGCGGTGGCCGCGAGACACGCGGCCGCGATGAGACAGGTCAGGCTTCGGCCGAAGCGGGTCATGGTGAGGTTCCTCTTGGCGGCGCCGATCGTGCCGGCGCCAGCGCTGTCCGGTTGCCCCGGATCAAGGAGCGCTACCACCGGACCCGGATGCCGAAGAGGCCACCCGACCGGTCGAGCTGGAGGTCGCCGAAGCCGTCGAACCCCTCCGTGTGCTGGCCCTGGGAGCGGACGTAGCGGAACTCGCCGAAGAGATCGAGGCTGCCGGCTTCCCGAAACCTCACGAGGGCCACGTCGGCGCCCGCGCCGGCGAAGAAACCGGGCAGGAACGACGTCTCCTCGAACACGTCGTAGTAGATGTCCGCGGTCTCGAAGTCCACGAAATCGCCGATCTCCGTGTACCGGTAGTAGGCCCCGGCAAAGCCGCCGACCAGGTAGGGGCGCACCCGGGCCGCGCCGTCGAGCAGCCGCAGCCGAACGCCGAGGCTCAGGTCGGTCACGGCCAGCCGCGCCGAGTGTTCGATCTCTCCTCCGTCTTCGTACACGAGGTCGAGGTAGGACCCGTAGGTCTCGGCGTTTCCGTTGTCGATGCCGATCGAGATGTCCACCCGCGGAAGGACGGCGAAGTCGAACTCGAAGCCGAAGCTGCCGGTACGGAAATCGTCGTCGGTGATCCCGAAGTCGAACTCGTTGGCGGCGAAGAGATCGCTCGTCACACTCAGCACACGGAATCCGCCATAGCTCGAGAAGGCGAAACGGGCGTCGCGCACGCTCCGTTGGGAGGCGTCCGGATAGGGCCCCCGGCGCGGGGGTTGCCCGGACTCCGCTGCCGCGGTGGCGGCGGCCAGGCAGGCCGTTGCCAGCAGGGTCGTCAGGATGTGCCGCGTGCGGGTCATGGCGAACTCCTTTCCAGGTGGTTGGTCGCGCTGGATCACGGTTCCGCAATGCCTGTGCCACGACCGGACCGGCCCGTTCGCCTTCAACGCCGCGGCCCGCCGGCCGCCCGGAGGCGGAACCCCATCGGTCTGCCCGCGTTATATTCGTTTTCCAGCCCATCAGCGGGACCTGACCAAGGAGGCCACCGTTCATGTTTCGATTCCTGCCGGCCGCTCTTGCCCTCGCCGGGCTGGTTGCGGCCCCCGGATGTCTGACCGAAAGCGCCGAGTTCGCGAGCCTCGCGGCCGCCGTGACGGAGGCGCGGGGCCAGGGGACTTCGGACCAGGAGGACGCCCGCCGCCGGCCCGGTCATGGGCGGCTCGCGGACATCCCGGCGCCCGGGGACACCCCCGACCGGGACCGGACCCAGGCGGCGTGGACCCTCTCCGACGCCTTCGCCGAAGTGGCGCGGGTGGCGACGCCGGGAGTGGTGAGTCTGCTCGTCGAGCGGGAGAACACCCCGGGGACGGACGATCCGAGGCTGGAGCAGTTCTTCGGATTCCCGCCGGCTCCCTCGCCTCCGGGGGCACAGTTCGGCAGGGGGTCCGGCGCCATCGTGGACCCGAGCGGGCTCATCGTCACGAACAACCACGTCGTGGACGGGGCGACCCGCATCGAGGTGGAGTTCTCCGACGGCCGCACCCTCGAGGCGGTGGTCGTCGGGCAGGATCCGCCGACGGACCTGGCCGTGATCCGTCTCGAAACCGAAGGGGAGGTGTTTCCCCACCTCGCGCTCGGAAATTCGGATGAGGTCCGCGTCGGGGACTGGGTCCTCGCCATCGGAAATCCGCTCGGCAACAGCCATTCGGTCACCGCCGGAATCGTGAGCGCCAAGGGCAGGGTGCTCCAGGGCGACTACCAGGACTTCATCCAGACCGACGCCGCCATCAACCGGGGGAACTCCGGGGGACCGCTCGTCGGCCTCGACGGCAGCCTGGTGGGGGTCAACACGATGATTCAGGTCGCCGGCAACGCGGGCAATATCGGACTCGGTTTCGCCATTCCGTCGAACCTGGTGCGCCGGGTGTACGACGATCTCGCCTCCGAGGGCCAGGTGACCCGCGGCTGGCTCGGGGTTGCGGTCGTGCCGCTCGACTCGCAGCGGGCGCGGGCCTTCGGCCTTGACGAGGATGCGCGGGGCGCCCAGATCGACGACTTCTCGGGCCCCGACTCCCCGGCCGCGGCGGCCGGCCTCGAGCGCGGCGACATCATCGTCCGGTTCAACGGCCGGCCGATCGAGGACAGCATGGATCTGCAGTTCGCCGTTGCCGACGCCCGTCCGGACGAGCGTTCGACCGTGCATGTCCTGCGCGACGGCGAGGAAATCGCGGTGGACGTGATGCTTGGCCAGCGGGACTTCCAGCAGGCCGCGCCACTCGCCGAGGCCGCCCCCCCGGAGCCGGAGCGGCCGGTGGAGTCTCCGGGCCGGCTCGGAATCGTGGGCGAAACGCTGCAGGGAGCTCTTGCCCAACAGTTCCAGGCGGACTTCGAAGGAGTGCTGGTCCGGCAGGTGGTTCCCGGAGGGGTCGCCCATCAGGCGGGCATCGAACCCGGTCACGTGATCACCCGGATCGGCGGGCGGCCGGTGCCGACGGCGGGAGACCTCCGCGACGCGCTGTCCGGGATGGAGGCCGGGGAGCCCTTCCCGATTCAGATTGCCCGTCAGGTCGCTCCCGGGGAGTGGCGCCGCAGTTTCGTGATCGTGGAGGCGCCCGAATAAGACTCCCGCGGGACGCGTTTCCTACCGATTTGTAACATTCCGGGCGGACCGGGGCCGCTACGCTCCGCCGGCAGTGTCTGCCGCACCCTGCTCCGCGCTCAGTCATCCATGACGAAGCGAAACGCCGGTGCGGCGCCCTCCGGTTGCCCGGAGGATTTGCCGCCTGACCCCGCGCCGGGGATCCGTCGAGGGGCGGCGTGAGCGAACCCGGACGCGCAGCCGGCGGGAGCCGGTTCGCCCAGTTGCCGCGCTTTGCGGGACTGATTCTGCTGTTCATCCTGTTCCTGGGGGCGATCGACGGCCTGGGGGAAGGATTCAAGGGTCTCGGCTCCGGGCTCCTCGACGGCTTCTTCCAGGCTTCGGCGAACCCCTTCGTGGGTCTCATCATCGGAATCCTGGCCACGACGCTGGTCCAGAGTTCCTCGGTCACCAGTTCGCTCATCGTGGGACTGGTCGCCGCCCCGGAGTCCCCGCTGCCGTTCGCACACGCCGTCCCCATGGTGATGGGAGCCAACATCGGGACGACGGTCACCAACTCGATCGCCGCCCTCGGACACCTGCGGGACGGGAAGGAACTGCGGCGGGCCTTCGAGGTGGCGACCTGCCACGACATGTTCAACCTGATCGCGGTCGCCATCCTCCTGCCGCTCGAAATCGCCACCGGGTTTCTGACGCGCCTCTCCGGCGTCGTTTCCGCGCAGTTCGGAGGCCTGCTCGGGACCGGCATCGACTACGAGAGTCCCCTCAAGAGCATCATCGAGGTGGTCCCGATACCGATCCAGTGGTTCGCCGGCATCGTGACCGGCACCGACGAGGCGGCCGCCGCGCTGCTGGCCGTCGTCTCGGTGGTGCTGCTGGTGGCCGCCCTCGGTCTGCTGGTCCGCACCCTGAAGAGCATTTCCGCGGGCCGGGGCGAGGCTGCCCTCCACCGGGTGCTCGGCAGTCACGCCCTCCTCGCCATGGGAACGGGGGCCGTCGTCACCGTTCTCGTCCAGTCGAGCTCGATCACCACGTCGATGCTGGTCCCGCTTGCCGGAGCCGGGCTCCTGCTCCTCGACGACGCCTTTCCGGTCACCCTCGGGGCCAACGTGGGAACGACGGTCACGGCATTCCTCGCCGCCCTCGCCGTTTCCGGCCCCAACGCCCACTGGGGATTCCAGTTGGCGGTCGTCCACCTCCTGTTCAACCTGGTCGGCATCCTGATGGTCTACCCCGTCGCCCGGGTCCGGCAGCTCCCGCTCGCGGCGGCGCGCCGTCTCGCGGACATCGCGGTGGCGAACCGGGGTCTGGCGATCGGCTATGTGATCGCGGTGTTCTACGGAATCCCGGCCCTGCTCCTGGTGGTCAGCCGGGCGCTCGGCCTGTGAGGCGGCGCGGGCCCCGCGGCGGGTAGCCGGCAGCCCGGGCGGACTCTCGAAGAGTCCCGGGTCCGGACCGGCGCCCGTCACCCGAACCACCTCGGCGACACTCGTTTCTCCTTCCAGCAGCAGGCGTACCGCGGCCTGGCGGAGGCTCCGGACTCCCCGGCGGCGTGCGGAGCGCGCCAGGTCCTCCGCGGTGCAACCGTTCAGGATCCGGGCGGCCGCCCGGGAATCGACGGGCAGGATTTCGAAGACGGCCCGGCGTCCCTGGTAGCCGGTGTCGCGGCAGCGCGCACAGCCCGCTCCCACCCGCACCGGCCGGCCGGCGGCCTCGCGGGCCGTCAGGGTCTCCGCTTCCCCGGCCGAGAGCGTGGCCTCGCGGCCGCAGCCGCGGCAGATGGTGCGCACGAGCCGCTGGGCGACGACCCCCACCAGCGTGGTGCCGATCAGAAAGCGCGGCACGCCAAGGTCGGCGAGACGCGTGATCGCACCGGGTGCGTCGTTCGTGTGGAGCGTCGAGAGGACGAGGTGTCCGGTGAGGGCCGCCTGCACCGCCATTTCCGCGGTTTCGGCATCCCGGATCTCTCCCACCATGAGGATGTCCGGATCCTGGCGGAGCACGCTGCGAATGGCGGCCGCGAACGAGAAGCGGATGCGGGGGTTCACCTGTACCTGGCTGAGCGGCGGGAAGACCAGTTCCACGGGATCCTCGATCGTCACGACGTTCACTTCGGGGGTCGTGACGTGCCGGAGCACCGAGTAGAGCGTCGTGGTCTTCCCGCTGCCGGTGGGACCGGTCACCAGGAGCAGCCCTTCCCGCCGGCTGAGCATCTGGCGGAGGCGCCGCTCCTCGTCTTCGGCCAGTCTGAGTTCCTCGAGCGACGAGACCAGGGCCGCCGGGTCGAACACCCGCAGGACCGCCTTTTCGCCGAAGACGGTCGGGAGCGTCGAGACCCGCAGCTCGATTTCCTTTTCCGATTCGATGCGCTTGATGCGGCCGTCCTGGGGACGGCGTTTCTCGGCGATGTCGAGCCCGCAGAGCATCTTGAGGCGGCTGACGACGGCCTGGTACACGACCCGGGGAAAGGTGTGCATCGTCCGCAGGACGCCGTCGACGCGAAAACGCACGACGGCGTGGTCGCGCTTCGGTTCGAGGTGGATGTCCGAGGCGCGGTGCTCGAACGCCTGGTGGAGGATGCTGTCGAGGGCGGCGACGACCGGGCGGGTCGTGGGCTCCAGATCCCCAGCCGCCTCGGACCCCGAAACGAACTCCTGGTCCGCCGCGGGCGGATCCGCGCGATCGCCGTTTCCGTGGGTGAGCTCGGTTTCCGCGGCGCGCAGCGACGTCCGCAGGTTGTAGAGGCTGCCGTTGATCCCCTCGATGTCGGAACGGGTCGCGACCACGACCTTCACCCGAACCCCCAGATACCGTTCGAGATCCGCGATGGCTCCGCGGTCGAAGGGGTTCGCGACCGCCACCGTCAGGGTGTCCCCCATCCTGCTGAGCGCGCAGATGGTGTGCCGCCGGGCGAACGGCGCCGGCAGGGCGCCGGTCACCACCTCCGGGTTGAGTTCCAGCGGGTTGATCGCCCGGAAGGGAAGTCCGGCGTCCTGCGCGACCGCCTGCGCGATGTCCTCCTCCGAGACGATTCCCTCGGCCACCAGGGCGGCCTCGTGTCGCGGCGGCGGCAGCCGCTCGACCCGAGCGGCGCGGGTGGCGGCCGCGGCGGGGATGCGCCCCTGGCGCCGGAGGAGCCCCAACAGGCCCGGCACCGGGTTCGGGACGGCGCGCGGCCCCGCGGGCGCGGGCCCCGGGTCCGGCGGCGGGTCGGCCGGGTCGCGACGGACGGGATCGTCTGCGGGACGGTGGTGCGGCGGCGCCGCCGCCGGCCTCTCGGCCGGGCGCTCTTCGTGATGCATCAGGGAAACCTCTCCAGATCCCTAGACGCAGATCGGCCCGCAATCTTCCCGCTCCGGAGCGCAATGTGGAAAAGTCGAAGCGAAGCGACACCCGGCGGCCGGAGAGGCCGGGCGCCGGTGTAGAATCGCGCCCCTCTCGGACAGGCGCGTAGCTCAGGGGGAGAGCGCTACCTTGACGCGGTAGAAGTCGGCGGTTCAAATCCGCCCGCGCCTACCATTCCTCCGTTCCCCGGGAAACAGCGGCCGCGAGGCGCCCAGTCCGGGCTTCTCGCGCGACGTGCCCGCCAGCCTGCCGGACGGCTTTGCGAGGCGGCGCCTGCCGGACCTTGTGCGGCGTCCCGGGCCGGGATAAAAAGACAGCGTGCCTTCTTCGATCCGACTACGCCTCCCCGACGGGGACGAGGTGCAGCTTCCGGCCGGAGCGCCGCTTTCGGGGGTGGCCCCGGCCGCGGCGGTCGCCGCCACCGTGGACGGTCGGGAAGTGGATCTTTCACACTGTCCCGGCGCGGACGCGGAGGTGCGGTTCCTGACCCCGAAGGACTCCGACGGGCTCCACGTGTTCCGCCACAGTTCGGCGCACCTGCTGGCCGCCGCCGTCAAGGATCTGTTCCCCGATGCCCGCTACGGGATCGGCCCCCCCATCGAGGACGGGTTCTTCTACGACTTCCAGGTCGAGGAGCCGTTCTCTCCCGAGGATCTCGGCCGCATCGAGGCGCGGATGCGCGAACTCGTGAAGCAGCGGGTGCCGTTCGAACGCGAGATTCTCGACAAGGACGATGCCCTGCGGATCTTCGAGGAACAGGGCGAACTGCTGAAGGTGGAACTGGTTCGCGAGAAAGGGGGAGAGCGGGTCTCCTGTTACCGGGTAGGGAACTTCTTCGATTTCTGCGAGGGCCCTCACGTGCCGCACACGGGCGTGATCCGGGCGCTCAAGGTGCTTTCGAGCTCGAATGCCTACTGGAAGGGGGACGCGCGCGGCGCCCCCATGCAGCGGATCTACGCGACGAGCTTCACCGACCGGAAGGAGATGGCGGCCCATCTCTCCCGTCTCGAGGAGGCGAAGCGGCGCGATCACCGGCGGATCGGCCGCGATCAGCGGCTCTTCCTGATTCTTCCGGAGGCCCCGGGGCAGGTGTTCTGGCTCCCCGCCGGGATGGGAGTGGTGAACCGGCTGCTCGACTCCATGCGGGAGAAGCTGGACCGCCGGTTCTACCAGGAGATCCGGACGCCCCTGATCCTGAACGAGTCCGTCTGGGCCCGGAGCGGCCACCTCGACCACTACCGGGACAACATGTTCTTCATCGAGTCCGACGAGAACCGTTTCGGCGTCAAGCCCATGAACTGCCCGGGGGCGGCGCTGGTCTACCGTTCGGACATCCGTTCGTACCGGGATCTGCCGCTCCGGCTCTCTGAATTCGGTCACTGCCACCGGTTCGAGCCCTCGGGCGTACTCTCGGGCCTGACCCGGGTACGGGCCTTCACCCAGGATGACGCACACGTCTACTGCCGGCTCGATCAGGTCAAGGCCGAGGTCCGCGATCTCGTGGAGCTGGTGAGGGAGGTCTACGGCGAGTTCGGCTTCGAGGACATCCAGATCGAACTCTCGACCCGTCCCGAGAAGTCGGTGGGGAGCCCCGAGACCTGGGAACAGGCGGAAGCGGCGCTCGCGGAAGCCCTCGCCGAATCCGGAGACGACTGGGTGGTGAATCCGGGAGACGGCGCGTTCTACGGTCCGAAGATCGACTTCCACGTCCGCGATGCGCTCCGCCGCAGCCACCAGTGCGCGACCATCCAGCTCGACTTTTCCCAGGCGCCGGCGTTCGATCTCCACTACGCGACGGAGGACGGCGGACGGGAACGCCCGGTGGTGATTCACCGGGCGATCCTCGGTTCCGTGGAGCGCTTTTTCGCGCTGCTGCTCGAGCACACCGGCGGGGCCCTTCCGGTCTGGATCGCCCCGGTTCAGGCGGTGTTGATCCCCATCGCCGACCGGCACCAGGCGCAGGCCGCGGAGGTGGCCGCCGGCCTCCGGGAGCGGGGCTTCCGGATCTCGGTCGACGACCGCCGGGAAAAGATGGGCTACAAGATTCGCGAGGCGGAAGTGGGGCGGGTTCCGTTCATGGTGGTGCTCGGGGACCGGGAGGTGGAAGAACGCACCCTCGCCGTGCGGACGCGGGGCCGCCGGGGCCAGGAAACGATGACGGCCGCCGCGCTCGGCGAACGTCTCGACGAGCTCACCCGGAACCGGTCCCTCACCCCGTGAAGGGCCTGGCAGCCGGCGGCAGAAACCCGGTTAGCGGGGGCGGTCGCTGGCGAACCGGGTCCGAAGTGGCGATAATCCGCCGACCCGCCCGCGGTGCGGAGGTGATCCATCGATAGTTCTCTCAGGGTAAACGACCGAATCCGAGCTCCCATCGTCCTGGTGATCGGCGAGGACGGCGAGAAACTGGGAGATTTCGCCTTGATGGACGCCCGGCGGCTGGCCGCCGACCGGGGGCTCGATCTCGTCGAGATCGTGCCGAACCGGATGCCTCCGGTCTGCAAGATCATGAACTACGGCCGGTTCGTGTACCAGCAGAGCAAGAAATCCCAGGATTCCAAGAAACACCAGAAACAGAACCAGGTCAAGGAGGTCAAGTTCCGCATCATCATCGGCCAGCACGACCGCGCCACGAAGATGAAGCAGATTGAGCGTTTCCTCCATGAAGGTCACAAGGTCAAGGCCACGATCTGGTTCAAGCGGGCGCGCGAGCGCAGTCGCCGGGAACTCGGGGACCGCATTCTCGACGAGGTCACCGCGCAACTCGCCGAGATCGCGACCGTCGAATCCCGGTCGAGCGTGGTCGGCAACCAGATGAGCATGATCCTCGCCCCCACCCGCCGCCTGCTCGAAGCGCTCCGGGTCGAACGCGCCGGAAAAACGGGGTCGGAGGACGACGCCCACGCCCCCCGCATCCGTCGGGCGCAGCGCGACGAAACCAGCTGACCCACAGGAACCACCATGAAACTGAAAATGAAGACCCACCGCGGCGCCGCGAAGCGGTTCCGCAAGACCGCCAGCGGCCGCGTACGCCGCCGCTGCGCCTACCACAGCCACATTCTCACCAAGAAGTCCGCGAAACGTCGCCGCCGCCTGCGCAGCGGGGCCTGGGTGTTCGAGGGCGAAGCGAAAATGATCGCCCGGATCATCGGTTGACGGCAGGGGCTCGTTCCGCCACCGCAACCAGGGAGTTGGAGAAGACACGATGTCCCGAGTGAAACGCGGGACCCACCGGCGGGACCGGCGCCGGCGGGTTCTCAAACAGACCCGAGGCTACCGCGGGATGCGCGGCAAGCTCTACCGGCACGCGATGCAGGCGCTCGACCGCGCCCTTTCGTATGCCTACCGCGACCGGCGCACCCGGAAGCGTGACTTCCGCCGTCTTTGGGTCACCCGCATCAGCGCGGCGGCCCGGGAGCGGGGGCTCCCGTACGCGCAGTTCGCGCACGGCCTGTCGCTGGCCGGGGTAGGGGTGAACCGGAAACAACTGGCGGAGCTGGCGGTGCACGATCCGGGAGCGTTCGACTCTCTGGTGGACCGGGCGCGGGAGGCGCTTTCGGCCGCGTCCGGTTCCGAATAGGGACGTCCATGTCCGATCCGGCCGCCGCCATCCGGGGGCTGCTCGGGGACATCGAGCGGGCGGAGTCCGCATTCGAGAGGGTCAGCGGTCGAATCGCCGAGGCGACGGACGCCAGCGTTCGCGAGGCCCGGCGGGAGCGGGACGCCCTCAGGGAAGGGGAGCAGGAGGCCAGAACCCGGGCGGAGCGGGCCGAGCAGGCGGCTGCGATCCTTCGTGACGAACGCGAGGTGATCCGGAAGGCGCTCCGTGCCGTCACCCAGGGGGATGGCGCCGGCGTGGAGCGGCAATGAGCGAGACCGTCGAAGTCGAAGTTGCCGGACGCTCGTACCGGCTGCGTTCCGACAAGGGGGGAGCCGACCTCGCGGCGGTCGCCCGGCTCGTGAACGACCGGATCGGAGAGATCCTCCAGGCGGCGCCGCACCTCCAAAAGGAAGAGGTCGCGATCCTTGCGGCGTTGAACATGGGCGATGAGCTGCTTCGGCAGCGAGCGGCCAGCGAGGCCGGCCCGGCGGAAATCGAGGCAGCGGTGGCTGCCGTGCGGGGCCGGCTTTCCGAGCTGGTCCGACGCATGGAACAAACGACCTCTTCGCCGGACTGACGCCGTTTCGTGGCGGCTGCCGGCTCGCGTCCCGTGGGCGACGCACGACGCACCGCCGTGACCGGAGAGGCGGGAGGTCACCGGAGCCGGCCGGCGGGTGCTGGTTCCTTCGCGGAGCCGTCCGCCGGGGAGGACCGGTTGCTCCGGCGCATCCTGGATGTCCTCCCGGCATTTCCGGGAGCCGGAGCCCGGGAGCCGCGCCTGATCCTGGGGCCGGGAGACGACGCGGCGGCGTTCGCCTGGCCGGACGGCGGCACCCTCCTGCTGACGACGGATGCGGCCGAGGAAGGCGTCCACTTCGACCGCCGCCTGCACCCGCCGCGCGCCATCGGGCGCCGGGCCGTCGCCGCCGCGGTGAGCGACGTCGCGGCGATGGGCGGCCGTCCCGCCGGCACGCTCATCTCTCTCGTGACTCCGCCATCCGACGAGGCGACCGCGGCCGCGATCGCCGAGGCGGCGGCTGAGCGGGCCGCGGAGCTGGGAGCGCCGCTGGTGGGAGGAAACATCACCGCGGGGGAACGGATCGGGCTCCACGTCGCGGTCGCCGGCACCGGAGCTCCGGGCGCCCCGCTGCTCCGCCGCCGCGGAGCGAAACCGGGCGACGGGCTCTTCGTGACCGGAAGCCTGGGCGGCGCGGCGCTCGGCCTGTCCCTGTTGCGCCGGCGGCAGGACGGGCGAACAACTCCCTTCGATCCGGAGGAGGAGGCGCTGGTGGCCCGGCAACTGGACCCTGCGCCCCGCCTCGAGGCGGGCGCGGCCCTCGCGGGCGCGGCGCACGCCGCGATGGACATCTCGGACGGACTGGCCCTCGACCTCCACCGCCTGGCCGCCGCCAGCGGGGTCGGGGCGTTGCTTGAGGAGACCAGGGTGCCGCTTGCCGGCAAGGGCGCCGGAGCACTTGAGGCGGCGCTCTTCGGAGGCGAGGACTACGAACTCCTGATCGCGGGGCCGCCGCAGCAGGTGCGCGCGGCGGCGGGAAGGGCGGAACTTTCGCTGACCCGGGTGGGACGCGTCACCGGCGCGGACGAGGGCGTCCGGATCGAGAGCGCGGAGGGAGCGACCGAGCCGCTGCCGCGCCGTGGCTGGGACTCGTGGACCGCCGGGCGGCGGAGTCCGGAATAGCTAAGCGGCCAGGGCAGCGCCCGCCGAGAGCAGCGCCGCCTCCTGCCAGGGAGGCGCCATCAGCTCGACGCCGAAGGGCAGGCCGTTCCGCTTGCCGGCGGGGACCGCGAGTGCGGGAAACCCAGCGAGGGAAGCCAGGATGGTGAACCGGTCCCCGTCGTAGTCTTCGCCCGCCTCGACCGGATCGGACAGCCGCCGGGGCGCCGTCCGGGCAACGGGGATGAGCAGGAACTCTCCCCGCTCGAAGTGGCCGAGCAGCCGCTCCCGGATCGCCTTCCGGGCCGCGGTGGCGGCCGCGTAGATGGCGTCCCGGTAGCCCTGCGAGAGAACCGTCGTTCCCAGCAGGATCCGCAGGCGTACCTCGTCTCCGAATCCGGCGGTCCGGCTGGCGCGTATCGCCGCGGCGAGGGATCCGTCACCCTCCAGACGGCTGCCGTAGCGCATGCCGTCGAAGCGGGCAAGGTTCGAGCTGGCTTCCGCGCAGGCCAGGACGTAGTAGGCCGAGATCGTGGTGACCGCCTCCGGCAGTTGGAAGCGGTGGATCGTGGCCCCCCCCGCTTCGAACCGGCGGAGCACCCGGTAGAACGCCCTTCGGGACGGGGAGTCCAGGACTGCGAGGTCCTCGTCGCTGCACGCCACGACGGTGCGGGGAAAGGCGGGACGGGCGGCGGCAGCCGCGAAATCCGGCACCTCCCGATCGACGCTCGTCGCATCGCGGGGATCGGCCCCGGCGATGACCGAAAGGACCCGCCCGAGACCTTCGGGATGTGCCGCGAGGCAGCCGACCTGATCGAAGGAGGATGCGTAGGCGGTGATCCCGAAACGGGAGACGCGCCCGTAGGTGGGACGGATTCCGAAGATACCGGTGTGCGCGGCCGGGAGGCGGACCGAGCCGCCGGTATCGGTTCCGAGAGCTACCGGGACCGCACCGGAGGCGACGGCCGCCGCCGGACCTCCCGACGATCCGCCGACGATGCGCTCGGGGTCCACCGGGTTCCGGGTCGGGCCCCGAAACCCGCTCGTGGTGGCGGAGCCCATGCCGAATTCGTCGAGGTTCGTGGTGCCGAGAATCACCGCGCCGGCGGCCCGGAGGCGTTCCACCACGGTGGCGTCGTAGGGCGCTCGGTAGGTACCGAGGACGGCGGATCCGGAGGTGGACGGCAACCCGCGGACCGCGATGTTGTCCTTCACCGCGACCGGAAGTCCGAAGAGAGGTCCCCGGGCGGCCGGTGGCTGCCGCTCGAGGCGCCGGGCGGTCGCCGTGGCGCCGTCCCGGTCGAGATGCAGGAACGCGTGGACGCACCGGTCCACCTCCGCGGCGTGGTCGAGCGCGGCCGCGGTCGCCCCCGGCAGGTCGAGGCCGCGGGGCGGAAGCGGGAACCCGGACGGCTCTGCCCCGCCGGGCGTCACGACCCGCCTCCGAGTACCCGCGGAACCTGGACGAAACGCTCGCCGCGCTCGGGGGCGAGTTCGAAGGCCGTGCCATCCGGAAGACCCTCCCGCGGTTCGTCCGGGCGCAGGGGACAGGCGGCTTGCCCGGCGGAGGAGTCTCCGGATTGCGGGTCGCCCTCACTTCTGGCGGTCTCCACGACCTGCAGCGTGTACGTCCCGAGCACCTTGCGCGCGGCCCGAAAGTTCCGGGTTCGGATCTCCCCTTCGGGCGGCGCGACCGACGCCAGCGTGGCTACCCGGAAGAACTCGTCGCTGTTGATTCCGTCTGCCACCCGCCGCCTCTCACCAGCTCAGGAAGCGGCGAGTATAGTCGCGGCCGTGCGGGGTCCCGGCGGCATCAGCAGCACTTTGAATGCCGTTGCTGTTCTGTCCCTGACGGGGATCCTCGCCTGTACCGCAGACCCGGCGCCGGCAACGGGAGAGGACCCTCCGGCCGAGTCCTTCGTCTTTCCCGCCGAGTTCGAACCGCACCGCGCCCTCTGGATGGCATGGCCGACCTACGAGAACAAGCGGGGACTGCCGACGGAGCCGCTCCTCACCGAGATCATTCGCGCCACCGAGGGCAGGGTGGCCATCGAACTGCTGGCCCAGGATGACGCCGAGGCGGCTGCCATCCGCGAGCGCTTTCGCCGCGAGGGGGTTCCGGACGGGCACGTAACCATCCACGCCGTGCCGCATGGCGACATCTGGATGCGGGACATGGGACCGATCTTCGTCCGGGGTGATCGGGGCGGCCTCCGGGTTGTCGATTTCGGATTCAACATGTGGGGTTACGAGTCTCCGGACAGTCCCGCCTCCCGGCTTGAAGAAGCGGTGGACCGCCAGGTTGCGGAGCTGCTCGGTCTGGAGGTGGAAAAGTCAACGCTGATCAGCGAGGGCGGCTCCCGCGAGTTCAACGGCAGGGGCGTGATGCTCGCGGTGGAGGCGGTGGAGTTGCAGCGCAACCCCGGATGGACGCTCGAAGCCATGGATGAGGAGTTCCGGCGCACCCTGGGAGTGTCCAAGGTCATCTGGCTCGCCGAAGGTATGGCGGAGGATGAACTCACGTTCCGGGGGCGGCTCCCAGGCGACGTCTACACCGTCATCACCACGGGCGGGCACGTGGATGAGTTCGCCCGCTTCGCGGACCCGGAGACCATCCTGCTCGCGGAAATCACCGACGAAGAGCGCCGCGCGGACCCGATCGCGGCGATCAGCCATGAACGGCTGGAGGAGAGTTTCCGGAGGCTCAGCGCAGCGACGGATCAGGACGGGAACCCCTTCCGCATCGTGCGCGTGCCCGCGCCGGATTCGCTCTTCGACACGATGCGGGCCGGGGACGGGGTGTTCGACTACATCCAGCCGCTCGAATACGAGGACGGGACCAGCATCGAGCCCGACGAGGAGATCAAGGTCGTGGCGGCGGCGAGCTACCTGAACTTCCAGGTGACCAATGGCCTCGTTTTGGCCCAGAAGTACTGGAAACCCGGGATGCCGGAGAGCCTGCGAGAGAAGGACGACCGCGCGCTCGCCATCCTGGGCGAGGTGTTCCCGGGCCGCGAAGTGCTGCCCCTCGACGCCATGGCCGTGAACCTCGGCGGCGGCGGCGTCCACTGCATCCTCCAACAGGAACCCCGTCGAGCGGTCCGGTAGCGGGGGTGCGACGGAACCTGCGGTGAGTACTCCAGCGCCATCTGCGCGGACTGGGTCGCACCCCCGCTACCCTCCGATGCCGGCTCCGAACGGCCGGTGACTTCACTCTCGTGAGCGGCGCGGAGGGTTGGGGCGTTCTCAGCCTGGTTCCCAGCCTCGCGGTCCTGGGGCTGGCGGTATGGACCCGCCGCCCGCTCGAAGCCCTGATCTTCGGGTCGCTGCTCGGCCACCTCATGCTTTCGCGCGGAGGCTTTCTCGGCGCCGTTCTGGAGAACGCCCAGTCGGTGATGGCCGAGCCGGCGAGCGTCTGGGTCGTCCTGGTGGTGATGCTCTTCGGGGCCCTCATCGGCATCCTGGCCCGCGCCGGAGGATCGAAGGCCTTCGGCGAGGCGCTCTCCCGGCGGCTTCGCACCCGCCGCGGGGTCCTGCTGGGCGCGTTCGGCCTCGGCGTCGTGACCTTTGTCGACGACTACCTGAACGCGCTGGCGGTAGGGGCGGCGTTTCGGGGAGCGGCGGACCGGATGGGCATCTCGCGCGCCCGGCTCGCCTACGTGGTGGACAGCACCGCGGCGCCCATCTGCGTGCTGATTCCCGCTTCGACCTGGACGGTTTTCATCGCCGGCCTCTTCGAGGCGAACGGACTCGCCGAAGCGGGTGGCGGCATCGGTCTCTACGTCTCCCTGATTCCGTATCTCCTCTATCCGTGGTTCGCGATCCTGCTGGTGTTCGCGGTGATCCTGGGGGCGGTCCGCGATCTCGGGCCGATGGCGGACGCCGAGCGCGCACTCCGTTCGGGAGCGGCTCCGGCGGCCGCGGCCCTCGACGAGAGCCTCGAACCGGCCACGACCGAGGCCCCGGCGCGTCCCGGCCTGCGGGCCCCGGCCTTCCTGGTCCCGATCCTGGTCCTGCCGGCGGCCACCCTGGCGCTCGGCGGGGACGCACTCTTCGGCGTGGTGGCGGCGCTGGGAGTGGCCCTGGCGCTGGCGGCGCTCGTGCGGCCGGCCGGCGGCCTGGGACCGGTCGCCGACGGGGCGTTCCTGGGGATGGAGAAGATGGTCTATCCCCTGGGGATCGTGCTGGTCTCCTTCATCCTGCGGGATGTGAACGCCGCGCTCGGGCTGACCGAATTCGTGATCGGCAGCGTCCAGCCGATCGCGAGCGCCTGGATGCTGCCGGCGCTCGTGTTCGTCACCCTCTCGGGAGTGGCGTTTGCCACCGGTTCGTTCTGGGGGGCCTATACCGTCAGCCTGCCGGTGGTGGTCGGCCTCGCGACCGAGTTGGACGCTCCGCTGCCGTTGACGCTCGGAGCGCTGGTTTCGGCGGGCGCGTTCGGCTCCCACGCCTGCTTCTACGGTGACGCCACGGTGCTCGCCGCGCGGAGCGCGGGGTGTTCCATCATGGAGCACGTCAGGACGCAGTTCCCCTACGCCCTTATTGGCGCCGGGGCCGCACTCGCCGGATTCACGCTGCTCGGCCTGGTGGCCGGCTAGCGGGTGCAGTCCGGGGGGCGCCGATCGGAACTGCTGTCCAGGGCTATTGCTGGAGTGCCCGATGGGGGCAGAATTGGCCCATGCAGGCTGATCGGCAACGGAGCGGGCGCGCCCGGCTGGCGCTGATCCAGCGGGCGATCGAGCCCGCGCGGGACGCCGCCCACCGGGGCGCCGTGGAAGCCGTTCGCGCGGCAGCGGCCGGCGGCGCGCAGATCGTCGCGCTGCCCGAGCTGTATGACCTCCCGTACTTCCCCCGGCAGGTCGCGGTGGAAGGCTGGCGGCTGGCGGAGCGGCAGCCCTCGGACCGGGTCCGGGAGCTCGGCCGGCTGGCCGCCGAACTCGGCATCGTGCTGGTCGTACCGGTGTTCGAGGAAGCGGCCCCCGGAGTCCTCTTCAACGCGGCGGTGCTCTACGACGCCGACGGGAGCCTGCTGGGCCGTTACCGCAAGAACCACATTCCCGACGGACCCGGCTATCACGAGAAGTACTACTTCACGCCCGGCGATACCGGCTACCCCGTCTGGGAAACGGCGTTCGGTCGGGTCGGGGTGGGGGTCTGCTGGGACTCATGGTTTCCCGAGACGGCGCGCCTCCTCGCTCTCGGCGGCGCCGACCTGCTGCTCTTCCCGACCGCGATCGGTAGCGAACCGGATCGTCCGGGCTATTCCTCGGAGGATGCCTGGAGGACCGTCATGCGCGGGCACGCCATCGCGAACGGGGTCTTCGTCGGCGCACCGAACCGGGTTGGGGTGGAGGGGCCGATGACGTACTACGGCGGAACCTTTGTATGCGACCCGTTCGGCGAGGTGATCGCCCGCGCGGGCGATCACCTCGCCGAACGGGTCGCATACAAAGGTTCCGCCGTAGTACGTCATCGGCCCCTCCACCC
>CAYUVU010000342.1:0-5975 GCA_964448205.1 uncultured Acidobacteriota bacterium
CACCCCGTTGCCGTCCCGGAGCGAGCGGAACAGGATGCGCTCGCCGTCCGGCGACCAGTCGTAGACGATGTTGTCGAAGCCCCAGCGGGTCGGCATCGGCCCGGTCGCCGGATAGAACGTCAACTGCTTCGGAGCGCCGCCTCCCGACGGCATCACGTAGACCTGCTCGTCGCCGTCGTACTGGCCGGTGAAGGCGATCTGGCTCCCGTCGGGAGAGAACCGCGCGAAGAGTTCGCGGCCCGGATGGGAGGTCAGCCGCACCGCGGTTCCACCGGTGACCGGGGCCGACCACAGGTCGCCGGCGTAGGTGAAGACGACCCGGTCCCCGTGGATGTCGGGGAAGCGAAGGAGCCGCGTCTCGGCGTCCGCCGGGGTCGCGAGCGCCGCGAGAGCGGCGGTCAGCAAGATCGAGACAAAGGTGCGCATGGTGGTTTCCTCGGGTGGTCGGAGAATCGTCGGGGATTGGCTCCCACCGGGGATTCTGGCGTCAACAGCCGAAGCCTTCGCCACCCGGAGCCTCGGACATACACTCCGCCCCTTGGGGGAGGGAAACCCATGACACGCGCGCTTGCCGCAATCAGGGCGCAGTACCGGCGGGTTCTGCCCAGGGACTACTCGCTGTCCGACCTGACCACCGACCTGTCCGCGGGGCTGACGGTCTCGGTGGTGGCGCTCCCGCTGGGGCTGGTGGTCGCGATCGCCGCCGGAGCGAGTCCGGACAAGGGTCTCGTCGGGATCATCATCGGCGGCGCGGTCATCGCGCTCTTCACCGCGAGCAAGTTCCAGATCGGGGGGCCGACCGAGGCCTGCATCCTCATCGCGGTGGTGGTGATCGAGCTGTTCGGTTACGAGGGTCTCCTCGCCGCGACCCTGATGGCCGGCGTCTTCCTGGTGGGAATGGCCATTTCCCGGGTGGGGATCCTGATCGAGGCGATGCCGCAGGCGGTCATCACCGGGTTCGTGACCGGGATGGGCGTGATCATCTTCACGGGTCAGATCGTGCCCTTCTTCGGGCTCGCCGAGTCGGTGCACGCGCACGACCACAGCGGCGCCGAACACTCGCACTCCTTCCTGTTCATCATGGAGGGGGTCATCAGCCGCGTCGGCAACTTCGACATGACCACCTTCCTGGTGGGGGCCGCCTCGCTGGCCGCGGTGTTCGCGACGAAGCGGTTCGCGCCGAGACTGCCAGCCTACGTGATGGGCCTGCTGGTCGGCGCCCTCGCCACCTTTGCGCTGCGGCTCGACGTCGCGACCATCGGCAGCACTTTCGGGGAGCTGCCCAACCGGCTGCCGCTGCCGCTGATCCCGTCGCTCGACAACTGGGTGCCCCTGCTGCCCTACGCGGTCGCGATCGCCTTCCTCTCGAGCGCCGAGTCGCTGCTCGCCGCCCAGATGGCGAGCCGCTCCCGCGGCGTGCCGAGCCATCCCAACCAGGAGTTCACCGCTCTCGGCCTCGGCAACATCGCGACCGCCGTCTGGGGAGGCTTCCCGGTGGGCGGTTGCGTGGCTCGCACCGCGACCTGCCTGGCCTCCGGGGCGCGTTCCCCGCTGGCCGGTTTCTTCCACGCGATCTTCGTGGCGCTCTTCGTCCTCTTCTTCTCGTGGGCGCTCGAGTACATCCCGCTCACCTCGCTGGCCGCGGTGCTGCTCATCGTCGCCGGCCGGATGGTGGAGGTGCACCGGATGAAGGTGATCTGGAGGGCCCCCATCGGCGACCGGATCATCCTGCTCGGCACACTCGGCACCACGCTCTTCTGGGACCTGCGCTTCGTGCTGCCGGTCGGCCTCGCGCTCGCCGCGGTCATCTTCATCCAGCGCGTCTCGGGGATCTTCGAGGTGCGGCGCGGCGACGCGGCGCTCTTCGATTCCGACGAGCTGGTGCCCCCGCGGCCGCTCCCCTTCGAGATGCCGGACGGGGTCCAGATGTTCACCTTCCGGGGCGCGCTCTTCTACGGCACGGTGAGCAGCCTCTCCGACCTGCTCGCCCGGGCCGCCGACGAACGGCCGGCGTGCGTGTTCGGGATGCGGAACGTCTACTTCATCGATCCGACCGCCTGCCTGCTGCTGAAGGACCTGGCCCGCGCGCTGGGGCGCAGCGGGACGGCGTGCTACTTCTGGGGCATCCAGCCCGAGGTCGCCGAGGTCATGCACGCCACCGACTTCAAGCCGGAGGAGGGCATCCATTTCTTCCCCGACGCCGCGAGCGCCGTGGAGGCGGCCAGCGAGCGCGCCCGGGAGCTGGGCCACTCGGCCTGAGTCCTTCGATGGAACGGCGCACCTTCCTCGGCCTGCTCGGCGCCTCGCTCGCCGCCCGCCGTTCGCTGGCGCAGGCGCCGCAGCGCAACCCCGCGATCGACGCGCTCTACGACCGCTCGGTGGTCATCGACTCGCTCGCCGTGGGCTACGAGTGGGACGAGGTGGAGTACGACGCCATCGAGCGTTCGGGGTACACCGGCATCCAGACCACCCTGCCGAGCAACAACTTCCAGGTCGCGGCGCGGGCGCTCGCCGAGTGGCGCCGCCGCATCCGCGAGAACCCCGACAAGCTGGTCCACGCCACGAAGGCCGCGCACATCGAGCAGGCGAAGGCCGACGGGAAGATGGCGGTGGTCTTCGGCTTCCAGAACGCCACCATGCTGGAGGGCGCGCTCCGGAACCTGGACCCGCTCTACGAGCTCGGGACCCGCTGCATCCAGCTCACCTACAACTCGCAGAACCGGCTCGGGAGCGGCTGCACCGAGCGGGTGGACGGGGGACTCTCCGACTTCGGGGTCGAGGTGGTGGAGCGGATGAACGAGCTGGGGATCATCGTGGATCTCTCCCACTGCGGGCGGAAGACCTCCATGGACGGAATCGAGGTCTCCTCGAGCCCCGCCGCGTTCACCCACACCTTCTGCGAGGCGATCTACAACGACCACCCGCGCGCCAAGACCGACGAGCAGATCCGCGCCATGTCGGACAAGGGCGGGGTCACCGGCATCGCCAGCCTCGGCTACTTCGTGGGGCCCGACCCCGACACCTCGCTCGAGGACTACGTGAACCACATCCTGCACGCGGTGAACGTCGGCGGGATCGAGCACGTCGGGGTCTCCACCGACCACGCGATCCGCGGAATGAGGTCCTGGGCCACCCGCGAGAACTGGTACGAGCCCCGGCTCCGCAACTTCAAGCCGAGCTACCGCGTCCGCTGGCCTCCCTTCATCGAGGGCCTCGACGAGCCCGAGCGGTTCCGCAACGTCGCCCACGCGCTCGACCGCCGCGGCGTCTCCGAGGTGGACATCGCCAAAATCCTCGGCGGCAACTGGGTCCGCTACTTCCGCGACATCTTTGGGGGGTAGACGCACCGGCTGGGAACGCCGGCTTCAGCCGGCACAGCCCGCCGAAGGCGGGCGGCGGGACGGACCTCATGCGCCCGGATGGCGCGGCTGCGCACCAACCACCCCGGGTAGCGATGACCCGCCCGCGGCCCTCCGGGCCGCTGTGCCGGCTGAAGCCGGCGTTCCAAGCCGGCGGCGCCATCACGGCCGTTGGCCCACGCCGCCCGGACCCTCACCAGTCGATGCGCCTCCGGTCCCGGAAGAAACCCCCGGTCGGCCCGTCCACGCCCAGCGTGGCAAGCCAGAGCGCGGTGTCGGCGCCTTCCTCGACGGACCGGTTGGCGCCCACGCCTCCCATCCGGGTTCGCACCCACCCGGGACACATGGCATTCACCTTGACCGAGTCCGGCAGGCTCCGCGCCGCCGCCACGGTCAGCGCGTTCAGCGCCGCCTTGGCCACGCCGTAGCCGCCGGGCCCTCCCATTCCCTCCGAAAAGGCCCCCCAGCCGGAGGAGACGTTCACCACTCGCCCGTAGCCCCGCGCCACCATACCCGGAGTCAGGCAGTGCATCAGCAGCCAGGGACCGTGGACCATGACGGCCATGGATTCGCCAAAGTCCTCCGGATCGTCCAGCACGCCGCCGGATCCGAGAAAACCGGCGTTGTTGACGAGGACATCCACCGGCCCGGCCTCCTCCACCGCGCGGCGGATGCTGGCGGGATCGGCCACGTCCAGTTGCAGGGCGGCGGCGCCGATCCGGCGAGCGGCTTTCTCTCCGGCAGCAGCGTTGCGGGCGCCCAGCAGGACCTCATGACCGAGGTCCACCAACCCTCCGGCGATCGCGAGGCCGATGCCGCGGTTGGCTCCGGTCACGAGCGCGCGCTTCACCATCTCAATGCGCACCTGGCAGGGTCATGCCGATGATCTTGTCCGCTTCGCGCCGCCCGCGTAAAGGGGAGCCGGAGCAGGGCCGCACCCTCATCGAAACCGTAATTCTGGACGGCGGGCTCGCCACCGAACTCGAGGCCGACGGGTTCGACCTCAATCACCCGCTCTGGTCGGCGAAGGTGCTCATCGAAACGCCCGAGGCCGTCCGCGCCGTCCACGCCCGGTTCCTCGCGGCAGGCGCCGACTGCGTCATCTCGGCCACCTACCAGGCGAGCTTCCCCGGCCTCGCGCGCTACGGGCTCTCGGACAAGGAATCGGAGCGGCTGTTCCGCCTCGCGGTGGAACTCGCGGCGGAGGAACGGAACCGCTTCTGGCGCGATCCGAAGAACCGGGAGGGACGGCGGCGGCCGCTGGTGGCGGCGAGCGTCGGGCCCTACGGCGCGTTCCTCGCCGACGGCTCGGAATACACCGGCGACTACCGGGCCGACGACGCGGCCCTCGCCGCCTTCCACTGGCGGCGGCTCGAGCTCCTCGCCCGCTCGGGCGCCGACCTGCTGGCGATCGAGACGATCCCCTCGGCGCGCGAGGGACGGGTGCTCCGGCGCCTCCTCGACCGCCTCGACGATCCCCCGCCGGCGTGGGTTTCGTTCACCTGCCGGGACGGCGGCCACCTCTCCGATGGGACACCCGTCGAGGAGGCCGCGGCGGATTTCGCCGGCTCCGCCCGGGTGCGCTGGGCCGGCGTCAACTGCACGCCGCCGAAACACCTCGCCGCGCTCATCCCGAAGTTCCGGGCGGCGACCGGGAAACCCGCCGTCGCCTACCCGAACGGCGACGGCCGCTGGGACCCGGTCCGGAAGGTCTGGGAGACGCCGCCGGAGACCGCCGACCTGCCGGAGCTGGCCCGCGAATGGCGCCGGCTCGGGGCCAAACTCATCGGCGGCTGCTGCCGGACCCGGCCCGAGGACATCCGCGGGATCCGCGGCGCCCTGATCAAGGACGCCGACTGATCCTTCAGGGAGTTCCCAGCTTGCGGAAGCGCTGGCGGTAGGTCCGGACGGTCATCGGAGTGCGGACGCCGTCGCGGAGCACTCCGAGGTCCACCTCCTCCCCGGCGGAGACGTTCAACCGCAGATAGACGAGGCAGTCCCAGACCGCCGGGTCCGCCTCGACGCCGTCCACGGAGTAGATGACGTCGCCGGGCCGGAGGTCGTGCAGCTCGAGCACGCCGGCGCGGGCGTTGACGCGCGTCACCTCGCAGGCGAAGCCTCCGGGATCGAAACCCAGTTCGCGTTTTCTCGGTTCGGTGAGCGGAGCGGTGGTCAGGTGCGTCTGGGGATCGATCGACCAGTAGCGGTACGCGATGTCCGAAACCCACCACTGCGGCGGCAGTTCCATCACGAGATCCACTTCCCCGGCCCCCGCCCGCTCAACCGTCAAAGGAAGGCGCGCGGCGGTCCGGTCCAGGCCGTCGTAAGCGTAGAGCAGGTCCCCGAACGTCAGGACCCGCTTTCCGGCGAAGTTCACGATGGCGTCGCCGGGGAGCAGTCCGGCGGCCATGGCCGCTCCCTCGGCGCGCTCGACCACGAGGCCCCGCGGCACGTCTAGGTGGATGCCGAGGTCCCGGATGTCGGGCGAGCGGAACATCTCGCGCCGCTTGTCGAGGGTGCCCTCCCGCTCCCTCGCGGCGGCCCGGTAGTCCCCGATCATGTGGCACTCGACGCAGCGTCCCCGCTCCAGCTCCTGCACGCGCAACCGCTCCAGCT
>CAYUVU010000343.1:0-23994 GCA_964448205.1 uncultured Acidobacteriota bacterium
ATCTCGTTCTCGTGGTGCGGGAACACGAGGTCCACCCCGCCGCAGTGGAGATCGAAGCCGGAGCCCAGCAGTTCCAGCCCCATCGCCGAGCACTCGAGATGCCACCCGGGACGGCCCGGCCCGAACGGCGCCTCCCAGACCGGCTCGCCGGGCCTCGGGCCCTTCCAGAGCACGAAGTCCTGGGCGTCCTCCTTGTCGTACTCGTCCGAGTCCACCCGGGCGCCGGCCAGGCGGTCGGAGGCCGCCGCCCCCGAGAGCTGCCCGTAGCCGGGAAAGTCCGTGACCCGGAAGTAGATGGAACCGCCGGCTTCGTAGGCGATCCCGTTCGCGAGCAGACGCTCGACGAGCCGGATCATCGCCTCGACGTACTCCGGATCGGTGGCTCGCGGGTAGTGCTCGGCGCGCTCGATCCCGAGGGCGTCGGCGTCGTCGAAGAACTCCTCGATGTAGCGGGTCGTGTAGTCGCGGAGCGGCTCCCCCGCCTCGTTGGCCCCGCGGATGGTCTTGTCGTCCACGTCCGTGAAGTTCATCGCCTGCAGGACGCGGTAGCCCTTGAACCCGAGATAGCGCCGCAGGATGTCCTGGGCCACGAAGGTCCGGAAGTTCCCGATGTGTCCCCGGGCATACACCGTGAGTCCGCAGGTGTACATGCGCACTTCGTCGGCGCTCTTCGGTTCGAATGGCTCGACCCGGCCCCCGAGCGTATTGCGGAGCCGGAGGGTGCTCTTGTCGGGCATCGAAACGTACTAGACGACGATCTGCCGGCCGCGGCGCTTGAGGACGACGAGCGTGAGGTCGTCGCGCAGCGGGCTGGGTCCGGAGAAGGCCCGGGCCCGCGAGAGCAGGTCGCCGCAGATGTCGCGGGCGCTCATGGAGCGGGCGGCGATGAGGGCGTCCACGATGCGGGCGTCGTCGAAGAGGCCGCCCGCCGGATCTTCCGCCTCGCTCAGGCCGTCGGTGTAGAGCGCCACCAGGTCGCCGGGACCGAGCTCGCAGGTGCCCACCTCGGTATCGATCTCCGGGAAGAGGCCGAGCACCGTGGAGCCCCGGTCCAGGCGCTCGACCGAGCCGTCGCCCCGGACCAGCACCGGATGCACGTGCCCGGCGTTCAGGTAGTCGAGCCGGCCGCTTGCGGGTTCGAGCCGGGCCAGAATGGCGGTCATGTAGCGGCTGTCCTCGGTGTTCTGGTGGAGGTGGTGATTCAGGTCCTGCGCGGCGCTGGCGATCCCGGGCCGGCCGTGCCGGAAGAAACTGCGCAACGACGCCTGGACCGAAGCCATGATGAGAGCCGGCCCGGCTCCCTTGCCGGATACGTCGGCGATCGTGACGAAGACCGCCTCGTCCAGGGTGAGGTAATCGTAGTAGTCCCCTCCGACGGAGAGACAGGGAATGTTGATCCCCCAGAGGTCCCACCCGGGATACTCCGGAGCCTCCGACGGCAGAAAGCGGGCCTGGATCCGGCGCGCCACCTCGAGTTCCTTCTCCTTCTGGATGGAGGCGCGGGTGAGGCGCAGGCTCTCGACCGCGGCCGAGGCCTGTCCGGTGAGCGAGGCGAGAAAAGCCCGGTCCGCCGGCGAGAGCTCCCGGCCGAACCCGGCGGTTCCGAGGAAGAGCGTTCCCTGGACCGCGCCGGAAGCGAAGGGCACGACCCAGCCGATCTCCAGCCTCGCGAGGTCGCAGGAGGTGGCCCATTGCGAGAGATCCGCCGCCGGACGAATGTTGTGGTCGCCCGCCAGGATCTCGGCGGCTCGCACGAAGATCGCCCCATCGTCTTCCGGGCGCTTCGGTCCCTTGGCGGCGACCACCCTTCCCCCGGCCACCACGGCGGCCCGGCTCGCCAGCACGTGCCCCATGGCGCCGTGGAGCAGCAGGTCCCAGACCGCCGCTTCGTCGCGGGCCCGGTGCAGGCCGGCGGTGAGGTCCATGAGCGAGCGGAGCTGGTAGACGTGGAGCGACAGCCGCCGGTTCGCCACCCGCAACTCCTCGTCGCGCCGGCACTTCTCGAGGGCCGCCGCCGCGGAAACCGAGAGCGCCTCCAGGAAGTCGGTCCGCGACCCGGCGAGGTCCGGATGCGGTTCACCCAACAGGAGCACGCCGCGGAGTCCGTCGCGGGTGCGCAGGAGGGTCGCCGACGACGCTTCGGAATCGCGCATGAGTTGGCGAAAGGGCTCCGCCGCCGCGTCTTCTTGCGGATGTTCACCACCGGACCGCAGGACGAGCGCGCCGGGCAGCCGTTCCGGCGCTTCCAGTTGAAGCTCCTCCCAACCGGGATTCCCGGCCCCCCGCCGGCTGGCCGGGTGCAGGACCCCCTCCTCGTCGGGGAGCAGCAAGCCCGCCCAGCGGGCGCCGGACTCGCCAAGCGCCACCAGGACGATGAGGGAAGCCACCTCGGCCGCATTCAGCCGCTCGAACGCCGCCGCGCTGAAGTCGGTCAGGGCCAGGAGTTCGGACACCCGCCGTTCCAGCCCGGGGTTCATGCCGCCAATGTGCTCCGCGAGCAACTGCTGGTAACGCGTGCCGGGTGAGGCCGGCGCCTCCGGCACGGTCGGGCGCACGGCGCGCGTGGTCATGTCAGGCCGGCGCTCCGAGGCCGCCCGGCGACGCCGCGCTCCGGCCCCTCGGGCGGCGGATTTCGCTCACGCGGAGCGAAGCCAGCCGGCGGCTGGCGCTCCGATTCCGCGCGCACGGGATCAGGACTCCGGCCCGCGGCCCGGCGAGCCGGAACCCGCGCGGTTGCGCTCGAGCACCCAGCAGCCGACACCCGCCGCCGATTCCTCATGGACGACGTGATCCATGAGCCGGCGCATGAGATGCACCCCCAGGCCACCCCGCCGCCGCTCGCGCGCCAGGCGGCCGAGGTCCACCCCGGCCGGAAGGTTCGTGGGCGCGGCGCCGCGGTGCTCCAGTTCGATCCGCAGCGCCTGGGGCCCGGGCAGGAAACGCAGCCGGACGGCGTGACCCCGCTCGCCCCGATAGGCGTGTTCGACAACGTTCGTCATCGCCTCTCCCACCGCCACCGCAATCTCGTCCGCGGCGGCAGGGTCGAAGCCCTCGGCGATCGCCGCTCGCCGAGTCGCCTCGTGGACGAGGCTCAGGCACTCGCAGGTCGCCGGCACGTCAAGCTCGAACGGCGCTCGGTCCGTCGCCAATGACTCAACCTCCTCCAAAGCTGAGGACCGCTTCCTCCTCGGTCTCGAAGGTGCGGCAAAGCCGGTCGAAACCCAGGACCCGGAAGATGTGGGCGACGGTCCCGGTGAGCGCGGCGACCCGGATGTCCCCGCCGCCCGCGCGGGCCTCTTCGATGAGTCCCATGATCGCGCCGAAGCCGGCGCTCGCCACGTAGGAGAGGTGGGCCCCGCTGATCACGATCCGCACGTCGCCGGCCTCGACGAGCGCGTTCAGCACTCCCTCGAACTCGGCCACGGTGTGCGCGTTGATGAACCCCTTCGGTTCCACGACGACCACTTCGGCGGCGCGGCGGGTAGCGACTTGAAGATCAGGCATGGGTGAGCGTCTCGGATTTGGCGGCCTCTGCAGATCGGGACCAGGCCTCGGGCGCCGGGAACGCGACCAGGTCGCGTGCCTTCGCCACGTCGCGGCCGAGCTGCACCCTGAGGGACTGCGGGCCGGGAAAGGCCCGAACCTCCCGCAGGTGGGAGAGGAAGCGCACCCGGAGGCGCGACACCTCACCGGAGAAACCCGTCAGGTGCACCTCCAGGGAAGGCGAATCGTCGAAGGTGGGCCGCGGTCCGTAGTGAAGCACGGCCCGGAAGAGGCCTTCTCCCGGGGAGGTCAGGACCGCATCCACCGCATAGACCCCATGCGGGACCAGCACGTCCCCTTCGGGCGCCAGGTTCGCGGTGGGAAACCCGAGCCCCCGGCCCCGTCCCCGTCCCGGGACCACCTCGCCATCGATCTCGTAGAAGGCGCCGAGGAGCGCGGCGCCCTCTTCGATGTTTCCCCCGGCCAGTGCCCGCCGGATCCTGGTGGAAGAGACGATCGCGCCCTCCCACGACACGGACGGCGCCTCGATGACCCCGAACCCGTGGCGGTCGCCGAGGGCGCGGAGGGTCTCGAGGTCGCCCGCGCGGCCGCGGCCGAACCGGAAATTCGCACCCTGCACCACGGTAACGGCCCCGAGCCGCTCCACGAGCAGCCGGGACACGAAGTCGGCGGGAGAGGTTCGGGCCATCGCGTCGCCGAACTCGAGCACGACGAGGCGCTCCACGCCGGCGGCGGCGAGCCGCTCCGCCTTGAGCGCGAAGCTGGTGATGCTCTTCGGAGCGCGGTCGGGACGAAGCAGGCGGGCGGGGTGGGGATCGAAGGTCACCGCGACGCACTCGGCCCCGCGCTCTCGCGCCTCCTCACCGGCGAGTTGCAACCCCATCCGGTGACCCCGGTGGACTCCGTCAAAGTTGCCGACCGCGACGACGGCCGGTCGAGGCGGCCCGCCGGGACCCGCCCCGCCCGCCGCGGGGGGCAGCTCGCGGAGGCGCTCGATCTTCATCCGTCGGGCCCGTGAGAGCGCTCCATGTACGCCATCCGCAGCTGGTAGAGCGCCTGGGAGACCAGCCGGGCGTCGCCCGGAGCGAGCCGGCCCCGGGTCTTCTCCTCGACGACTTCCATGAGGCCGATCACCGCCTGGAGTCCCTGGAGCGCCTCGTCCCGCTGCGGACCGCTGGCCGATCCCGGCTTCTCGGCACCCTCGGCGGTCTGCTCGAGCAGCATCGCCGCCTGCGAAAAGAGCAGGGAAACGAGCTGTTTGAAGCGGGGGTCCTCTTCGGGCGCCGGTCCCGGGGCCGGAGCGGATGCGGCGGGGGCTGCGGCTGCGGGTTTCGTTTCCGTTCCAACCGGGGAGACGTCGGTGGACGGCTCGCTCCGGGGTGGGGCGTCCGGGCGGCGGGAACCGTCGGGCGCGAAGGCGCGCCGGTCCCTGACGACAATGCGCGGGGCTTTCTCCTCTTCACTCATCCGTTTGTCCGGGCCGCGCCGGGTGGCGGCCCGCTTCCCGGAATCCTATTGTCCCGCCACCCGCTCCGCGAGCCGCCGGCGCCTTGAAACGGGACCGGACCGGGGGGACAATGCCGGCCGAACGTTCCAACCGGCCCTTGAAGAATCCTGAAGAGACCTCCGCCGCCCGCGAACGCGCGGCGGCCGGCGCCGCCGAAGTCGCCGGTCTGGTGGAGATCATGGCGAAGCTGCGGTCCGACAACGGCTGCCCCTGGGATCGGGAGCAGACCTGGGACTCGCTCCGGCGCTACGTGATCGAGGAGGCGTACGAACTGGTGGACGCGGTCGATCGGAAGGACCCGGCCGCGGTGCTCGAGGAATGCGGGGACCTGCTGCTGGAAGTGGTGTTCATGGCGCAGATCGCCCGGGAGGAGGGCCGGTTCGGGATGGCGGAGGTCGCCCGCGGCATCACCCGCAAGCTGATCCGCCGGCACCCCCACGTCTTCGGGGACCAGGAGCGGGCCTCGGACGCCGGCGAGGCGCTCGCCAGTTGGGAGGCGATCAAGGCCGCGGAGAAGTCGGAGCGCCCGGCGTCCGGGGACCGCCTGCCGCGGGGCCTGCCGGCGCTGCTGCTGGCGATGAAGGCCGTCGAGCGGACCGGTGCGGCCGAGGACGGGGAGAGAGCGGATCGGGACGGCATCCTTCCCGCCCTCGAGCGGATGCGGGCCGCACGGCGGGCGGGTGACCCGGGCGCGGTGGAGGCGGCGCTCGGCGACCTGCTGCTGGAGGTCACGCGCGAGGCCCGGCGGGACGGGCTGGACCCGGAGTCGGCGCTCCGCAACGCGGTCCGGCGACTCGGCGGTTAACAGCCTGTGGCAAAACCCACGCGGCCCAGTTCTCCCGGTGGGGGCTCGAGCGGCGATGCATCCCGCCTGAACCGCGCCGCTTCGCGGCGCTCTGCGTTGCGTTTCAGTCGGAATACACCCGGTATTCCTCCCTCACGCGCCTTGTCAGCCGGACCCCCACCGGGAGAACTGGGCCTCGCCGCTCTCGGCGCTCACGTGGGTTTCACCACAGGCTGTTAACGCCGCTCAGGGCGGCGCGTCCCGGAACGTGCTGACCGACATCCGGCCGTCCGGTCCGACGGCCACCGTCACGGCGCCGGCCAGGTCGGTGCGGTAGACCGCGGCGCCGCTCCGCCGCAGCCGCTCGAGGACCCCATCGTCGGGAAGGCCCCGTCGGGGGTCGGCGCGGACCGGGACCAGCGCCACGTCGGGCGTCACCGTGGCCAGGAACTCCGGGGTGGTCGAGAACCGGCTGCCGTGGTGGCCGACCTTGAGCACGTCGGCGCGCAGCGCGCTTCCATACCGGCGGAGCAGCACCCGCTCGGTCGCCTCCCCAGCGTCGCCGGTGAGCAGCAGCCGTCTCCCGGCGTAGGCCACCGCCAGCACGAGCGAGCGCTCGTTGGGACGTTCTTCCCGCCCGGCGCCGTGGTCGCCGGCGAGCAGCACCGAGAAGCGGGCGCCGCCCAGCTCGAACCGCTCTCCGGCGCGGAGCCGGCGCAGGGGGATTCCCCGCCGGACGCGCTCGCGGTGCATCACCCGGACCGCCCGCCGTGGGTCCTCGGCGGTCCCGCCGCCCTCCCAGACCTCGTCCACGCGGACGTCGCGGAACACCGCCGGGAACCCCCCGACGTGATCCAGATCGCCGTGCGTGGGAACGGCGGCGCGCAGCCGCCGGTAGCCCGCGTGCGCCAGGAACGGAGTCACGACGGCCTCGCCGGCGCTCCAGCCGCCGAAGGCGGTACCCGCGTCGAGGAGCACCGCCCCGCCCGCCGGAAGCGAGAGGACCAGGGCGTCCCCCATCCCCACGTCGAGGGCCGTGAGCCGGAGCGTCCCGTCCGCCGGCTCCGCGAGGGGAAGCGTGAACAGCGCCAGCAGCGCCAGGGGGAGGGCCGGACCGATCCTGCGTTTGCCCCGGAGCTTCAGCAGGGTGATCGCGAGCGCCAGCCAGACGGCCAGCCACCAGAGCCCCGGCCGGGCCACGGGAAAGGCGCCGAACGGAAGTCCGGCGCCCCACTCGCTGAGCCGGATGAGCGTCTGGGTGGAGACCGTCAGCAACCAGCCCACCACCTCCCCGGGAACCCCGGTCCCGGCGAGCGCCAGCCAGGCGAACCCGAGGCCGAGCACCGGCCCCGCGAGGAGACCCGCCGGAACCGCGACCAGCAGGCCCCCGAACACCACCCGGCCGAAGTGCCAGGCGACGACGGGGAAGGTCGCGAGCTGCGACGCCAGCGTCACCCCGAGCGGGGCCAGGATCCAGGTCCGCCAGCGCGGCGCAGCGTCCCAGACGGCGTCGGCGGGATCCTCCGGGCGGAAGGCGGCGATGATCGCGAGGGTGGCGGCGAAGCTGAGCTGGAAGCCCACGTCGAGGGCGTTCCACGGGGAATGGGCGAGCAGCGCCACCGCCGCCAGCCCCAGCCCGTTCAGGGCGTGTCCCGTGAGACCCCGGCGCAGGCCGAGGATCACCACCACCGCCATGAGCACCGCCCGGACCACCGACGGCCGCCCCCCGCACAGCGCCGCGTAGAGCGGGAGCAGGAGGAGCAGGGCGGTGAGCGCGGTGCGCCGCGGCAGGCCCGCCAGGACGAGAATCCCGTAGATCAGCAGGCTCAACAGCCCGACGTGGAGCCCGCTCACCGCCATCAGGTGGAGCGTGCCCGCGTCGCGGAAAGCCCGCTCCGTCGCCGGGCCCGTCCGCGTGCGGTCGCCGATGAGCATGGCGGTGACGACCCCCAGCACGTCCTCCGGGAAACCGCCGCCCGAGAGGCGGTCCCGGATCCGCGATCGGACCCGGTGCAGGAGCCGCCAGGGGACGGGACCCGGCGCGGTCTCCCTGACCAGCAGGCCGCTCTTGGTGGAACCGAAGAGGGCGACGGGACCCCGAATCTCCCGGGCGCCGGGGTTTCCCGGCGGGCGCGGTTCGGAAACCCGGGACCAGACCGCGATCCGCGCCCCCCGAGCAAGGCCCCGGAGGCGGTCCCGGCGATCGCCATCCACGCGGATCGAGACTTCGCCGTCGACTTCCCGCTCTTCGCGACTCGCGCCCAGCCGGTCGACCCGCAGCGCGAGCGAAGTGCGCCGGCCGGAATCCTCCGGCTCCGCCCGGAGCACTCCCTCGAGGCGGACGGGACGGCTCAGGCGCTCGTCGCCCAGGCCCCGGATCGCCTGCGACAGCGAGGACTCCGAACCGGGCACGGGGCGGGAAAGGACACCCGCAATGAAGGCCGCGAGCAGGAGCAACCCGGTCCTCGCGCCCGGACCCGGGCCGCACCGTCCGCGCCACCGGCGCCCCGCGGCGAGGCCCGGGAGGAGAGTCGCGACTCCGAGGAGCGCGAGCACCGGCGGCAGGGGGCCCGATTCCGGTAGCGCACCGGGCATCGATGCCGAAGCGGCAATGCCTCCCCAGAACGCGGCGGCCAGCAGGAGGAGCGGCGCGGACGCAGGGCGGGGCCGCGGCTCGCTCCGGGCGCCGGAAGGGTGGGGACCGGTGACCACCACCGGTGGCCCCGCTTAGGGAAGGAGTGGCCCCAGCCCGAAGAACTCGCCCACCCGGCGCCGGACCGCCCGGTCGAACGTCGCTCGCCAGGTGGATTCCGGCATGCGCGTCCGATACGGTGCGAGTCTGCTGCGCACCTCGGTCTCGATCTCCTCGCGGGCGGCGTCGGGAAGGGCCGCCTGAAGCCGAATCACAAGGTCGTTCTCGATCGCCTGGACCGTTTCCCCGGCGCTCGCCGGGGCGTTTTCGGGCTTGCCGAGCCGTTCGATCTGCGCGGCCGCATCGCGGGCCGCGGCAACCAGGTCACCCGCCGTCTCCGGGTTCGCGAGACGCGCCCGGTCGGGCGACCAATTCCTCAGCTGTCCCAGGAGCCGTTCGAGGCCGGTTTCGGCCTCCGGGGCCGTCTCGGGAGGGGCGCCGGCGCCCGCCTGCCGGAGCCGCTTCGCATCGAACGCGGCCTCGACAGCCCGTGAGCACTCGCCGAGCGGCATCCGGGGAGATACGCGGACCTTTCCCGAGAACGTCGCGCGGATGCCGCAAAGGACGACTTCCAGCGGTATCCCGCGCGCCTCCCACCGGCAGACCTGGTCCCAGTCGGCCGGACTCAGAACCAGACCGCCCCCACGGAGATCGAGGAACGCGCGTTCCACCGCCCGGTAGTAGTCGTCGGGGGCCGGCGGCCGGCTCATCCGGGAGCGATTCCGGCCGGGCGACCCGGACCCGGATCGGCGTGGAGGATCCGGACCGCGTCACTCTCGGTCACCACCCGGGTCCCGCCGCCGGGGACCCGGACCCGCAGGCCTCCTCCGGCGTCGAGTCCGTCGGTCGTCCCGCGCACCGGCGCGGAGGCGCGCAGCCGCACCTCGGCGCGGCAGCCGCGCGCGGTCGGGCTGATCGCTTCCCAGCGGGCCCGCAGCGACGCCGGGTCCTCCCGGAGCAGAGCGAGGGCCCCGTGCAGGGACGTCACCAGGGCCCGGGCAAGTCCGGCCCGGTCCACGCCCTCCGGGAGCCACCCCGGCAGCCGCGGAACGGGCGCGGGCACCGGCCCCGAGGTGCCCGCCGACCCGGCCACCGGCAGCGAAACCGGCGTCAGATTGACCCCGAACCCCACCACCGCGAGCCGGGGAGACTCTCTCCGGAATCCGACCTCGGCCAGCACGCCGGCAACCTTGCGGCCCTCCCAGTCGAGGTCGTTGGGCCACCGAAGTTCCGCCGGAATCCCTGCGACCCGCCGCACTGCCTGCGCCACGGCAACCCCGGCCGCAAGCGGCAACAGGGTCAGCGGATCCGCCGCCGGCTCGCCGGGCCCCGCCGGGGGTTCGACGAGGACGCTCAGGTAGAGCCCGCCCGGCGGGGAGACCCAGGTCCGGCCGAAGCGCCCCTTCCCCTCCGTCTGCGTTTCAGCGATCAGCACGCTGCCCGCCAGGCGAGCCGCCCCCGCGTCGAGGGCGATCGCCTTCGCGACGTCGTTCGTGGACGGGACACGGCCCCAGATACCAATGAACGGCGCCGGCCGCGCGCGGGTCGCGTCGAGGACGGCCACCCGCAACGACTCGGTCCCTCCGGAACGGGAGGGCACGGTGGCGGCCGGCCTCACGGCGGCTGCCGCGGGCTCGAGGCCTCCCGGAGGCAAAGCGTCTACTGGACGGCGCGCCGGCGGCGGAGTTCGGCGAGCCGCGATCCCAGGATCCGGGCGGCCTCGGAGGTCGGGGTGTCCGGACCGAACACCTGGGCGACGCCCATCTCGCGGAGATGTCCGACGTCCCGATCGGGGATCAGGCCGCCGACGAAGACCGGAACGTCGGCGAGCCCCCGCTCGGAGAGCCCCTCCAGGATCCGGCGGACCAGCGGACGATGGGCGCCCGAAAGAATGGAGACGCCAACCGCCTCCACGTCCTCCTGGAGCGCCGCCTCGACAATTTCTTCCGGAGTTCTCCTGAGCCCCGTATAGATCACTTCGAAACCCGCGTCGCGGAGCGCCTTCGCCACCACCAGCGCCCCCCGGTCGTGTCCGTCGAGACCCGGTTTCGCGACCAGGATGCGGAACGGCGGACTCGCCGCCGTGCCGCTCACGGCGCCCTCGGCAGTCCCGCTCACATCGCCCGGCGGTAGCGGCCGCCGACCTCGTAGAGGGCCCCGGTGATCTGCCCGAGACTCGCCACCTGCACCGTCTCCATCAACTCGGCGAAGACGTTGCCACCCGAACGGGCCACCTCCTGCAGCCTCCGAAGCGCCTCCGGGGCCTCCTTCGCGTGGCGCCGCCGGAACGCCTCCACGCGGAGGACCTGCGCTTCCTTTTCGTTGTCGGTGGCGCGGGCGAGCGGCACCGCGTCGGGCGCCCCGTCCTCCGGTTCGGCGAGGAAGGTGTTCACCCCGATGATGGGGATTTCGCCGGAGTCCTTCCGGGTCTCGTAGAGCAGCGACTCTTCCTGGATCCGGTTGCGCTGGTACTGGCGCTCCATGGCGGCCAGCACGCCGCCGCGGGCGCTCAGGCGATCGAATTCGGCGAGCACCGCTTCCTCGACGAGATCGGTGAGCCGGGAGACGATGAACGAACCCGAGAGCGGGTTTTCGTTCCAGGCCATGCCGAACTCGGAGCGGATGATCTTCTGGATGGCCACCGCCCGCCGCACCGACTCCGGAGTGGGGGTGGTGATGGCTTCGTCGTAGGCGTTGGTGTGGAGCGAGTTGCAGTTGTCGTTGGTCGCGATGAGCGCCTGGAGCGTCGTCCGGATGTCGTTGAACTGCACTTCCTGGGCGTGGAGCGAACGGCCGGAGGTCTGGATGTGGACCTTGAACTTCTGGCTCCGCTCCCCGGCGCCGTAGCGGAGCTTCATGGCGCGCGCCCAGATGCGCCGGGCCACCCGCGCCATGACCGCGTACTCGGGATCGAGACCGTTGCTGAAGAAGAAGGAGAGATTCGGGGCGAAGGCGTCCACCGCGAGGCCCCGCGCCAGGTAGTACTCGACGTAGGTGAAGCCGTTCGCGAGGGTGAAGGCGAGCTGGGTGATGGGGTTCGCCCCGGCTTCGGCGATGTGGTAGCCGGAGATGGAGACCGAGTAGAAGTTCCGGACCCCGCGCTGGATGAAGTGCTCCTGGACGTCCCCCATCAGCCGGAGCGCGAAGCCGGTGGAAAAGATGCAGGTGTTCTGGGCCTGGTCCTCCTTGAGGATGTCCGCCTGCACCGTCCCGCGCACCGCCGAGAGCGTCCGGGCCTTCAGTTCCTCGTGCTCGCCGGGCGAGGGCGGACGCCCGTGCTCGTCCTCGAAGATCCTCGCTTCCTGCCGCACCGCGGCGTTCAGGAACATCGCGAGGATCACCGGCGCGGGGCCGTTGATCGTCATCGAGACGCTGGTCGCCGGATCGGTGAGCCGGAACCCCTCGAACATGTCGCACATGTCGTCGAGCGTCGCGATGGATACCCCGCCCTCCCCGATCTTGCCGAAGATGTCCGGCCGCCGGGCCGGATCGTCTCCGTAGAGGGTCACGCTGTCGAAGGCCACCGAGAGCCGGGTGGCTTCCTCCGATTCCGCGAGCAGGTGGAACCTGCGGTTGGTACGGGCGGGGCCGCCCTCTCCGGCGAACTGCCGCCGCGGGCTCTCCTCCTCCCGCCGGAACGGAAAGACTCCCGCGGTGAACGGATAGTGCCCGGGCAGGTTCTCGTCGAGCAGGAACCGGAGCGTCTCGCGGCCGCTTCCGAAACGCGGCAAGGCGACGCGCGGAAGCCGGGTGCCGGACAGCGTTTCCCGATGAGTCCCGTACTCGCGCACCCGGTCCCGGACCCGAGCCCGGTATCGCGGCGCCTCATACCGGGCCGCCAGCTCGGGCCAGCCCGCGAGCAGTTCCCGGCTCCCCGGATCGAGTGCGTCGCGGGCCTCGGCGAGCCGCTCCTCGACCGCCTCGGCGGCCGCCTCGGCGCCCCCCGCGGCGCGCAGGTCCGCGGCCGCCGCCTCGAGGTGCTCGACCCTGCCGGCCCGCTCGGCCTCGGCGGCCACCCGGTCCCTCTCGCTCCGGAGCGTGTCGGCGATCTCGGCCAGGTAGCCGGCGCGCGCCGGGGGAATGAGGCGTACTCCGGCGAGCTGGTCATCGGGGCGCTCGCCGGGCGGCGCCGGGAGCGCGGCCTCCCTCCCGGCCAGGCCGTCCCGGACCACGCCGTAGAGCCGGTCGAGCCCGGGGTCCGCGAACCGGCTCGCCACCGTCGGGAGGACCGGCGCCGGGGCGTGGCGCGGCAGCGAACGCGCCCGCCGGAAGGCCCGGCGCACCGCGAAGAGCGCGTCCTCGGCGCCCGGGTGGTCGGCCTTGTTGAGCGCCACGGCGTCCGCCAGGTCGAGCATGTCGATCTTTTCGAGCTGGCTCTCGGCGCCGTAGTCGGACGTCATCACGTAGAGCGAGAAATCGCTGATGTCCACGATCCGCGAGTCGCCCTGCCCGATGCCGCCCGTCTCCACCACGAGGAGCTGGCAGCCGGCGGCCCGCAGGACGAGGAGCGCGTCGTCCACCACCGTCGCGAGTTCGGTGCCCGAGCGGCGGGTGGCCACGCTGCGGACGAAGACGTCCGTGCCCGCGATCGCGTTCAGCCGGATGCGGTCCCCGAGCAGCGCGCCCCCGGTGCGCCGCTTCGAGGGGTCCACGGCGAGCACCCCGATCCGGCCCACCGGCCCGGAACCCAGGTCCGGCTTCCCGGCGCGGAACCTGAGGAGCAACTCGTCGAGCACCGAACTCTTGCCGGCGCCGCCCGTGCCGGTGATCCCCAGCACGGGAACGGGCGACCCGACGAGTTCGGCGAGCGCCGCCCGGTCGGCGGCCTCCAACCCTTCGTTCTCGGCAAAGCTGATCAGCCGCGCCGCCGCGCCGGTGCGCCGCAGCGGGTCGCCGCCGCCGAGATCCGCGAGCAACTCGTCGAAGGGCGTCCCGGACCGGGCAGCGCGCGCCTCGGCGGCGTCGCGCAGCATGTCATCCACCACCCCTTCGATGCCGGTCACCCGATCATCCCCCGGGGAATAGATCCGCGCCACCCCGTACGCCTCGAGGTCCCCGGCCTCGTGAGGCCGGATCACGCCCCCACCGCCTCCGAATACCCGGATCTCGCCGCGCCCGGCCTCCCGGAGGAGGTCCACCAGGTAGCGGAAGAACTCGTTGTGCCCCCCCTGGTAGGAGGAGACGGCGATGGCGTCCGCGTCCTCCTCGAGGGCGGCGGCGGCGATCTCGCCGGCGCCGCGGTTGTGGCCGAGGTGAATGACCTCGGCGCCCCCCCGCTGCAGGAGGCGGCGGAAGACGTGGATCGAGGCGTCGTGACCGTCGAAGAGCGCGGTCCCCGTGACAAAGCGCAGCGGAAGCTCAGCCAGCGGATCGAACAGGGCCCGCGAGGGCTCAGATCCGGCCGGGGAAAGACTGACGCGCATGCTCAACGGTACGGCCTGTTTGGGACGGAAGACACCTCTTCGGAAACCGTAGCACTCCTCGGGAGGACGCGGGAGTCGCGGATCGGGACCACTGGCCGCCGCCCGTCAGGGCCAACCGGGCCGGCCGGCGCGTGCCGGCCTGGAGGCCGGCGTTCCCGGGGAGCTGGCGCCAATTCCGCGGCGCCGGCTCCTAGGACGCCCCCAGCGCCTCTTCGCCCGGCTTCCGATTGAGGCGGTCGCGCAGCGCCTTCCCGGCCCGGAAGAACGGCACCCGTTTGGGGGGCACCATGATCTGCTCACCGGTTCTCGGGTTCCGCGTGAGGCGCGCCTTCCGGCTCCGCAGCCGGAAACTGCCGAATCCGCGAATCTCCACCTCGTCTCCGGAACGGAGCGCCCCGGCGATCGCGTCGAAGACCGTCTCCACGATGAGATCGGCCTCGCGGCGCGTAATCCCCGTGGACTCCGATACCTCGGCGGCCAGGCGGGCGCGGGTGATCGCTGTGTCGTTCACCGCTTCCAGACGTCTCCGATCTTGACGGACACCTCACCCGCTTCGTCGGGCCGGGAATAGCCCTCCTCGGCAGCCTTGAGCGAGAGTCCCACCTTGCGGTCGTCACGGCTGAGCCGCACGATCCGCAGCTTGAGCGGCTGCCCCAGGTGCAGCCGGTCCTCCGCCTTGGCGGGCGGAGGCTCGTCAATGTCGTTCAGGCGCAGCAGGCCCTCGATCCCCTCCTCGATCTGAACGAACGCGCCGAAGTCCGCGAAACGGATCACGGTGCCATCCACCAGATCGCCTTCCTGATGCCGGGTGAAGAAACCCTCCCACGCGTCGTCCGAGAGCTGCTTGAGTCCGAGCGAGAGGCGGCGGTTCTCCGGATCGATGCTGAGCACCACGGTCTCCACCGAGTCGCCGACCCGCAGGACTTCGGAGGGATGGTTGATCCGCTTGTTCCAGCTCAGATCGGAGATGTGGATCAGCCCGTCGATCGAGTTGTCCACTTCGATGAACGCGCCAAAATCGGTGAACTTCCGCACCGTTCCGGTGAGCCTCGAGCCGATCGGGTACTGCTCCGCGAGCCGCGGCCACGGGTTCGGTTCCACCTGCTTCAGACCGAGGCTGATCCGGCGGGCCTTGAAGTCCACCCGGAGCACCATCGCTTCCACGAAATCGCCCTTGGAGAGCAGCTTCGAGGGGTGCTTGGTGCGGCTGCTCCAGCTCATCTCGCTGACGTGGATCAACCCCTCGACACCGGGTTCCATCTCGATGAAGGCGCCGTAGTCGGTGATGCTGACCACCTTCCCGCGGACCCGGGTTCCCACCGAGTAGCGCTCGTGGGCCGTGGTCCACGGATCCACGTTGAGCTGCTTGTAGCCGAGCGAGACCCGCTCCGCCTCGGCATCGAAGCGGAGGATGACGACCTCGATCTGGTCGCCGACCTTCATGAGCTCCGAGGGATGCTCCAGCCGGCGGAAGGACATTTCCCGGATGTGGAGCAGGCCGCAGATCCCGCCGATGTCCACGAAGGCGCCGTATTCGGTGAGGTCGCGAACCTCGCCCCGGAACACGCGACCGACCTCGAGCGCCGCGAGGGTCTTCGTCTTCTCTTCCTCGAGGACCACCCGGCGCGAGAGCACGATGTTGCCCCGGCGCTTGTTGAGCTTGATGACCCGCAGCTCGAGTTCGCGGCCCTTGTAGCTGCCGAGGTTCCTTACGGGACGGAGATCCACCTGGGAGCCCGGGAGGAAACCGCGCACCCCGATCTCCCCGATGTCCACCTCGAGTCCGCCGCGGATCCGGTCCACCACCCGGCCCCGGACCGGCGTCTGTTTCTCGAACGCGTCCTCGATCTGGTTCCAGACCTTCATCTTCTCGGCTTTGCGATGCGAAAGCACGAGGTGGCCGCGGCGGTTGTCCGCACGCTGGACGAGGACGTCGATTTCGTCCCCTTCCCGCACGCGGACGTTCCCGTCCACGTCCCTGAACTCGTCGAGCGGGATGATGCCCTCGGACTTGTAGCCGACATCCACGATCACGTCGGAGTCCGTCATGTGGAGGACGGTCCCGGTGACGATGTCCCCCTCCACCAGGTGGGTCTCGTACTGATCGAGGAAGGCCTCGAATTCGGCGGCTTCCTCCTCGGAGACCTTCGACGGCGCTCCATCAAGGGGCGCCGCGGCGCCGTTGCCCTCCGAGGCTGCCGCTTCGGGGACCTCGGCGGCGCCGTCTCCCTCGCCGGCGGCCATTTCGGTCGCCTCCGCCGGGGCTTCGGTCGTCTCCCCGGCGATCACCGCGGTCGCCTGCTCCGCGGTTACCTCACTTGCGACCGCGACTGCGGCCGTTCCCTCGTCCGTTTCGGGCATACCCTCTCTCATTAAGCAGAAAAAACTCCTGGTTGGGCGGGGGACTCCGGAGGCACGGGAAAACCACCCGCTCCGAAGACCCCTCTTCCCCGCTCGACACTCTCCATGAACCCTCAGGCCCGGCGGTGGTTGCCGTAGTGACGCGGGGAGCCGTCCATACTAGGCGCGCGCACGACCGATTGTCAACGGAGCGTGCGGGGCCGGCCGCCGGCCCGCACCCCGGGTTCTTCGTCTGGAGGGCGGCGCCCGCCGGGTGATACAATTTTTCGGCTTACTTCGCGTCGCCCGCTCGCTTTTGGGAAGAACCGGACACCGGAAGAACCGGAACTGTTGGTCCGGGCGCGTCCGGTAAGAACTCACTCAAGGTTCAACAGCATCAGGCTCAACCGACCAAAGGTCCCGCACTCGCACATGTCACAAGGTTTCGACTTCTCCATCGCCATCGGGGGCGCCGCCGGGCAGGGAATTGCCACGCCCGGCAACATCCTTGCCCGGATGTTCGTTCGCCGGGGACTGCATCTCAACGCCTACAACGCCTATCAGTCCATCATCCGGGGCGGACACATCCTGCTGACGATGCGGGTCCGCGAGCGGGAAGCCCTCTCGCACGGCGACCACATCCACCTGCTCCTCTGCCTGAACCAGGACACCATGACGCGCCACCTGCGTCATCTGGGCCCCGGCGCCTACGCGGTCTACAACGCCGACAACATCACCCCCGGGGAACACCAGGACGGCGTTCATCTCTGCGGCATGCCGGTGACCGAACTCACCGGGGACGCCAAGAACAAGCTGGCGCAGAACACCGCCGCGCTGGGGGTCATCGCCCACGTGCTGGGACTCGAGTTCGAGGTCCTGGAGTCGGCGCTCACGCTCCAGTTCCAGCGGAAGGGCGAGGCGGTGGTCTCTTCGAACGTCGCGGTCGCCCGCGCCGGTTACGAATACTCGAGCGCCAACTTCACGCCGCTCGCGAATCCCCTTCCCCAAAACCCCGACCCGCTCGCGGTCTGGACCGGGAACGATGCCCTGGCGATGGGCGGGGCGGCCGCGGGAGTCAAGTTCTACTGCGCCTATCCCATGAGCCCCTCGACGGGCGTGCTCCACTGGATGGCCAAGAACGCCCGCGAACTCGGCATCATGGTGCGCCAGGTCGAGGACGAGATCGGCGTGGCCAACATGGCCGTGGGAGCGGCCCACACCGGGGCCCGCACCATGTGCGCCACGTCGGGCGGCGGCTTCGCCCTCATGACCGAAGCCATCGGGTCGGCCGCCATGATGGAGATTCCGGTGGTGTTCATCAACGTGATGCGCGCCGGGCCCTCGACCGGAGTGCCCACCAAGACCGAGCAGGGTGACCTCTGGCAGGCGCTCGGAGCCAGCCAGGGCGATTTCGAGCGGATCGTGGTGGCCCCGCAGGACGCCCACGACGCTTTCGGCACCATCGCCGAGGTTTTCAACCTGATCGATCGCTACCAGTGCCCGGCCATCGTTCTCTCGGACCTGCTCATCTCCGAGGGCACCTTCAGCGTGCCGCCCGACGACATCGACATGTCCCCGCCCATCGAGCGCGGGAAGCTGATCCGCGAATCGAACGGCGATGCGGGACCCTACAACCGGTATCTCGATACCGCCGACGGCATCTCTCCCCGCGCCGTGCCCGGGGTTCCCGGCCACGTCCACGTGGTCGCCACCGACGAGCACGACGAGGAGGGCATCCTCATCTCCGACGAGTTCACGAACCCGATCAAGCGCCGCCAGATGGTCGAGAAGCGCGCCCGCAAGCTGGACGACTACTTCACGCGCGTGGCCGCTCCCGAGGTGGAAGGGGACGAGGACGCGGAGGTCACGCTGGTGGGCTGGGGCTCCACGGCCGGCGTCATCGAGGAAGCGATGGAGCAGCTCCGGGCGGACGGCGTGAAGGTCAACCGGATCGCCGTCAAGTGGATCCTGCCGTTCCACGCCGAAGCCGTCACCGAGGCGCTTTCCGGGGCCCGGAAGACCCTCATCATCGAAAACAACCACTCGGGACAGTTCCACCGCTACCTGCGGAGCGAGACCGGCATCACCGCCGATGGTCACATCCGCAAGTACGACGGCGAGCCGTTCATGCCGCACCACATCGCGGACGGCGTACGGGCCCACCTCGCGGGCAGCGTCTCCGGCGGCGTGTTCGTGCCGGACCAGGAAATCCTCGTATAGCGCTCGCCGCCGCGAAGACCACACACAGGAGACCAAAGTGACTATCGAGCTCAGGGAAAAGCCGCTGACCGCAAAAGACTTCAAGGGGAAGGTCGATCCCGATTGGTGCCCGGGCTGCGGCGACTTCGCCCTGCTGCGGGCCACCCAGATGTCGGTGGCCGAGCTGGGTCTGTCCCCGCACCAGATCGTGTGCGTGAGCGGCATCGGCTGTTCTTCGAACTTTCCCGGATACTTCAACTCCTACGGCATGCACACCCTGCACGGGCGGGCGCTGGCGGTGGCGACCGGGGTGAAGATGGCCAACCAGACGCTCACCGTGCTCGTCACCGGCGGCGACGGCGACGGCTACGGCATCGGCGGCAACCACTTCACGCACACCGCGCGCCGCAACGTGGATCTCACCTACCTGGTGATGAACAACCAGATCTACGGGCTCACCACCGGACAGGTCTCCCCGAGCAGCAGCCTGGGCATGAAGACCAAGAGCACCCCGTTCGGGAACATCGAGCGGCCGGTGAACCCGATCACCTCGGCCATCATGAACGGCGCCACCTACGTGGGACGCGGCTTCTCCGGCAACATCAAGCAGTTGGTCCGGCTCATCAAGGGCGCCATCGAGCACCCGGGCTTCGCGGTGATCGACGTCTTCAGTCCGTGCGTCACCTTCAACCGCGACAACACCTACGACTTCTTCCGCCAGCGGGTCGCCCCGCTGGAGGACGAAGGGCACGATCCCTCCGACTGGAAGTCCGCCTGCGAACGGGCCATGGAGTGGGACGAGCGGATCTACACCGGGCTCTTCTACCAGGACCAGGCCGTCCAGTCGCTGCACGCACGCGAGCCGATCCTGGACGGCGGGGCGCCCCCGGTGTCCCACGTCTCCGAGGCGATCACCCAGGAACAGCGCGACCGCATCGTCCGCCGGATGATGTAGGCGTCAGCGGCCTGTTCCGGCGCCGGTCTCCTGAGACGGGAGCGCGATCGGATGCGAGCCGCTCGCAAGGGCGGGGCTCCCGCACCGACCGGCTTCGGCCGGGCCGAAGCGGCGCTCGGGGTCGTCGTCCTCGCCTGGGCGTCCAGCCTCAGCATCGTCAAGTACGGTGTCGGGCTGGGTGATCCCTACGCCTTCAACCTGGCGCGGCTCATCCCGGCATCCCTCGTCCTCCTCCTCGCGGTGAGCAGGACGCCGGCGCTCAGGAAGTTCGAATGGCGGGACGGCGGCCGGGTGTTCCTGCTGGGCGTGGCCGGCCACGTGGTCTTCCAGGTCGGGTTCATCCACGGAACGGACGCCTCCTCCGCCACCAGTTCGGCGCTCATCCTCGGCCTCACTCCGGTCGCGATCGCCGTGCTGGCCTGGGCGACGCGCGTCGAGCCGTTCTGCCAGCACACCGCGCTCGGCCTGGTGATCACCATGGCGGGGATTGCCTTCGTTTCCGGGGCGGAGCCGAACCTTGGCGCCCACCTCGGCAACCTCATGCTCTTTGGCGCAATGGTCGGGTGGGCCGTCTACACGGTTCGGGGAGCGGCGCTCGTCCGCAAGTACGGCGCCCTCCGGGTGACCGCCTGGAGCTCGGCGGTCGCTTCGGTCCTGCTCCTTCTTCCGAGTCCGTTCCTGCTGACCCTGGCGGACTTCCGGGAGGCGCCGGCGGAGTGGTGGTACGCCGCGCTCGTTTCCGGTCTCGCCGCCATCGGGCTCGGGAACATGCTGTGGGTGTACGCGACCGGCCGGGTGGGTCCGACGCTCACCGGCATCTATTCCAATGTCCTCCCCATCCCTTCGGTGCTGATCTCCTGGCTCTGGCTGGGAGAGACGCTCCAGGCGCCCAAGTTCATCGGAGCGGTCCTGATCATCGCGGGCATCGCCCTCGCCCGCATCCACCACACGTGGGGAAGTAAAATTACTCACCGGGTACCGCCTGACCGGCCGCTGACGAGCAGCACCCGACACGCATTTCGACGGACGCCAGGTCCGTTCAGGAGAGTTGAATGAGCACGGAATTCCGATTGAAGACAGGTCTCGCCGACATGTTGAAGGGCGGCGCGATCATGGACGTCACCAACGCCGAGCAGGCGCGGATCGCCGAAGACGCCGGCGCGGTGAGCGTGATGGCGCTGGAGCGGGTGCCGGCCGACATCCGCAGGGACGGCGGCGTGGCGCGCATGTCGTCTCCGGAGAAGATTCGGGAGATCATCGAGTCGGTGAGCATCCCGGTCATGGCCAAGGTGCGGATCGGCCACTTCGTGGAGGCGCAGATCCTTCAGCAGATGGGCGTGGACTTCGTTGACGAGAGCGAAGTGCTGACCCCGGCGGACGAGGAGAACCACATCGACAAGCACGCGTTCGAAGTGCCGTTCGTGTGCGGCTGCCGCAACCTCGGGGAGGCCCTCCGCCGGATCGGCGAGGGCGCGGCGCTCATCCGCACCAAGGGCGAGGCCGGCTCCGGCAACATCGTGGAGGCCGTACGGCACCTGCGCCAGATCGGCAACGAACTCCGCCGCCTCACGATCCTGACGGACGACGAACTCATGTCCGCCGCCAAGGAACTCCGCGCTCCCTACGAGATCGTGCGGATGGTGGCGCGCGACGGACGCCTCCCGGTGCCGAACTTCGCGGCGGGAGGGGTGGCGACGCCGGCCGACGCCGCGCTCTGCATGCAGCTCGGGGCGGAGTCCGTCTTCGTGGGGTCCGGGATCTTCAAGTCGACGGATCCGGAGCAGCGGGCGAAGGCCATCGTGAAGGCGGTGACCCACTACCGCGACCCGGCGATGCTGGTCGAGGTCTCGATGGGCCTCGGCGAGCCGATGCGAGGCCTCGATATCGCTACCATGCCCGAGGAGGAGTTGCTGCAGACCCGCGGCAACTAGGTCCTGACCCTTCCCGGGCTCGGTGGATCCCGGGTTCGGCGGCGCGCTCAGGCAGCGTGCGTCAGGGTGATCTGTTTTCGGCGACCGAGGTGACCCATGGGAGTGACTCCCGAAGCGACGACCGCCAGACCCCGGCCGGGGTCTGCCCCGTCGCCTTCCCCGCCGCGCATCGGGGTGCTGGCGCTCCAGGGGAGCTTTGCGCTCCACGCCGCCGCCCTTCGCCGGATCGGCATCGAAGCCGTGGAAGTCCGCCGGGCGGCGGCTCTCACGGGACTCGACGGGCTGATCATTCCGGGCGGGGAAAGCTCGACCATGCTCAAGTTCCTCCTCGAGGAGGACCTCTTCGACCCCCTGCTCGCGTTCCACCGGGCAGGAGGAGCGCTGTACGGGACCTGCGCCGGCGCCATCCTGCTGGCCCGCACCGTCGAGAACCCCGCGCAGGAGTCGCTCGGGGTGCTCGACATCGAGATTCAGCGCAATGGGTACGGCCGGCAGCTCGAGAGCCACCTGGGCGATTGTCCCTGCGCCGAGCTCGGTGAGCCGGACCTGCCCCTGGTCATGATCCGTGGCCCGGTGATCAGCGAGACCGGCCCCCGCGTGGAGGTGCTCGCCGAATGGCGCGGCCAGCCGGCCTTCGTGCGCGAAGGGAGGGTGCTCGCCACCACGTTCCACCCGGAACTGACGGACGACACGCGCATCCACGCGTATTTCGTGGAGCTGGCAGCCGAGGCCCACCGAACCAGGCGAGGGAAAACGAGCGGAACCAATTCCGTCTGAGTGCGTTCTCTTGATTGGGAAGCCTTTCCGGGCTTCGGGCCTCCGGTGGACGAGGGAGCGGTGAAGGAGAGGGGCTCGGGCTCGCCCGCGTCTCCATGCCCCTCGTCACGCCCGCCCTGGCTCCGAAAACACCGACCGCGCAAGGCGACCGATTCGCGGTCGTGGTCGGCGAGGGCGAGCCGGCTCGCCAGGCGGCCCGGTTCCTGACCGACGCGTCGTGGCGCGTCGAGCGGCTGTCCACTGTCCGGGAGGAAGCAGCGGAGCAACTCCTCCGGGACGCCTCGGCGGTGATCGTGGACGCGACCGCCGCCCCGGAACCGGTACAGACGACGATCGAGCATCTGCACGGGGTCTGTCCCGAGGCGGCAACGATCCTGCTCCCCACGGCCGATACGCCCCGGCCGCACTCCCCCGGGCTCGGGTCCGGACGCCCGCGGATCGTGCCCGTTCCGATCCAGCGGGAGTCGCTGCTCACCTCACTCGAAGCGGAGATCGGATATCGCGGACTCCTGCGTGAGAACCGCATCCTGCGGCACCAGCTCCGCGCGGCGACCCGCCTCGAGGACTGGGTCGGATGCTCGGACGAGGCCGCCGGGGTCCGCAGCGCGATCGTCACGACCGCCTTCTCCGAGGGCCCGGTCCTGGTCGTCGGGGAGCCGGGAAGCGGCCGGCGCCTGGCCGCCGAGCTCATTCACCGCCTGGGCCGGCAGTCGTCGCTTCCGTTCCTGGCGCTCCAGGCCGCGAGTCTGGCAACGGGACTGGGCCCCATCCTCGCCAGACTGCGGCGTGGCGGGCGGGAATTCGCGGCCGACGCACCCGGCTCCCGGCCGGGGAGTCTCTATCTGAGCGGCGCGGAACACCTGCGCCCGGGAGATCAGGCGGCGCTCGAGGACGCGGTGCGGCGGCCCCCGCCGTTTCGGCTCATCGTTTCCGCCACTCCCGACCTCCGCGTGAGGGTGCGGACCGGCACCTTCTCGAGCGCGCTTCTCAACCGGTTGGAGGCTTCGAGCATCCGTATCCCGCCCCTGCGGGAGCGCCGGGAAGACATCCCCGCCCTCCTCCTCCATTTCCTGCAGCTGGCGTCGGAGACCTCGGGCGAACCACCGTTCGGGATCTCCGGAAAGGCCGTCGAGGAGTGCGGCGGCTACGACTGGCCGGGCAACACGGCGGAACTCCGCATGTGGGTGGAGCGCGCGGTGGCCACCGCCCGGGTCTCGCGGTTTTCCGGCCCCGTCTTGCCGGAGACGCTCTGCGCCCCGCCCGACGGCGGCCCCACAACCAGCCAGGGCGCCGGTTCCCGACCCCTGAAGGAAGTGATCGCGGGCATCGAAAAGAGGCTGATCGAGCGGGCGCTCAAACGAACCGGCGGGAACCAGAAGCGGGCAGCCCGTTTTCTCCAGATGAACCCCACGACGCTCCACGAAAAGATGAAGCGGCACGGACTCCTGCGGCGCGCCGGCGGAGATCCCGGATCCCGGAGATCCGGCGGCCGTGAGGCCGGAACCGGGTAGTCGCCGCTCGCTGGAAACAGAAAAAGCGCCCCTGGATCCCGCAGCGGCAGGATCCAGGGGCGCTCTCCGGAGCGGGCGGGTTACTTCGCGGTGATCTTGAAGTGGGCGCGGCGGTTCCGCTGCCAGCAGTCCTCGTCGCTCTCGGTGCACTGCGGGCGTTCCTTCCCGTAGCTGATCATCTCGAGCCGGCTGTCCGGAACCCCGAGCGACACGAGGTAGTCGTAGGCAGCCCGAGCCCGGCGCTCACCGAGCGCCTGGTTGTACTCCACGGTGCCGCGCTCGTCGCAGTGTCCTTCAATCTGGATCGTTGCGGAGACGTAGGGCCGCTGCAGCCAGGCTGAGTTGGCCTGGAGCGCGCTCCGGGAGGCATC
>CAYUVU010000344.1:0-6775 GCA_964448205.1 uncultured Acidobacteriota bacterium
CAGCACCGTGCGGATCTGCTGGCGCACCCGCTGGGCGGTAGTCGGCTTCCGGTTCCAGAGGTCCTCATGGAAGAGCACCCGGAGCACGTCGTCCCCCCGGATCACGTCCACCCGCATCGCCCCGAGCGTGGGGAGGACGTACCGCGCAAGGGTCCGCTCCCACGCCTCCGCGTACCGGTCGCCCCGCCAGTTGGCCCTACGCTCCGCCAGGGTCCGCTCCGCCGCCTCCCGGAAGGTGGGGACGCCGCCGCGTCGGCGCTCGGCGATGGGGTCCTTGCCCTCCCAGAGGACGCGGCGGTTCTGGAGGGCGACCATGCGGGCCTCGGCCAGGGGCACGAGGTCGAAGGGACCGATGGTGATGTCGCGGCGGACGCCGTTGACGGTGATCCGCTGGACCCATACTTTGGTGGCCCGAACCCGCAAATACAGGCCACCACCGGCGCCGTAGCGGCCGGATTTGGTGAGGGCCTTGGCCCTTGCTGCGGTCATGTTCGCCATATTGCCGTCTCCGGGAGAACAGGGCCCACCGATTGGCCCACGAATCGGACGGGAAGTGTAGCACTTCGGCGGCAAGGCAGAGGACGGCAAGGGAACCGGTATTGTGTCTGCAATCATTGGTACTACAGCACTATAGGCGCTTATGTGACTCTTCGGGAACACGCAGGAGCAGGTCACTATGGATGAAAGGGGGGCACCCCCCCTTTCGCAAGGGGAAACGACCAATCGGAACTCGCCGAAGCGCCGGGGCGGCCTCCGGAGGGGTCCCGACCTGACGCGTCGAGTAACGAACACCCAACGCGTCTGCGGCCCCCTCCGGAAACCGCTTGGTGGTCGGGACGGCCGGATTTGAACCGACGACCACTTGCACCCCAAGCAAGTGCGCTACCAGACTGCGCCACGTCCCGACGGGTCGGGCCGGATTTTAGTGTCCTAGTCCTCGAGGGCGGCGAGCCGTTTGTCGTTCGCGTCCATCAGGTCCAGCGCCTCCCTCACTTCCTTCAGGACCTCGGGGGAGACGGAGGCCGGCTCGGGCGGTGGCTTCGGCGCCACCGGCCGCCCGCGTTTGCCGCTCTTCGCGCTGAGCAGCCGCCGGGCGCCGGCGGTCGTGTACCCCTCGCTGTGCAGCAGGCGCTGGATGGTGTGCACCATCTCGATGTCTTCCTTGCGGTAGAGGCGCTGTCCCGACTCGTTCTTCTTCGGACTCAGCGTCGGGAACTCCATCTCCCAGTGCCGCAGCGTGTACGGCTGCACCCCGGTGATCTCGCTGACCTCGCCGATCCGGAAGTAGAGTTTGTTCGGGATCTGGAGCCCGCCGTCCCTGGCCGTCATCAGTTCTGGAGACTCTCGAGCAGCCCGCGGGCGGGGCGGAAGAAGGGCGTCCGGTGCGCCGCGGCGACGAAGACCCGTCCGGTCCGGGGGTCGCCTCCCCGCCGGGGACGGCGCGAGCGCACCTCAAGCGACCCGAAGCGCCGGATCCGCAGCGGGTTGCCCGTGGCCAGCCCGTCCGCCGCGCTCCGGAAGATGGTGTCCACGATCCGGAGCGCCTCGGCCCCGGTCATGCCGCCGTGGAAGGTCCGGACGGCCTCCGCCAGATCCGCCTTGTTCAATGTGGAACCCCGTTGCGCCGCGTCTCCTCCGTGGGAGCGAAGCGGCGTCACGAATTGTAGGGCAGCCCCGGGAGCGCTACCGGGACAGCTTCTTTCTGTATTCCAGCGTGAGCCGGACCGGGGTTCCGGCAAAGCCGTAGCGGCGGCGCAACTCGCCGACGAGGAAGCGGGGGTACGAGGGCAGGATGTCCGCGCGGCGGCAGTTCGTGAACACCCGGAACCGGGGCGGCGCCACTCCCGACTGGAAGCCGTAGAGCAGCTTCACTTCCTTGCCCCGGCGCGAACGGGGGGCGAAACGCTCGGAGGCGCGCGCCAGGAACCGGTTCACCTCGGGAGTGGGGATCCGCCGGCTCCCCTCCGCCGCGACGCGGAAGACCGACTTCCAGATCGCCGCCGTTCCCTGGCCGGTCATCGCCGACATCCGGAGGATGGGCGCGTGCCCGATGTGCCGGAGCCGCTCGCGCACGTCGAGCCGGAGTCCCGCCCAGCGCGCCGCGCGGGAGGTCACGAGGTCCCACCGGTTCAGGAGGACCACGACGGAGCAGCCGGCGTCCTCGATCAGCCGGGCGATCTGGGCGTCACGGGCGGTGGGCCCTTTCACCGCATCAGTAATTAACAGGGAAACCCGGGCCCGGCGGATCGCCTTCTCCGACATCAGGACCGCCAGCGCGTCGGCCTCCTCGAACGCGTCCACCGACCGGCGGCGGGCGCCGCGCCGGATCCCGGCGGTGTCCACCAGCACCACCTCGCGGCCGGCGACCGCGATGCGCTCGTCCACCGGGTCGCGGGTGGTGCCGGCCACCGCCGAGACCAGCGCCCGCTCGTAGCCGCAGAAGCGGTTCAGCAGCGTGGACTTCCCCACGTTCGCGCGCCCCACGATCGCGACGCGGAGCGCCTCCCCGTCCTCCGCGGATTCCTCGGGCGCCGGCGCCTCGCCGAGGTCCGGCTCGAGGACCTCGACGACGCGGTCGAGCACCTCGGCGATCCCGAGCCCGTGCTCGGCGGAGATCGGGAGCGGGTCCCCGAGCCCGAGCGCGTGAAACTCGGCGGCCGCCGCTTCGTGGACGCCCTCGGCCTTGTTGGCGACCAGAACCACCGGAGGCCGGTCCTTTTGCCGGCGGAGACCATCGGCGAGCTCCTCGTCGGCGGGCGTCAGGCCCGCGCGGGCGTCCGCCAGGAACACGACGGCGTCGCTCCGCGCCGCCGTGCGCTCGGCGAGAGCCCGGATCTCCCGCGCGAAGGGCGAGGCGTCCGGCGCCCCCGCCCCGCCGGTGTCGTGGAGCCGGAAGCCGACGCCGCGCCACTCCACCGGCTCCAGGCGGCCGTCGCGGGTGGATCCCGGGCGCGCGTGCACGATGGCGGGCCGGCCGCCGACGATCCGGTTGAACAGGGTGGACTTCCCCACGTTCGGCCGCCCGAACAGCGCTACGACCTTCATGCGGGGCTAGTGTGGTGTCCCGCAAATGGTGCGAGTCACCGAGAGCGGCGAGGCGCCCGGCTGGCAAGGCGCGAATCGGGAGGAATACCGAGTGTATTCCGACTGATTCGGAACGCCGAGCGCAGCGGTCCAGCCGGGATGCATCGCCGCTCGAATGCCGTGCGATTTGCGGGACACCACACTAGCGGCGCGCACACTCCGCGCCCGTGAGAAACGCGCGCGGCGGAACGCCGGCGCTACGAAATGTTGCGGAGACTCTGTCCGGGACGGAAGCGGACCACGCGGCCCCGCGGGATCCCGACCGGTTCGCCGGTGCGCGGGTTGCGCGCCACGCCGGTCTTGCGGGGAGCGGCGTGGAAGACACCGAACCGTCGCAAAACGACGCGGTTCCCCTTTTCCAGACCCACCCGCAGGCCCTCGAACAATGCCTCCACGGCATCGCGGGCGTCCTGGGCCGACAAATCCGTCGCCGCCATCGCCCGATTGATGAGGTCGACCTTCACCATCGCCGCCGCATGGTACGCGAAACGCAACACGCCTGTCGCATGCCATTCTCAACACGAAACGGCTGTGGGAGCCTGGTGTAACGAAGCTGTAATTTGCCGATCGTCTCCGGGCGTTCCGAGCCCCTTGCCACGCTCCGGCCAAGGGTTTGACTCCCGGTAGGGTTCGCCGTTCCTTAGCGCCGGCAGCCGGGAGGGAGGGGACATCGTCCTAGGGATCGTCGTTGATGGTAAGCCCGCGGGCAAGCGCCGGAGACTCGAGCAGGCGCCGAAGACGCCGCCGCAGCCCCGGGTGCGCCGCGGGCGCCGTCCTGACGAGCATCTGCCAGCGCCAGAACCCCTCCGGCCGCGGCCCCGGAGCAGGCGCCGGACCGACGACTTCGACGGATTCCGGAGCGTCCGGAGTGACGATGTTCCGGGCGAGCTCGGAGGCAGCCTCCTCGGCCTTCCGGGAGGAGCGGGCGCTGACCGTAAGGCTCGTCAGCCGGACGAACGGCGGGTAGCGGAAGCGGCGCCGCATCTTCGCTTCGACGGCGGCGAACGCGGGGTAGTCCTGGCGGGCGGCGGCGGCGACCGCGTAGTGGTCCGGCTTCATCGTCTGGACGACGACCCGCCCGGGATCCTCTCCCCGGCCGGCCCGCCCGGCGACCTGGGTCAGGAGCTGGAACGTGCGCTCGGCGGCCCGGAAGTCCGGCGCCCCGAGCCCGCCGTCGGCGGCCACCACCCCGACGAGGGTGACGGCGGGGAAGTCGTGCCCCTTGGCGATCATCTGGGTCCCCACCAGCACCCGGATCGCGCCCTCCCGGAACGCGTCGAGCGTCCGCGCGTGGCTGCCGCGGGCGCGGGTGGTGTCCCGGTCGAAACGCGCCACCCGGACGTCCGGCAGCAGGCGGGAGACCTCTTCCTCCACGCGCTCGGTGCCGAAGCCCTCGGACCGCAGCACGTCGCCGCCGCAGCCCGGACAGTCCTCGGGAGGGGCCATCCCCGTCCCGCAGGCGTGGCAGACGGCGAGGCTCCCGCGCCGGTGCAAAGTGAAGGCGACGCCGCAGCGGCGGCATTCGATGATCTCCCCGCAGCGGAGGCAGCCCATTCGGCCTCCGTAGCCGCGCCGGTTCAGGAGCACGAGCGCCTGCCGGCCGGCGGCCACGGTCTCCCGGAGCGCGGTCTCGAGCGCGGGGGCGAGGATCAGCGGCCCCCGTCCGGCGTTCCGCGCCGGATCCGTGTAGTAGGCGCGCAGCAGCGGGCGCATGTCCACGATCTGCACCTCGGGCAGTGCGCGGCCCGCGATGCGCTGCGGGAGCCGGAGCCGGGTGAGCGCCTTCCGCTCCGCGGCGTGCGCCGCCTCGAGCGACGGAGTGGCCGAACCGAGCACCATCACCGCGCCGGCGGCGCGGGCGCGGAGCCAGGCGGCCTGGCGGGCGTGGTAGCGCGGCGCCTCGTCCTGCTTGTAGGCGGCGTCATGCTCCTCGTCGAGGACCACCAGCCCGAGGTCCCGGACGGGGGCGAGCACCGCGGAGCGGGCCCCGAGCACGATGCGCGCCTCGCCTCTCCGGATGCGCCAGAAGGCGGCGCGGCGCTCGGCGGCGCCGAGCCCGCTATGGAACACGGCGATGTCCGGCCCGAAGCGGGCGCGGAGGAGCGCTTCCTGCTGGGAGGCCAGCGCGATCTCGGGAACCAGCAGCAGCGCGCTGCGGCCCGTAGCCAGGCAGGCGGCGATCGCCTGGAAATAGACCTCGGTCTTCCCGCTGCCGGTGACCCCGTCGAGGAGGAAGGCGCCGAAGGCGCGTGCTGCGAGGGCCTCCCGGAGGGCGCGCGCGGCGTCCCGCTGGGATGCGGTGAGCGCCGGAGGGTGCGAAGACGCCCGGCCTTCGGAATCCGCGGAGCCGCCGGGGACTGTGGACTCGGGAGTGACCCGCTCGGCGCCGATGGCGAGGAATCCCTCGCGTTCGAGGCGGGCGAAGCTCCGCCCCGGAGGGAGGTCGAGTTCACGGCGGATGCGGACCAGCGGGACCGCGCCGCGGGAGACCGCCAGCAGGGTGAGGATGCGCCGGTCGTCCTCGCTCAGCCGCGGCGGCGCGCGTGCGGGACGTCCGGCGGTCCGGTCGTCGGGTTCCCGGAGGCGCGCAGAGCCCTCCGCGGTGATGAGCGCCGTCCGGAGCATCCGTCCGGGGGGCGCCGAGGCCGGGAGCATCGCCTTGAGGACGAGGCCGAGCGGACAGACCGTCGCCTCGGCGAGACGGCGCGCCAGGGCGAGGAGGTCTTCCGGGAGCGGCGGCAGCGGATCGTCAAAGCGCGAGCGGACGGTCTTGAGGACGACCCTTTTGGCCCCGCGCTCCGCCGGCGGCGGCGCTCCGGGGCCGAGGACCACGCCGGTGAGTTCGCCGGGTCCGAAGGGGACCCGGACCCGGGTGCCCGGAGGCAGCGTCGCCTCGCCGGGCTCGAGCAGCGCCCGCGGCGCCTCGTAGGTATACGTGCCGGGCACCGGACGCGGCACCGCGACCTCGACGGCGATCAATGCAGAGGGGACCGCCGGCCGCTTCAACCCGGCCGCCCCAGGATCTCCAGCGCGGTCCGCGCGTCGTCCAGCACCTGCCGCTTCAACTGCTGCAGCCGTTCCCCCTCCGCGCGCAGCAGGTAGGCCGGATGGAAGGTGGGCACCACCGGGATCCCGGCGAACTCCCACACCGTGCCGCGCGCCGCGCCGATCCCCCGGGTTCCCGGGAAGAGCGCCTTGACGGCGACGCTGCCGAGCAGGCAGATGACCCGCGGGCGGACCGAAGCGATCTGCCGTTTCAGGAACGGCAGGCAGGTGGCGACCTCGTCCGCCTCCGGGTTCCGGTTGCCCGGTGGCCAGCACTTCACGATGTTCGTGATGTAGACGTCGGCCCGCCGCCGCTGGAAGCACTTCTCGATCATCTCGTTCAGCAATCTGCCGGCGCGGCCCACGAACGGCTCGCCCTGCCGGTCTTCGTCCCTGCCCGGGCCTTCCCCGATGAACATGAGGTCGGCGTCGGGCCGGCCGACCCCGAACACGATGGTCTTGCGTTTCCCGGAGAGCCGGCAGCGGGTGCATCCGTCGAGGTCCGCCGAGATCGCCTCCAGGGTCTCGGCGGGCGGCGGCGGAAGCGGCGGACCCGGCAGGAAGTCGGTGAACCCCTGGAGGAGCCGCAGGCGGGCGGCGAGCTGGGCGCGGAGATCGGCGTCCGGTCCCGGCACGGGTCAGCGGG
>CAYUVU010000345.1:0-3908 GCA_964448205.1 uncultured Acidobacteriota bacterium
GGGGCGGGGCGGCGCTCTTTCCGCCGCGCCTGCCCGTCTTCTTCCGGGGCGCTCCGGGCACTTCAGCGGGAGGCGGCGATGGCCGCCGAGAGCGCGAGCGGATCGTCGGTGAGGATGCCGTCCACTCCCAGCGCGAGCAGACGCCGCATGTCGTCGGCCCGATTCACCGTCCAGACGAACACCGGAAGGCCGGCCTGGCGCGCGGAGCGGAGCAGTCGGGGGGTCACGACCCGGAGGGGACCGCTCATCTCGCTGACGAGAAGCGCATCGAACGGGGGGTCGTAGAGCCCCGAGAGACGCCCGAGGGACAGGGCGAGGAAGGCCACGACCTCTCCGAACGAGCCTCCGGTGGCGACGGCGGGGCAGGCGCCGCGGAAGCGCTCCAGGGACTCGCGGCCGAACGCGGCCACCAGGGTCCGATCCTCCCGCCCCGCGTCGCGGATCGCCCGGCAGAGCGGCTCCGCGGTGTCCAGCGTCTTCATCTCCACGACGAAGGGAAGATCCGGATGGGCCGCCTGGACTTCTTCGAAGGTCGGGATGACGACACGCTCCGCGCGATAGGGAGAGTCCCCGTCGGGCGCCCGAAAACGGTAACCGGCGTTCAGGGAGCGCAGCTCTTCGAGGCGCAGTTCGGCGACCGCGCCGCTCCCGTCGGTGGTGCGGTCCACCGTGCCGTCGTGAATCACCACGAGCGCGCCGTCGGCGCTCAGCCGGACGTCCATTTCGAGGATGTCCGCCCCCGCCCGGGTTGCCGCCGCGAACGCCGCCAGGGTGGCCTCGGGCGCCAGCATGCCGCCTCCGCGGTGCGCGACGTTCCGGACCGGGGCCGTGAAGAAATCATGCACCGGCCGGGGAGGGCGCGTGCTCGCCACCACGACCAGCACGCCGTAGGTGACGGCCACAATCCCCAGGGCCCCGGCCAGGAAGAACGCGGCGCGTCGCAGCCCGGTGCGCATCGCGATCCGTTCTCCGTCAGGACTCCGCCAGCCCGGCCGCTTCGGCGGCGCTCGCGAAACGCCCGGAGGGCGGGACGGCGTTCCCCCGCAGGAACTGGGCGACGGGGAGCCGGCGCCGTCCCGCGGCCTGGACCTCGAGAGGCAGCAGTGCGGTGCCGCCGCCGCAGGCCACGACCAGCCGGGGGGCGCTCCGGCTGCCCGCGATCCGGAAGGACCCCGGGGGCTGGCCCTTCTCCGGGAGACCGTCGGCGGCTGCGGCGCGGTGGATCCGAACCGGGGCGATTGCCCCGGCGTTCCCCTCCCGGACCGCCGTGAAGGCCACCGGAGTGGGGGAGAAGGCGCGCACCCGGTTCACCAGCGCGGGGGCCTCCAGTTCCCAGTCCAGGGCGGCATCGCTCTTCCGGACCCGGGGGGCGAGCGTGGCCGCTTCGTCGTCCTGGCGGCGCGGCGCGATCCGTCCGCCGGCGAGTCCGGACAGGGTCTCCATGAGGAGCTCGGCTCCCAGGGGAGCGAGCCGGGCCAGGAGTTCACCCGCGGTTTCCGTGGCCCCGACTTCGGTTTCCCGCTGGAGCAGGATCGGACCGGTGTCGAGTCCGGCGTCCATGAGCATGGTCGTCACGCCGGTCCGGCGATGACCGCGGGCCACGGCCCAGATCGCGGGAGCGGCGCCGCGGAGTTCGGGAAGCAGCGAGGCGTGGACGTTGACGGCCCCGAGCCGCGGCGCCGCCAGCAGGCGGGCCGGGAGGATCTGGCCGTAGTCGGCGACGACGAGAACGTCGGGCTCGAGGTCCGCCACCGGTTCCCAACCGCTCCGGCGGCGGATCCGTTCCGGTTGCCGGACCGGGATCGCGAGTTCCTGCGCCAGACGCTTGATCCGGCTGACGCGCGGGCGGTGGCTGCGGCCGGCCGGCCGGTCCGGCTGGGTAACCGCGGCGAGCACCGAGTGGCGCGCGTGCAGCGCGGAGAGCACCGGGACGGCGAACGCGGAGGTCCCCAGGAAGACCACGCGGAGGCGCTCCACCTCCGTCCCTCCACCGGCACCCGCGCCGGGTCGCCGGGCGCTACCAGTCGCCGCGACGCATGCGGCGGCGCAGTTTGCGAACGATGAGGTCCCGCTTGAGGACGCCGAGCCGGTCCAGGAAGAGACGGCCGTTCAGGTGGTCCACCTCGTGGGCGAACGCCCTGGCCAGCAGTCCTTCCCCCTCCATCTCGTAGAAGGAACCGTCGAGACGCTGGCCGCGGACCCGAACCCACTGCGCCCGGCGGGTCACCCCCGAATACCCCGGCACCGAGAGGCATCCCTCCTCTTCGGACTGGCTCCCCTCGGATTCGAGGATCTCCGGATTCGCCATCACGATCAGCTCGCCGTCCTTTTCGCCGACCGTGATGTCGATGACCATCAGCCGGACTCCCACTCCGATCTGGGGCGCGGCAAGGCCGACTCCGGGGGCGGCGTACATGGTTGCCACCATGTCGTCCACCAGTTCCTGCCAGTTCCGGTCGAAATCCTGGATGGGCTCGGACGGGGTCGCGAGGGTGGAAGCCCCATACCGCAGGATCGGACGGACAGGCAAAACGGCAGGCGATTGTAGCCGTGGAGCACCGCCGGATTCCCGAAAGTAGAATCGGCCCCGGAGGGAGGCAAGGACGATGAAGTTGAGGATCAGGACCAGGGCCGGGGCCCTGTTGTTCGCCGGTGTGGCGCTCGCGGCGTCGATCGGCTGGACGGCCGCCGCGCCCGATGTCGCCGGCGAGATGATCGACCGGGCGCGCCACTTCCTGGCGTCGCTCGATGACGGCCAGCGGGCCCGGGCGACCTTCCCGTTCGATGACGAGGAACGGCTCAACTGGCACTTCATCCCGAGGGATCGGGAAGGCGTGCCGTACGGGGACTTCACCCCTCCCCAGCGCCGGCTCGCCGACCGCCTGCTCGGCACCGTGCTGAGCCACGACGGGATCAGCAAGGCGCTCGGCATCATGTACCTCGAGCAGATCCTCTACGAGCGCGAAGGCCGCGACATTCGCGATTCCGACCGCTACCACTTCACGGTCTTCGACGAGCCGTCGGACTCGGCCCCCTGGGGTTGGCGCGTCGAGGGGCATCACCTGTCGCTCAACGTCACCCTCAGGGGCGGCGAGGTGATCGCGGCCCCGGCGTTCATGGGCAGCAACCCGGCGATCGTCGACGAAGGCCGGCACACGGGTCTCGAGGTGCTCGCCGCCGAACAGACCGTGGCGAGGGAACTGCTCGCACTCTTCGCCGGCGAGGCGCGCGAGCAGGTCATCTTCGACGCCGAGGCGCCGCCCGACATCCTGACCGGCACGGATCGGGTCGCCGATCCCGGAGCGCCGCTCGGGATCCCCATCGGAGACATGACGGACGAGCAGCGCGACAAGGTCGTCGAGCTGATCCAGGTCTACCTGGGCCGGATGCGGCTCGATCTCGCGAAGGAGGAGTTCGACCGGATCACGGCGGCCGGCCTCGGCGACATCCACTTCGCGTGGGCGGGGAGCGCCGCCCCCGGCGAGCCGCACTACTACCGGATCCACGGCCCGACCTTCCTCATCGAGTACGACAACACCCAAAACGGCGCGAACCACATCCACTCGGTCTGGCGCGACCTGACCGGAGACTTCGGCAGGGACCTCCTCGCCGAGCACTACGAGGACGCCCACCCGCACTAGACCAGCCCGACGCGCCGGCCTGGAACGCCGGCTTCCAGCCGGCACGCGGCGCGCAGCGCCGCAGGCGGTTCAGCGCTTTCCCGCGGGATGACCCCACCGGCTGGAACGCTCTCCCGCAGGATGGCGCCCCCGGCTTGGAACGCCGGTCTCCGACCGGCACGCGCGGCGCTCCGCGCCGCGCACGGCGTGACCCCCATGCAGCCCCACGGTGCGGACGACTCTCAGTTATCGACCGGAGCTGGGAATCCGAGACCCCCGATATCGACC
>CAYUVU010000346.1:0-19835 GCA_964448205.1 uncultured Acidobacteriota bacterium
AGGGAAACGTCCCGGCGCGGATGAGTCATGACTACGCTCGGAACCGATCGGCTGCTTCTGCGCCCGTTCCAACTCACGGACGTTGACGACGTGTACGCCTACGCGCGCGACCCCGAGTGGGGCCGGTATCTGCCTGTTCCCCGCCCCTACGAGCACAGGCACGCCGTCGAGTTTGTGGCGCGTTCCGTGCTGGCTCCGTGGGACACGAATCCCGTCTTCGCGATCTGCCTGGGCGGCAGGTGCGTCGGCGGCATCAACATCAGGGTCGACAGGTCCGCCGGGACCGGCGAAATCGGATACAGCATCGCCCGCGCGCACTGGGGCAAGGGCCTCACCGGGGAGGCCGCGACAGCGGTCATGGGCTGGGCGTTCAACGAGTTCGAGCTCGCAAAGATCACCGCGATGGCGGACCTTGCGAATACCCGGTCCTCGAGAGTGATGGAAAAGCTGGGGATGAGGCGGGACGGGCTGCTGAGAAGCGAACGTCCAAGCGACGCCGACCCGGGCACCCGGCAGGACATGGTGATCTACTCCGTCCTGCGCGACGAGTGGCAGGCGCGCGCGCCGGGTTAGACGTGCGGCCCCGCTACTGCACCTATGGCCAGAGGTCCACGTCGCCTTTCAGGTGACGATCCAGGAAGGCCAGCATCCTAGATATTTCATTCCGCGTCAAGCCGCGTCATTCCGCAACGAGTCAGCTACCATCGGCATTTCCGCGGATTGTTGCGCGAGCGTCACGACTCCCCTACGATCTCTTATGTGGTAACTAGATCGTTCAAATGTGGCACAAGGGGGAGACATGAAGCGACCGGCGAGACTGACAACGGGCTTCTGCCAGAAGGTGCGAGCACCGGGTTTCTACTCCGACGGATCGCAGGGATACGGGCTCCGGCTGCGGGTCGCGACGGGCGGGAAGTCGTGGGTCCAGTCGTACCGCGGTGCGGACGGGAAGCAGCGGTCCCGGGGGTTGGGCGCGTTCCCTGACGTGAGTTTGGACATGGCGCGGTTCCTGGCCGTCACGGACGCGATCATCCGCAGGACGGGTGTTGATCCCCGTCACGGTGCCGAAGTCGCTCAGGAGCCCGTCCAGGCGCTCCCTGACGCGCCTTCCTTTGAGGATGCGGCGGAGGAGTTCATCGCGCTCGCGCGCGCCGGCTGGAAGGCCGTCAAGGGCGGATCCGAAGACAAGTACCGCGCGACGGTCCATGAGGTCGCGTTCCGGCACAAGCCGGTCAACCAGATCACCCGCGAAGACGTCCGGGCGGAGATCGTCCCGATCTGGAGCACCAAGCGGACACTGGCGAGCACGCGGCTCACCCACATCCGGCGCATCCTCGACTACGCCGACGTCGAGCCCAACCCGGCCGCGGGGCTCCGGCGCAAGCTCCCGACGAACGGGAACGGAGTCGAGCATTTCGAGGCGATCCCGGTTGCGGAGATGCCCGCGGCCTTCCGGTCGCTGGACACCGATCACAAGCGCCCGCAGGCACGGCGGCAGAACGCACTCGTCATCCAGTTCGCGGTCCTGACCGCTTCGCGCCCGGACATGGCGCTGGGCGCGCGCTGGAGCGAGATCGACGACGACCACGTTTGGACGGTCCCGGCGAAGCGGATGAAGGGCAAGCGCGATCATCGCATTCCGCTGTCGGGCGCGGCGCTGGCGGTGCTGGCCGAGGCGCGGAAGCTGGCGCGCGGGCGCGGGTTGATCTTCCCGGCGCGCAACGGCGGCAAGATCGACAAGGGCACCATCAACCGCGTCATGAAGCGCAACGGCGGCGGCACCGTCCACGGGAACGCCCGGTCCACGTTCCGGGACTGGACAAGCGAAACGGACGCTTGCCCGCGCGAAGTCGCGGAGGCTGCGTTGGGCCATGTCGTGCCCGGCGTGGAAGGCGCATACGCCCGCAGCGACCTTCTGGAGCGCCGACGTCCCGTCATGGAGGCGTGGGGTGTGTACGCGACGGGCCGCGCCGGTTAGCTTCATTCCGTGCCGGACAACCCCGGCCGACCGAGCAAAGGAACGAGCAAAGGTTGGCCGGGAGTTCGGACGGGCCGCCTCCCGGTTGGGTTACTCAACGGGAGGCGGCTTTCATCATGCTCACCTATCGCGAAGTCTCACGGCGTACCGGACTGTCGAAATCGGCGATCCTTCGCCGGATCCGGAAGGGGGCGTTCCCCAAGCCCTTCGAGATCGACAAGAACGTAGTCCGGTTCGACGAATCCGAGGTCCAGGACTGGATCGCGGCGCTCCCCCGGGTGGAGTACGGGGGTGCGTCATGAGCGGGCGGGGTGACCAAACCGGGCTCGCCATCGCGGACCGGAAGCTCGACGCGCTGGCGCGCGAGATCCGGTCCGCAAACACTCTCAGTCGGACACACGCCATCGCGTTCTATCGGTGCGCGATCAAGGCCGGGAACGCTGCGATCGAGGCGAAAAAGCGGATCCCGCACGGCCAGTTTACCGAATGGTTGGAGGCGTCGTGCGAGGTGTCTGTCGAGACGGCTCGGCGCTGGATGCGGCTGGCGGACACCGGACTGGAAGCGGAGGAGGTAGTGGCTCGGGGCGGAATCCGCGCGCTCCTGACGGCGGCGACGGACGAGACGCCGGAGGAGGCCAAAACGGTCATCGTGCCCGTTTTGCCCCCGACGCCGGAGGAACAAGAGAAAGCGGTCGCGGCGGTCGAGTCGGACTGGAAGCCAAAGAAGCGGACACGCCGGAGCGACCCTGACTGGGTGTCTCCCATGGAGAAGCGGGATCGTATCATCGCGGACAGGGACGCGAAGATCGACGCGCTGGAGGAGAACGCCGATGCGGTCATGGCCGCGGAGCTTGTCAAAGCGCGCCAGACCATCGCCCACCTTCGGACGGACGTGAATGTGCTCAGGCTGCGGGCAGAGGCTGCGGAGACGCGATCCGAGGCGCTGGAGCGCGAGTTGCAACGCTGCCGGGAGGGCAAGCCCCCGACGCCCAGCATGACGGTCCTGAAGTGAAGGCCTTTCACGCGCGCGCGCACATCAGGCGCGCGAGAGTCCAAACGCTCCCCCGCGCAGACCCGCGCGCAGGTAAACAGCCCGGCGCGACGGATGAGCGGGGGAGCGTCAGCGGACGTGCTCATCCGGATCGTCCGGGCAGACGCAAGGATTGTGACCTTCACAGTGGGGGTGTGAACCCCAACTTGCGCGCTCACAGTCGTTTCCACATCATGTTCGCGTGGCCCCCCAAGCTGGAAACCTTGAGTGGGCTACAGAGCAAAGCCGCAGGTCCGAGCAATGAGTCCCGGGCCGCGGCTTTTCTTTTTCCCGGAGGCATCATGAGTCAGGAGACCATCAGACCCGAAGACGTGCAGCGTGTGCTGCGTCACGCGTACGAGGACGGCTTCAAGGCCGCGACCGTGGCCGCCATCGTCGAGATCGGCGGGCTGTTGCAGAAGCTCTTGGGTTGGCCGGACCGACTCACCTTCCGAATGGCCGTCGACGGGAGCGGCTTCATGATCTCCGATCCCGAACAGGAAGGGCGCGAGTTCGTGGTCGATATCCGGGATCTCATGCGAAGCGACGCCTACCGGGCGCTCCACCGTCAACTGATCGGCGGGGAAGGCGAACTGGTGACAAGCGTTCCCCCGAATCCTTTTCGAGCCGCTTCCGGTCCGGGCTTGGAGGCGTAAGGTCGTGCGATCGCGGTCCCGATGCGGAGTCTCCAGTTGCCGCGAGGCGCTGGCGGATTTCGGACTCCGGGTCATGGGCTCCCCATCGGGCCGCACCTTCTGCCCGCACCGCTGGCGCTGGACTCTGTTCGACGACGGGCGACCCTTCCCCCGCGTCCCGTTTTCGTGGCGCGCGTGGGCTGATGGTGTGCGGGGATGGCACCGCGCAAATACCTCCAAAGGGGGCGGCACCGATGGGGGTTAGACGAGCGTCGATACAGGCACGGCGGGTTCTGTCGTATCTGGAGGGGCTGACGTGTACGCAGGGGCACGGGGCTGGGGAGCCGTTCCGGGTGCTTCCGTGGGAGCGTCGGTTCGTGGTTGGCGCGTTGGCTGACGGCGTGGGCGAGGCGGCGCTGACGGTGGCGCGCAAGGCGGGCAAGACGACGCTGACGGCGGCGATCGCGGCGGCGTACTTGGACGGGGACGGCGTGGCGGGACCGGCGTCGGAGATCGCGGTCGTGTCGGCGACGCTGAAGCAGTCGAGGCGGCTGTTCCGTCACGTCCTGCGGTTTCTGGACGCTGCGGGTCGTCTCGGGCGCTACCGGAAGCAGGACACGGTGAATCAGGCGTCTCTCGAATCGCTGGAGGATGGGCGGACGCTGGATTGTCTCGGGGCAAATCCCGGCGGGCTGCACGGCGGCGCTCCGGCGCTGATTCTCGCCGATGAAGTCGCGCAGTGGCCGAAAGGCAAGGTTGACGCGATGCTCGCGGCGCTCCGGACGTCGCTCGGGGGGATCCCCGGCTCCCGGCTGATCCTCTTGGGGACGCGCGCGGCGACGTCGGCGCATCCCTTCGCGCTCGCGCTCAAGACGTCGGATTACGTGCAGGTTCACGCGGCGCGGGACGGTGATCCCCCATTCTGGAAACGGACGTGGCAGCGGGCGAACCCGTCGCTCCGCTACTTCCCGGCGCTGGAGGAACAGACTCGGCGCGAGGCGCGGAAGGCGCGCGGCAATCCGGAGGCGCTGGCCGCGTTCCGGGCGCTCCGGCTCAACCTGGGCGTGGCGGACGTGCTGGAGTCGGTTCTGATCGAGGCGGAGACGTGGGCGGCGATCGAGGGCGAGGCGGACGCGGCGGGGCCGTGCGTCTGGGGCGTCGATCTGGGCGGGACGGCTGCACAGTCGGCGGTATCGGCTTACTGGCCGGGAACGGGCCGTCTGGACGTCTTGGCGGCGTTCCCCAGCCGTCCGACGCTCGCGGAACGCGGGCTCCGGGACGGCGTGGGCTCCCTGTACCGGGACATGGCGCGGCGCGGCGAGTTGACGGTTCACGACGGGCACGCGGTAGACGTCTCCCGGCTGCTCCGGGACGCGCTCGATCGGTTCGGGCGTCCCGTGGCCGTTGCCGCCGATCGCTGGCGCGAGGGCGAGTTGCGGGACGGTCTGGAGGGCGCGGGCGTCCCCATGGCGTCCCTGTCGCTCCGGGGCATGGGATACCGGGACGGCGGCGCGGACGTGCGGGCGTTCCGGCGCGCGATCGCGGAGGGGAAGGTTGCTCCGCGCGTGTCGCTCTTGCTCCGCGCGGCGATGGCGGAGGCGCGGACGGTGAGCGACCCGGCGGGCAACGCGAAGCTTGCGAAGCAGCGGGAAGGCGGGCGGCGCGAGCGGGCGCGGGACGATGCGGCGGCGGCTGCGATTCTGGCGGTCGCGGAGGGCGTCCGGCGCGGCGCGGTGAAGCCGGTTCGTCGGCGGCGCTATGCGGTGGCGCGGTGAGCGCGCGGCATCATGACCGGCGCTGGCGGCGGGTCGCGCTGGCGGCGAAGGAACGCGACGGCTGGCGCTGCGTCCGCTGCGGGCGGATGGGCGATCTGGAGGCGCATCATCGGGACCGGCGTCCGGGGAAGTTCTTCGATCTGGGCGCCGTGGAGACTCTTTGCCGGGGCTGCCATATCGCGGAGCATCGGCGCACACCAAGAGACCCGGCGCGGGCGCGCTGGGCGGGACTCGTACAGGAGTTGGCTACACCATGACGAATCGGCAACGGATTGAGCTTCGACTGTCCGAAGTGCGGCAGCGGCTCAACGAAATCTCGGGGCTGGAGGGCGACGCTTTCACGGACGAGATCCGCGAGGAAGCCGACAAGCTCCAGCGGGAGTACGGCGATCTGGAAGTCCGGCACCGCGCGGCGATCGTCGCGGATCCGGATCCGGAGCCGAACGCGGGCGGCGAGGGGGACGGCGAGGATCGCGAGATTCTGGAGCTGCGTTCCCGCGTGTCGATCGCGGACTACATCGAGGCGGCGAACGCGGGCCGTCCGGTCGCGGGCGCGGCGGCGGAGTACAACGCGGCGCTCGACATGGCGGAGGGCCGGTTCCCGCTTCAGCTTCTCGACGATCCGGGACTGGAGACGCGCGCGACGACGGACACGGACGGGCGCGTGAATCAGGGGACGTGGATCGACCGGCTGTTCGCGGACACGGCGGCGCGGCGCGTGGGCGTGACGTTCGCGAGCGTCGCGCCGGGACAGGTGTCGTATCCCGTGACGACGGCGGGCGCGTCGGCGGCGCAGCGTGGCCGGACGGAGGCGGCGGCGGATGCCGCCTGGACGGTCGGCGCGACGGCGATCGAGCCGACGCGGAACAGTGTCCGGGCCGTGTTCTCGCGGACGGACGCGCTCAGGCTTCCGGGTCTGGAGGCGGCGTTGCAACGCGATCTCCGGGCGGCGCTCGCGGAGGGCATCGACCGCGCGATCTTCGTCGGCGACTCCGGCGCGAACGAGAACGACGCGGACATTACCGGGTTGACGACGGCGGGGATCACGGAGGCGGTGATCGCGCAGGCGGACAAGCTGAAGGCGGTGGAGACGCTTCAGGTGTTCACGAATCTCGTTGACGGCGTGTATGCCGCCGGGATGGGCGATCTCCGGATCGTGGCGGCGATCGGCGCGTGGCGACTGTGGGCCTCCACGGTTCACACGGCGGCGACGTCCCCGCAGACGATCGCGGAGTTCCTTCGCGCGGCGGGTCTGTCGTGGTCGAGCCGGGGCGGGATCGAGACGGACACGGCGGACGGCGATTTCGCGGCGTTCGTCGGGCTCGGGCGCGGGATCGCGAACGCTGCGGTCGCTGCGGTCTGGAGCGACGCGGAAATGATCCGCGATCCGTATTCCGCCGGGAGTCAGGCGCAAATCAGCTTGACGCTTCACACGCATTGGGGCTTCAAGATCCCCCGGACGGCGAACTTCAAGCGGGTCAAGTTCGCAGCCTGATCCCGTGGAGCGACTGACGACACGGGGCGAGCTTCGGGCGGAGGGCCGCACGCTCGCGGGCGTCGTGATGCGCTACGGCGAGATCGGCGACCGGAACGAGCGGTTCCTGTCCGGGGCGTTCACGCGCGAGGGGACGCCGTGGCTCAATCTGGAGCACGATCCGTTGCGGGTCGTGGCGTGGGAAGGCGCGGGGCTGGAGTTCCGGGACACGCCGGAGGCGCTGACGCTGCGGGCGGAGCTTCCCCGCATCCCGGCGGCGGATGTTGCGCTGGAGGGCGTTCGCTCCGGGGCTCGCACGGGTCTTTCCGTGGAGTTCCGGGCGATCCGCGAGCGTCGGGAGCCGCAGACCGGGACGCGCGTTCTGGAGGCGGCAACGCTGGCGGGCGTCGGGATCGTGGAGCGTCCGTCGTATGGCGGATCGCGGCTCGAAACGCGCCAGCGGACGCAACCCGGCGTGGCGGGCGCGGTCGGGCTCGGGACGCGGCTCGCGTGTCAGTGTCGCGATGGGTGCGACGCGGTGAATATCGCGGTGGACGCTTTCGACATCGCGCTCCGCGAAGTCGAGCGGGACGCGCGCTTGATCCCGTTGTTCTTCTCCGGGAGCTTCGATCGACCGCTGGCGCGGGTCGGCGAGGGGATGACGCTCCGGAGGCGGGGCGATCAGTTGGAGATCCTGACGGACGGGCTTCCGGACACGGCGGACGTCCGTGATTTCTTGGAGACGGTCCAGGCGGGCGGGGCGTACCAGTTCCGCCCGTATTTCCCGGACCGGAGTTCCGAGATCGCGAAGGAAGGCACGACGGCGCGTGTCGTGCGGGGCGATCTGCGGGGGATTGAGATCGCGCCGATCTCGGGGCCGACCGAAGGGCTTCAGGAAATCAACATCGGGCGTCGGCGACGCCGGAGCCGGAGGGCGCGGATATGGCTGTAGATCGTGCGGCGCTGGCGCGCTGGATCGGGGGCGTGGAGGGCGACGCGGCGGAGCAATCGCAGCTTGACGGGCTGCTCGCGGCTGCGGTCGCGATCGTGGAGAAGTACGCACCGGGCGCTCCGGACGCGGTGAAGGATCAGGCGACGCTCCGGGCGGCGGCGATGATGTACTACCATCGCGGGCCGGGGACGGAGGGCCGGGTGCGGCGCGTCAACGTGCTCGCGGACTCGGGCGCGAAACCGTTGCTCGCGCCGTGGCGGAAACCGTCCCATGCGACGGCGGGGGGAAGCTGATGCGCTGGCCGTGGCAGAGAACGGAGCGGAGATCGAGCGGGGGATACGCCGACGCGATTCTCCGGATCATCGCGGGCAAGTCCACGGGCACGGCTGCGGACGCGCTGGCTACGGCGGGCGTGGAGGCGGCTGCCGGGGCGCTGGGGCGCGCGTTCGCGTCATGCAGGGTCGAGGGGGCGGACCGGATCGTTCAATCGCTTTCTGGGGCCGTCCTGGGCCGTCTGGGGCGGGATCTGCTCCGCCAGGGCGATTCCCTGCACGTCATTGAGACGGGCGGCGGCTCCGTGCGGCTGCGCCCGGCGGCGTCGTGGAGCGTGGAGGGCGGCGCGGATCCGGAGACGTGGCGGTTCAAGGCGGAGATCGGCGGGCCGACCGAAACCCGGACCGTGGAGCGTCCGTGGGCGGGCGTGGTGTATGTCCAGTGGGCTTCCCATCCCGGACGCCCGCACGAGGGCGAGGGGCCGATGCAGTGCGCTTCCGAGACGGGCAAGCTCGCGGCTGCGATCGAGGAATCGCTCGCGCACGAAATGGGCGGGCCGATCGGCTCCGTGATCCCGGTCCCCGCCGTCGATCAGACCGAGGGCGAAGCCGATCCGCTGGAGGGGATGACGTCGGCGGTGAAGGATTTGAACGGCGGCGTTTTTTTGGCTGAGACGACGCAATCCGGATGGCAGGGCGACCGGAGCGAGCGACCGCGCGGCGACTGGCGTCCGGCGCGGATCGGCGGCTCCCCGCCCGCTGCGAACGTGACGCTCCGGCAACACGCGCTCGCGTCCGTGCTCGGGGCGTGCGGCGTCCCGGTGGCGTTGCTGGAACCCGCGGACGGGACCGCGGCGCGCGAGGCGCTGCGGCGCTTCTGGATCGGGACCGTGATCCCGCTGCTCCGGATCGTGAAGGCGGAAGTCGAAACGAAACTGGAGGGCGAGTTCACGTTCCGGTTTGATCCCTACGTTCTGGACATGACGGGCCGCGCGAAGGTGTACGCCGATCTGCGGACGGCGGAGATTCCGGAGGATGAGGCGCGGCGGCTCGCGGGGCTGGACGTCGCGGGCGTGGTGTGATTCAGGCGATCCGGCTGTTCCGGTCGGGCCGGTCGGGTCCGTACCGGCAAGAGCTTGTCCCGGTGGACGTCCGGGGCGGCTTCTCGGGCCAGTCCGTCGTGGGCGCTGCTCCGTTGCCGGAGGGAACGATCGTGTTCCGCGCGGCGTCCGGACGATTCCAGCGGGCGGATCTGGTGAGCCTGGGCGGGCTGTTCTACAGCGTCACGGGGATCGAGCCTCTACCGCCGTTCCACGTCCGGCAAGAGATCACGGCGACGGCGGCGGCGGGCGGCGAGCCGGACAACGTGATCCCGTTCGGCGGCGCTACGCCGACCGCGACCGCGACGGCGACACACACGCCGACGTCAACGCCCACCTTCACGCCAACGTTCACGCCGACGCACACGGCGGGACCGACGCCGACGCACACGCCGACGTTCACGCCGACCAACACGTTCCCCGTCATGCCGACGGACGTCGTGAAAGCGTACTGGAGCACGACGCCGGATCTGCCCGATCTCGCGTTCATCGGCAACGCGCCGTCCGTCCCGTTCGACGCCGACGGCGTGACGATCAACCCGGGCGGCTTCGGCGACACGCGGGCGGCGTACCTGAACGTGCTTTGTCCCGCGTCCCATGAAGTCGCGTCGGTTCGACAGGAGGGATCCGCGTTCGCGGGTCCGCCGATCATGCTCGCGGCGGCGATCGTCACGCTCCCGTCCGGTGAACACGCGCGGCACTACCTGACCACGACGCCGATCCGCGTCCGGGCCGGAAACTGGTTGGTGGCGTTCACGTAAAACCGATGCCGGTAGCCCAGACGACGCCAGCCCGTCCCCCTCCGCTGACGGCCAAGACGTTCAACGATGGCCCGTGCTACTGGTGTTCACGCCGTCGCGCGCGCGTCCCCCGAGCGAGGAACTACGTCCACAACGGGCGGCTTCCCGTCCGCCGATACTTCTACTGCGAGTTTCATCGACAGAACCCTCCCGAGACGGCGGCGGCGCGGCGGAAGCGGATCCTCAGAGGGCACCGTCGCGCTTAGGTCGGTGGCGTGTAGATCTCCAAGATCTCGCTCGCGAGTTCGGCGATCTTTTCCGCACGCTCTGTCGTTCCCGATCGGGTGCCGTGCTTTCCGGCAATGCATACGGCGTGGTCGCGGATCTTTCTGGCCGGGTTGATGATTTCGGTGTCGGCTGGTCTCGGAAGTGTCATTGCTCGTCGGTCTCCGGCGCTGGGTTGGCGGTGGCGGTCGATCTTGGCGGAAGGGACGTTATCACCCTGATCGCGGGTCGTCAAACGTGGTAACGGGCTCGCGAGGATCCGCGACGTTACGCAGGGACGTTTCCATAACCCCCTGAACCTATTGCGTTTGCGGGTTTCGCGGGTCGCGTTTCGCGCGAGAAGGCCAGCATCCTCGGCATCCACTCGAGCCGCGCGGCCCGGCCCGCAACGTCATCGTACCGCTCGTAGGTGACCGGCTTGTAGTAGCGGGCGGCTTCCGTGGCGAACGCGCGCATCTGCACGTCGCCCTCGCCGGCGATGATCAGCATGGGCATCCCGACGTCCTGCGCGAACAGCGTGGGGGACGCCTGCCGGAAGGTCTCGCGGTTCTCCGTCAGCAGCCCGAGTTCGTACTGGTACATGTTGATGTTGGCCAGAGCCGACTCCCGCTCGACCAGTTGAATGCGGTTGGCGTATCCCTCGCGGAGGGGCACGGCGGCCCGGAAGGCGTCCGGAGCGAACGTGCTCGCGGCGAAGCTCAGATAGGCTCCGTAGCTCACGCCCGTGACCGCGACGCGGTCGCCGTCGATGTCGGGCAATGTGCCGAGATACCTCGCCCCGGCCACGACATCATCCAGATCACACCGCGCCCAGCACCCGTTGTTCGCCTCCTCGTGCTCCCAGCCGAAGCCCGAGCTCCCTCGGATGTTCGGGGCCAGAACCGCGTATCCGTGTTTGATGAAGTAGTGGGCGTCGGCGTGTCGCCTCCATCCATCCTCGAACTGCGAGGAGGGTTCTCCGTGGACCCAGACGATGGCCGGATACCCGCCGGGCGGCGGGGGCTCGGGCGGCCGGAACAGGTAGGAGTGGATGGTCAGCCCGTCGTTCTCGTAGCTGACCCGCTCGGGCATGAAGAAGGCGTCGGCAAGCGACGGATCCGGCAGCGAGTGCGTCAGACGGCTCGGCTCGCCGCCGGCCGCATCCATCGCATACAGGTCCGGGACCTGCGCCGGAGTGTCGAAGGTGAAGGCGATGCGGCTGCCGTCGGGGGACCACGCCGGGTTCGCCACGAGGCCCATCTCCGGCGCGAAGAGGGTCTGGACCGTGCCGTCGTCCACCGAGGCGACCCGCAGAATCTGGCGGCCCCTCAGGTTGGACGTGTACGCGACCCTGGTCCCGTCGGGAGACCAGCGGGCGTAGCCCCGGAACGGCTTCTGGGAGCTCTGATCGGCTGCTTCGGGCGCGAGCGGACGGGGCTCTCCGCCCTCCATCGGCGCGAGCCACCAGTTGATCCAGCCGCCGCGGTAGGAGCGGAACAGCACCAGGTCGCCCCTCGGCGAGACCTGGCCGGGCCCGAACTCCTGGCCGGTGCGATAGTCCATCCAGTCGCGGTCGCTCACGATTACAAGCTCGCCGGAGCCGGTGGCGGCGTCGATGGCGATGACGTCGTGGTGGATCCACCACTGGTCCATGCGCACGAACACGATCCTGGAACCGTCCGGGGTCCAGGTCGGCTGCACGTCGTAGCGGGTATCGGTGGTGAGCCGCTTCACCTGTCCCCCGGGCACCGACACCGTGTAGATGTCGTAGTTTCCGCGCAGCGAGTTGGAGAAGGCGATGTGTCCCCCGTCCGGGGACCAGCTCCAGGAGAGCGTGCGGGCGCCGAGGTCCGTCAACTGGAGCGCGCGCTGCTCGGAGATGGACCAGAGCCAGAGTTCCTGCCCGTCGCCGGAGGCGCTCGACACGTAGCCGATCCACGCGCCGTCCGGCGAGTACGCCGGGCTGGCGACGGCTTCGACCGGGATCGCCTGGGGATCGCCGCCGTCGGCGTCAACGGTCCACAGGGTGTCCCGCCCGAGGAAGAGGACCGTCGAACCGTCGGGGGACCAGTCGGGCACGGCTCCGTCCACGAGGGAGCTCGTCGACACGAACTCCTCGAGCGTGAAGTCGCCGGGGGTGCGGGTGGACGCGGGCGTGCCGCTGGTTTCGGCGCAGGCCGCGCCGGCGAGGGCAATGAGGAATGCCAACAGCGTTCGCTTCATCGGAGCCTCCTTACTCCGGGGCCGGCACCGGCGGGAACACCCCCCTCCTGAGAAACGCGATCACCGCCTCGGTAGTGAAGCGATCGTTCATCAGGAAGGTATGGGACCGGCGGACCACGATGAGCGGCACGTCCTCGATTCTGGTGTTGTCGACGCCGACCATGCCGTCGTCGGGGCCCGGAATGAGCACCGAACCGATGGGGTTGAGGCTGCGGTTGCCCGCGATGATTCCGACCTCGTACTCCGGAGGAGGCAGGCTGGCGGGAATGCCGGTATCGCCGGTGCCGAGGCCCATCCCCGCCGGTCCCAGGAGGTGCCCGAGCTCCTGCTCCCGGAACCAGTCCGCCACTTCGCTCCCCTGGTTGGGCGGCGCGAGCAGAACTACCCGTCCCAGGGACTCGGGTGGGGTGTCGGCCAGATAGCGGCGGATCACCAACCCGCCGAGCGAGTGCCCCACGAAGTGAACGCGCGGAGCCGCGGCACAGCAGGCCGACACCTCGGCGGCGAGCGTTTCGGCGTGTTCGGCGAGGGTTCCGCCGCGCGAGTCGTAGTCCACGTTGGTGACACCGTAGCCGGCCCACTCGAGCCGCTCGGCAAGCAGCGCCATGGACGCCCGGGTGCGGCCGAGCCCGTGCATGAGGACGACGGACTCCTGCGCTGATTCCACTCCGGTCCGAGACCCGAAGACGGCGGCGGCCGCAAGAACAACGCAGCAACCGACGAGCATGGCGTTCGACGGCCGCGGCCCGTGGGGGTTCCGGTCGCTCGCGCGCCGTCCGGACTTCACACGGCGATCAGCGGCTCCCCGCCAATCTGGCAACCTCCTTCGGAGTATCTGCCCGACCTCAACCAGCACCGTCGATTCACCCGTGCAGAGCCTCAATGCGCTCGACCATCTCCGTGGATTCCCGCGCCCCGAACCATCCCCCCAGCACCATGGCCGCGGCACTGGCGAAGAGGGCGACCACCACCGGCGCCAAGCCGACGTCGATGACGCCGAACTGCACCAGGATGTAGACGCCCGCTCCCGATACCACGGCCCCGACGCCGCCCGCCAGGTTGGCCTTCTTCCACCACAGCCCGGCGACGGTGGGTACGAACAGGCTCGCGCTCAGGATTCCGACCCCGGCGGTGTAGAACTCGGTGATCAGTTCCGGCGGCGAGAATGCCCACAGGAGCGCCGCGATTCCGATCAGCCAGGTCGAGCCGATGCGCACCAGGGTCATCGTCCGGTCGCTGGCCCGGCCCTTGAGCAGGCCACCGAGGAGGTCGTGCGAGATGGCCGAACTGCACGCCAGCAGCAGCGCATCGGTGGTGGACATGACGGCGGCGAGCACGGCCGCGACCGCGATCCCGCGGATGAGGGGCGGGAACTGCGTCTCCATCACGCGCAGGAAGAGCTGGTCGGCGTCCTGGAGTCCCGGAAAGTCGATCCTCCCGACCGGCACGATGGCGAGCACCGCCGCGAGGATCATCACGCTATACACCAGCATCGACAGGTTCAGCGACAAACGTGCGCTCTCGGCGTCCCGGGCGGTGAAGACCCTCATGACGATGTGGGGAATCACCGGGATGGCCGTGGCCCAGATGATGAAGTAGCCGAGGTAGCTCGACACGGGCCGGTTCGCGACCTGGCCCAGTTCCGGGGCGACGGCCGTGGCCTGACTCATGATTTCGAAGGGGGACCCCACGCGCCACACGATCACGAGCGCGGTGCCCATGATGACGAAGAGCATGAGGAATCCCTGAATCACATCCGTCCAGGTGATCGCCACCATGCCCCCGAACGAGACGTAGATGATGAACACCAGCGTCGCCAGGGCCAGGGCCGTGTTGTAGGGGATGCCCAGCAGCGCCTCGGCGGTGATGCCCGCCGCCTTCAACTGCGCCACGATGTAGATGGTGAAGGCCGCGACGATGAGGACCGGGACCAGGTACCGGACCAGCGCGTGCGGGTATCGGAAGCTCATGAAGTCGGTGATCGTGAACTTGCCGAAGTTGCGGAGTGGCCTGGCCACGAGAATGGACGCCAGCGGAAAGCCCACCACTGCGCCTCCGAAGAGCGCGAGCGTCGCCGGAATGCCCTGGGCGTAGGCCAGCCCCATCACGCCGATGATCGATCCACCGCTTGCCAGCGCCGCCATGATCGCCATCGAGTTCACGACCGTGCCGATGCGCCGTCCCGCGACCCAGTACTCGTCCCTGGAACCCAGCACCCTCTTCGACACCGCGATGCCGATGCCGATGCAGGCGGCGAGGTAGACCCCGACCAGGACGCGTTCGAGGAGCATCAGGCCTCTCCCCCGCCCTCTTCCGCAGCCGTGTCGGGTGCCGCTCCGCCCGCCCCGGCGCCGCCTCCTCCCGTCCCGTCACGCCGCAGGATGGTGACGAGGGCCAGCGCCGGAGAAACCAGCATCAGCGCGGCGATGAGCCAGCCGAAGACGGCCATGCCGCCCGCCTCGATGGTGCGCCACTGAGGGATGAACGCAAACGCGGAGAAGGCGATCAGGAAGACGAGGGTCGCACCCTCTCCGCGCCGCAATGGGAAGAAGGATTTCATGATGGGTACGGTGCGCGGTGCGGTTGAATGGCGCAACAGGGAAGGTACTGAAGCGCTGACGGCGTCCCGCAGCCGCAAGGCATCGGCCGAGGCCACGCGGCCCTGCCGCATCTGCGCCCAATAGCCTGTGTGTTTCGTCGCCTTCGGCGAAGGCGGGCAACCTCGAGGATCCGGAGTGGCGGGAGCGTGTGAGAATCGAACTCACCAGCCCGGGTTCAAGCCGGGCCAGACGGTTTTGAAGACCGCTGGGGTCACCAGACCCCACCCGCCCCCTCGCTGCTCCGGCGGACGGACATCGGGAAGCTAACCCGCGTGCAGTCTTGCTGACAGCCTACGGGACGGGTGCCGCTCGCACCCCGCTCGTCTCACGCGTGCCCATCCGCGGGATCGACGCCAACCCTGACGTACCGTCAGGATCGGCTCGCCAGCTCAGAACCGGAACGAGGCATCGGGCGCGACGCGACCCGCCGCCTCCCCCGACGCAGTAAACACCGTCAGGTCCACCTGCACCACGTCGGGCAGGAGGTCCGCGAACCGCAGGCTCGCCGGTCCGAGGGGCTCACGGGAACAGGTGAGGGAAGCAAGGAGGCGCACGTCCTCGTGTCCGTCGCCCTCATCCTCGTGCGGCTGCTGGTCCTCGCCGGCATGATCACCTTCGAAACCTTCGGGCGCCTCCACCTCCGCCGAATCCACCGTACAGGTCGCCCCGTCCGGAAATGCGATGAGACGAGCGCCACCGGTTCGGAGTCCGTCGAGGGCCTCCGCTACGGTGGCCCGCTCCTCCGCCGAACGGGGGGCGCGCTCGAAGCCGAACACGGATTCCGCGGGGAGTTCCAGGTCGACGGTGAGGCGGGTGCCGTCCACGGCCAGACCCAGTCGAGCGATGCCGTGTTCGTGGGCCCCAGCCGTTCCCAATCGTTCGCCCTCGACCAGGGGAGGACCCGGAGGCGAGGACGATGAATCGCCGCACGCGACGTACAGCAGAAGACACGGGATCGTCCACCCGACGAAAGGGGAGCGGACCCGAGGTCGATCGAGTGTGGGGTAGGTCATGGTGAGGGACCCTGTGGCGGTTGCGCGCGTACGGTGCAGAGGCATGAATGATAATGTATTCTCGTTATCATCTCTTGGTTCCCACGTCCAACCCTGACGTTACGTAAGGGTTGGCCGCTGCGAACTGGCGAGCGAACTCCGACCATCGTAGTCTGGCCGAACCGCAGGGTCCTGGAGGCAGGTGCCTTCTGGGCCTGGGAGCGCCGAATCGACGGAGCGTCAACATGGGAGACAGTTCACCTCTTGGCCGCTCTGGTGCGGTTGGTGGGGCGGCTTCGCTCACCAGCCTGTTGCTGCTCGCCGGCGCGCTGATCCTCGCTTCCTGCGAAGCGTCGCCTGGGGAGTCCGGGGACGAAGCATCGCCCAGCGCGGAAGTGGACGTCGCAGCCGCCGCGGGCGACGCCGGAGATCCCGCCGCGCAGCAGCCCGACAGCGCCGCGCAGGAAGCCCCCGACCCCGAAGCCGCCATCATCCGCCTCGACCCGAACGATCCGAACCTCGAAGTGTGGCGCGACCGCGACATCTCGGGCGACCCACCCCGCGAACCGGGCCCGATCGAGGTCGGCTCGGTGTTGAGCTTCTTCGGGCTCCCGATCGCACGCACCATCGAGGACCTCGTCGCGGGCGAGGTCGAGGTGGCGTTCATGGGCGCGCCTGTGGACATGGGAGTCGGTTTCCGAGGCGCCGGCGAGGGGCCCAATGCGCTACGCGCGATGCGGCGGAGCACCGGCAGCATGGAGACGATGATCAGCTGGCGCAGCGAGCTGACGGCGGTCGACTACGGGAACGCCCCCATCGATCAGTTCAGCGTGGAGCGCAGCATGGAGCCGATCCGCCGAATGGTGCGCGAGATCGCCGAGACGGGGGCGATTCCGGTGATCATCGGGGGCGACCACTCCATCGAATTCGCCAACGTGGCCGGGCTTGCGGACGTGTACGGCAAGGAGAACGTCGGCGTCATCCACTTCGATGCCCACTACGACGCCGGCGGGACGCGGATGGGCCACCTCATCTCGCACGCACAGCCCGTGCGCCGCCTGGTCGACGATGGCCACATCCTCGGCAGGAACTTCATCCAGGTGGGACTGCGCGGCAGCTGGCCCGGGCCGGAGGGGTTCGAGTGGATGCGCGAGAACGAATTCCGGTACCACACCATGGCCGAAATCGACCGCGACGGATGGACCGCGGTCATGCAGCGCGTCCTCGACGAGGCCAACGACGGGCCCGAGTACCTGCACGTCTCCTTCGACATCGACGTGATGGACCCGGCGTATACCTCCGGCACCGGCACACCCGTGCCCGGGGGTCTCACCCCGCGCGAGATCTTCCCCATGCTCCGCGGCCTCTGCTCCGAAAACAACCTGGTGGGCTTCGACCTGGTGGAACTCAACCCGCTGGTCGATCCGGGCTACACGACTGCCCTCAACGCCAAGCAGGTGGTGGACGAATGCCTGACCGGCGTCGCCCTGCGGAAGCTCGGGCTTGGCAATCGGGACTACCTGAGTCCGCTCACGAGGAGTGATGGGCGGCCCGGGGGGATGGATCGGTAGCTGACCGACCGAGTCGCTCCAGTGGATTGTGCGCACGGGCATCGGGAAGCCCACCCGGCTACCGTCTTGCCGACAGGCTGACGGAGACGGGTGCTGCCCGCACCGTTGCCCCGCAAGCCGCCCCATCGCCGCCCGGCTGGCAGATCACCTCCGTCCGGGAATAACTTGGGGCATGCCTGACGACATCACCTCCACCGGATCATCCGCCTTCGCCCGCAGGGGGCGCCGCTCGCCCGCGACCCCGGAAACACACGATGGGCACGCGGCGGTGCGCGACCTCCCGGTGCGGTCCGCACAAGCCGAGCACTCCGACCTCCATCCCTGGAACCCGGGAACGCCCCTCGAACTCGACTGGCTGCGCCACCTGCGCGTGAACCGGAGCGCCGCCGAGAGGCGCGCCGCTTCCCTGCCCGGCCGCAGGAGCGTGAAGCGCGAGTGGCAGGCGGCCTGGCTCCTGCGCGCGGTCACCTGCATCGACCTCACCACCCTCGCGGGCGACGACACCCCGGGGCGGGTGCGCAGGCTGTGCGGCAAGGCCCGCAATCCCGTGCGGGCCGATCTGCTCGAAGCGGCGGGCGCGTCCCGGCTGCCCATCCAGGCCGCGTCCGTGTGCGTCTACCCGAGCATGGTGGCCACCGCGGTGGAAGCGCTCGCCGGGTCTGGCATCCCCGTGGCGGCCGTGGCGGCGGGCTTCCCCGCCGGCCAGACGCCCTTCCCCGAGCGGCTCGACGAGATCCGGACGGCCGTGGCGGAGGGCGCCTCCGAGATCGACATCGTCGTCAGCCGCGAGCACATTCTGTGCGGGCGCTGGGGTGATCTCTACGACGAGGTCGGCGCCTTCCGCGAGGCCGCTCGGGGCGCGCACCTGAAGACCATCATCGCCACCGGCGAACTCGCGACCCTCGGCAACGTCGCGCGCGCGAGCCTGGTGTGCATGATGGCCGGAGCCGACTTCATCAAGACCTCCACGGGGAAGGAGAAGGTCAACGCCACCCTGCCCGTCGGCCTCACCATGGTGCGCCAGATCCGCGCCTGGCGCGAACGAACCGGCTACCGCGTGGGCTTCAAGCCCGCGGGCGGCATCGGCACCGCGAAGCAGGCGCTCGTCTGGCTGGTGCTCATGCGCGAGGAGCTGGGACCCCGCTGGATGCAGGCCGGGCTCTTCCGCTTCGGCGCCAGTTCCCTGCTGGCCGACATCGAACGCCAGATCGAGCATCACGTCACGGGCCGCTACTCGGCCACCCATCGACATCCAATGGCCTGAGCGAGGCCCGCGAGATGCCGCAACTCCCCGAGATCTTCGAAACCCTCGAATACGGGCCCGCGCCCGAGAGCGCGGACCGGGCGCAAGCCTGGCTGCGGGAACGCGGACGCTCCTTCGGCCTGTTCATCGGCGGAGACTGGGTCGAAGGCACGGGTGCGGAAGCGTTCGACACCGTTAACCCGGCGAACGGGACGGCGCTCGCGCGCATTACGCAAGGAGGCTCGGAGGATGTCGACCGGGCCGTGCGCGCCGCCCGCGCCGCGCAGGAGCCATGGGCACGGCTCGGCGGTCACGCCCGCGCCCGCTTCCTTTACGCGCTGGCCCGCCGCATCCACCGGCATGCGCGCCTCTTCTCGGTCCTGGAGACGCTGGACAACGGCAAGCCCGTGCGCGAATCGCGCGACATCGACATCCCGCTCGTGGTGCGCCACTTCTATCACCACGCGGGATGGGCGCAACTGATGGAGGCGGAGTTCCCGGACCAGGTCCCCGTGGGCGTCGCCGGCCAGATCATCCCCTGGAACTTCCCGCTGCTTATGCTGGCGTGGAAGATCGCGCCCGCGCTGGCCGCCGGGAACACGGTGGTGCTCAAGCCCGCCGAGTTCACGCCCCTCACCGCCCTGCTCTTCGCCGAGATCTGCCGGGAGACCGGCCTGCCCCCCGGAGTCGTGAACGTGGTGACGGGTGACGGCCGCACCGGTGCCGCCCTGGTGGCGCACCCCGATGTCGACAAGATCGCCTTCACAGGCTCCACGGAGGTGGGGCGCCTCATCCGCAGCGGGACTGCGGGCAGCGGCAAGCGTCTCTCGCTCGAGCTGGGGGGCAAGTCGCCCTTCATCATCTACGAGGACGCGGACCTGGACGGCGTGGTCGAGGGGGTCGTCGACGCCATCTGGTTCAACCAGGGGCAGGTGTGCTGCGCGGGTTCGCGCATTCTGGTTCAGGAGGGCGTCGCGGAGACGCTG